>JAXGQI010000033.1:0-13418 GCA_040766525.1 Clostridiales bacterium | reverse complement strand
CGCGCTTATGTTGGCAAAACGGCGATCTTGCCGATTATCGGCCGGGAAATCCCGGTCATCGCCGATGAATATGTGGAAACAGAATTCGGCACCGGCGTTGTGAAGATCACGCCTTTCCATGACCCCAATGACTTTGAAGTGGGTCTTCGGCATCATCTGCCCCAAGTCGAGGTTATCGATTTGGATGCCAAGATGACGGCAGAAGCCGGTAAATATGAAGGTCTGGATCGGTATGAGTGCCGTAAAGCGGTGATTGCCGACCTGATCGAGTTGGGTTTGGGCGGTAAAGAGACGCCTCATTTTCATGCCGTGGGGGAATGCTATCGCTGCGGAACCACCGTTGAGCCGTTGATCTCACCGCAGTGGTTCTTGAAAATGAAACCTTTGGCCGCGCCTGCCATTGAAGCGGTCAAGGACGGGAAGACCCGCTTTGTACCGGAGCGGTTTGAAAAAGTTTATTTGAATTGGATGGAGAATATCAGAGATTGGTGCATTTCCCGTCAATTATGGTGGGGGCACAGGATCCCTGTTTGGTATTGCGACGATTGCGGCAAAGAGATTTGCCAGCGGGAAGATCCCACGGTATGCCCGGATTGCGGCGGTCCTTTACACCAGGATGAGGATGTTTTGGATACCTGGTTTTCCTCTGCGCTTTGGCCCTTTTCAACTTTGGGATGGCCGGAAAAAACGGTGGATCTTTCCCACTTTTTCCCCACCAGTGTTTTGGTCACCGGCCGTGATATCATCTTCTTTTGGGTTGCCCGCATGATTTTCAGCGCTTTAGCGATGGAGAAGGATGTGCCTTTCCGGGAAGTGTTGATTCATGGTCTCGTCTTGGACGAAAAAGGCCGCAAGATGAGTAAATCATTGAACAATGGGATCGATCCTCTGGAAATTATTTCCGATTTCGGCGCCGACAGCTTGCGCTTTATGCTGGTTACCGGGAATACGCCCGGGAATGACCTGCGTTTCCAAAAAGATCGGTTGGAAGGGAGCCGGAATTTTGCCAATAAAATCTGGAACGCCAGCCGCTTTGTTTTGATGAATTTGGAAGGTTATGAAGCGGGGCCCTGGGATCAAGACCGTTTGGCCTTGCATGACCGTTGGATTTTGACGAAGTTGCAGCTTGTCGCGGATAAAACCAGGGAAAACATGGATAAATATGAGATGGGTGACGCCGCCCATGGGCTCTATGAGTTTATCTGGAACGATTTCTGCGATTGGTATTTGGAATTATCCAAAACGAATCTTTATAAAGGGACTAAAGAGGAAAAACTGCAAACCCAGCGGGTTTTGGTTTATGTTTTGCGGAGTGCGCTGGAATTGCTGCATCCTTTCATGCCCCATATTACGGAAGAGATTTGGCAGCGTTTGCCCCATGAAGGGGAGACGATTATGTTAGCTCCCTATCCTGCTTTAGAAAACGCCTATGTTTTTGAAAAAGAAGTTGAAGAAATGGAAAAACTCCTCGCCCTCATTCGCATCGTGCGTAATCTGCGGGCGGAGATGAAGGTTCCCTTGGGGCAGAAAGCGGCTTTAGAGATCGCAGCCAATGAAGAGGACAAAGCGTTAATCTCGTCTGCCGGCGCCTATTTGAAAAGCGGCGGCGGTGGTGAGATCACTTTCTTGCCCGTCGCGGCCCTGCGCCGAAAGGCGCCGCCGCCGGCGTTTTAGAAGAGATCCGTATTTATCTGCCTTTGGCAGGTTTGATCGATATGGAAAAGGAAAAAGCCCGGCTCATAAGAGAACGGGATAATATGGTCAAAGAAGTTCGCCGTTTACAAGGGAAATTAAATAATCCCGGATTCCTTGCGAAGGCGCCGGAAGAAGTCGTTGCCGGAGAACGGGTTAAATTGGAAGCGGCGGAAAAGAAATGTGCCGGATTGGATGAAACATTAAAAATCTTTGATTGAGGAAAAACGATGGATAAGGAAAGAAACGCATATATTGAAGCGCTTGACTATCTTCGGGCATTGACAAAATTTGGTTTTAATTTTGGTTTGGGTAGGGAAATCGAGCTGTTGCGCCGTTTGGGCGACCCCCACAAGAAGATGACATATGCCCATGTCACCGGGACCAATGGCAAAGGCAGCGTTTCCTCGATGCTCTCTGCGATGCTTACGGAAGCCGGGTTGAACCCCGGGCTCTTTACATCGCCGCATATCCACAGTTATAAAGAGCGGTTCAAGATCGCCGGAGAAGACATCTCCGAGGCGGATGTGATCAAGATCATCAATGAGATGCGGCCGCATATTGACGCAATGGTTAAAGAAGGCTTTGAACATCCTACGGAATTTGAAGTCAATACCGCCCAGGCATTCCATTACTTTGCGGAAAAAGGTGTGGAGAATGTCGTTTTGGAAGTTGGGCTTGGCGGCGAGATTGATTCCACCAATGTTGTGGAAGATGTTAAAGTGGCCGTCTTGACCAATGTCACTTTGGAACATACCGATTATCTCGGCAGTACCTTAGAAGAGATCTTGGATGTGAAGTCCGGTATCTTTAAAAAGGACGCGGTGGTTCTCACCGGTTTGGAACAGGACGAGCTTTATCCTCAATTAGAAAAGAAAGCGGCAGAGCGGGGCGTTAAACGGATCGAACGGCTGGGCCAGGATTTTTCTTTTGAGTTGATCGCCAGCAGTATGGAAGGGCAGATCTTCGATTATTTGGAAAATGGGGTAGTCCTCTATGCCGATGTGTTTTTGCCTTTAAAAGGCCGCCATCAATTGATCAATGCAGCACTGGCAATTCGTGCCGCGCGGATTTTCGGCGCGGAGGAAACGGACATCCGGCGGGTTTGGCAAAAGCAAAATGGCCTTGCCGCTTGAGTTGATCCGAAAGCCGACGGTGCTGATCGATGCAGCCCATAATGATCATGGGATGGCCGTTTTGGCGCAATATTTACAGGAATACTGGAGATCAGGAAATCACGGTTGTGATCGGCATGCTGGCGGATAAAGCCCGCCAGAAAGCCGTTGATATTTTGGGACCCATTGTGAAAAATGTAGTGGTCACGAAACCCAACAGCCTAAGCGGGCCGGAGATTTCCAGGTCATTGCGGACTTTTTTAAACCGCATTGCCAAACCGTATTGTTAGAAGAAAATATCGGAGACGCGTGTAAAATGGGATTGGATTTAACGAAAAAAGCGGGGTCCAAGGGATTATTGCTGATTACCGGTTCCATCTACATGGTGTCGGATGCCAGAGCCTGGCTTTTGGGTATTGAAATGGAGTGAAATATGTGAGAGAAATGATCTTGGCCTCTTCTTCACCGCGGCGCCGTGAGATTCTGTCCAATTTGGGCATTGCTTTCACCGTGTTATCTGAAGAGATCAAAGAGGAACAGAGGGAGGGAGAAGCTCCTTCTTCCTATGTCATTCGTTTGGCGGTGCAGAAAGCGCTGGCTGTGGCGAAAAACTTGCAGCATGGCGTTGTTATCGGCGCCGATACCATCGTTCTTTTGGACGGTAAAATTTTAGGGAAGCCGAAAAATGAGGCGGAAGCCAAGGAAATGCTCTCTTCTTTGTCCGGTAGGGAACATATTGTGATTACCGGCATCGGGATCGTTGATATTGACAATAACCGCACTTTGAGCGGGCAACAGCAGACGATTGTGTATTTTCGCCGCCTTACGGATCAGGAGATCGATTGTTATGTGGCTACCAGAGAGCCATTAGATAAGGCCGGCGGCTACGGGATTCAAGGAAAAGGCGGCTTTTTGATCCGCAGGATCGAAGGAGACTATTTTAATGTGGTGGGATTGCCGGTCTCTTTATTGTACGAGCTGCTGCAGGATTTCGATATAGACCTATTAAAGGAAAATTGTGATTGAATCGAGGGGTGAACAGCATGTTTTTATCCAAGGACATCGGGATTGACCTGGGAACAGCCAATATTTTGGTGCATGTCAGAGGCGAGGGGATCGTTGCCAGGGAGCCTTCTGTGGTGGCCATCAACCGGGATAACGGAGAAATCCTGTCGGTCGGATTGGAAGCGAAGCGCATGATCGGCCGTACGCCGGGGAATATCATTGCGATCCGTCCGTTGAAGGACGGCGTTATTGCGGATTTTGAGATAACCCAGCGGATGCTGCGGTACTTTATTTTAAAAGGCGCCGGGACTGTCGGCTTGTTCAGTCGGCCCAGAGTTGTAGTGGGGATCCCTTCCGGGGTAACCGCGGTGGAAGAAAGGGCCGTGTGTGACGCTGCCATGCAGGCAGGCGCAAAATATGTGGAATTGATTGAGGAACCGATGGCGGCGGCCATCGGCGCCGAGATGCCGGTTTATGAACCTACCGGTAATATGATCGTTGATATCGGTGGTGGTACGACGGAAGTTGCCATCATTTCCTTGGGCGGAATCGTTGTGGTGCGTTCGGTGCGTGTCGCCGGGGATGCCTTGGA
Source organism: Clostridiales bacterium (assembly GCA_040766525.1). Taxonomy (GTDB): domain Bacteria; phylum Bacillota; class Dehalobacteriia; order UBA7702; family UBA7702; genus JAXGQJ01. The sequence continues at coordinate 9,014 of JAXGQI010000033.1, read as the reverse complement.
TCAAGCGATCGTCAGCTTTATCAAGAGACAGTACAATCTTGCTATCGGCGAGAGAACGGCTGAGAATATCAAAATGGAAATCGGGTCGGCTTGGCCCTCCTGCCTCCCGGATCAATATATCCGCTATGAAGTGCGGGGCCGTGATTTGGTGACAGGGCTTCCCAAAACCATCGATATTTTGCCGGAAGATATCAATACCGCTATTGCGGAACCCCTCTCTGCGATCATCGATGTGATCCGGGCTTGCTTAGAAAAAGTGCCGCCGGAATTGGCTTCCGATTTATTGAAAAACGGGATTACCCTGGCCGGGGGCGGTGCGCTTTTGAACGGTCTCGATTTCTTGATTTCAAAAGAAACCGGACTTCCTTGCTATATTGCGGAAGAACCGTTGGCATGCGTCGCTAAAGGAACCGGTAAATACCTGGAGACGTTGGACATGATAAAAACACCGCGTTTTCTTATAAACTTCAGCATTAATAAACCACGGGGTCGCAGAAGATAAGGATGATTTTGTTATGATAGATTGGATTAGGAAAAGAAGCAAAATTCTGATACTGATCGGTATCGTTCTTGTCCTCTTGCTTTTTGCCAAAAGTTGCGGCGGCAGCGAGTCTGTTTCAGGGGTTGAGGGCGTTGCCAGGGAGACATTGTCCCCCATGGGGCGCATTGCGGCTTTTTTTGGCAATTTCTTTGATTTTTCCACTAAGAAGGCAATGCAAGAAGAGATCGACCAATTGAAATTAGAACTTACGGAAAAAGAAACGCTCTTGCAGCTGGCGGATGAAACCAATGCGGAAAATGAACGGCTCAGGAGTTTATTGGGATTCACCGAATCTTTCGCCAATCAGTGGGAGATGGTGCCCGCAACCGTGATCGGTCGGGATATCAACAATTGGTATAAGCCTCACGATCAATAAAGGAGCCAATGACGGGTTGGCCAATGGGATGGCCGTCGTAGACCAAAACGGTCTTGTCGGTGGATCACCAATGTGACTGGCAACACGGCGGAAGTTCTTTTGATCGTCGATCAAATGGGGTCTTTGGGAGCGATGCTGCAAAATAGCCGCAGCCAAGGAGTTTTGGAAGGTATCGGCGGGGGAAAGGGCTTTTGAAATTGCAGAATCTGCCCTATGACGCCGATGTGCAATTAAATGAGATTGTGGTGACTTCCGGGGAAGGCGGCGTTTTCCCTGCGGGGATCCAAGTGGGTACGGTTGTGAAAGTATCCAGCGCTTGACGGTTTGAGTCAGGAAGCGATTGTTGAGCCTTTTGTGATTTTGACCGTCTGGAAGAAGTCGTAGTGTTGATCCAGAAAGTCGAAGCCGGTACGGAAGATACCGAAGCTGAAAACAGTAATGAAGAGGGGATGCGGAGGAATGATGCGTCCTTTAATGCCGTATCTCATCTATAGCCTTGTCATTTTGGTGGCGATCTTTCTCCAAGCGGAGATTTTCTCTTCTTTGGAGATTTTCGGCGCTAAGCCGGATCTGCTCATCATTATCGTTATCGTTAATGCGATCAAGACCGATTTCAGCACCGGCGTCTTGGTCGGAGTTTTGGCCGGATTTATCGAAGATTTTTTGATTGGCTCCTATTTTGGCTTGAACATTATTGTTCTGGGCGCTTTGGGTGGCGTATTTGGATACCTGAAAGGAAAGATCCACTTAAATACCTTTTTCGCTCATTTCTTTGCCATTTTTGCCGGTACGATGGGGGCAGGTTTGCTTTATGCCATCCTTCTGGCGATCGTGGCGGGCAATGTCTCGGTTTGGCAAAGTTTTGCCGGGATTGTGATCCCCATGACATTTTACAATTTGCTGATCTCTGATTTTCCGGGCCGATTTTCTTTTTATCCATACTCGCTGGGGTTTGAGAATCGGTAAAATCGATCTGTTCGGACAAGGGATCACGCTCGTGCGCCACAAAACAAAGGGAAGTTTGGGGCGTGTCAACCGTTATCGGGCTTACAATCAAAAGCGGATGGGGTTTGCGAAATCAAAATTTCCTTTCAAAGGAGGTTGATCCTATGAGCCAAATTGGCGACGGCGGCAATATGAAAGGTCAATTAATTATTTTATATATTTTTGTGATAGCGGTCTTCGTGCTTTTGATCGGCCGTATTTTTGTTTTGCAGGTGGTTCAGGGTTCCGATTATTTTGCGAACGCTGAAAGCAATAAATACCGTGTGATTTCTATCCCGGCCCGGCGAGGAAATATCTATGATCGCAATGATAATATCTTGGCCAGTTCGGAATCGTATATGAATGTGCAGGTGTATTTAGAGGAAGTGGAAGACCGGCAAGCATTGGCGCTTGCCTTGGCGGAACTGTTTAATCGTGAAGATATTGTCGCCGCGGTTGAAGAGGCGGAAAAGGCCGTGGCGGCCAATAGTTTAGATGCGAAGATCCAAAGTATTCTCTATCCCGAAGGGACGGAGGAAGACGGTGAGGATACGGATGCGGATGAAGATGCTGCCGGAGATGACGGCGTCTATACCGCCGATGAGATCCTTGAGATCATGAAGTCCACCAGCCGTGTCTATGAACCGGTGACCATCGCTACCTACGATTATAGCGTGGGGATTAAGATTGCCCAGATCATAGCGGAAAACAAAGCGCTTTATCCCGGTATTTCCGTTGAACAAACGCCGGTGCGGACCTATCCCTATGGGTATATTCTCGGCCATGTTTTGGGTACCGTCGGGAAGATCAGTGAGAACGAATATGAAAGCCTTGAAGACGAAGGGTATCGTCTTGACGATATCATCGGGAAAAGCTGCTTAGAAAAGCAATATGAAACCTATACCGAGGGGGAAAATGTGATCGGATTAAAGGGTACCTGGGGCAAGGAAGAATTGGAAGTCAATGCGAAGAACCAGACGGTGATGACCATATCGGAAGAAGCACCGCAACCCGGCGATTCCCTGGTGTTGACGATTGATATTAATGTTCAAACCGTGATGGAAAAAAGCTTGGCCAAGATGATCCAGTATGCCAAAGAAAGCTATAACGGTAAGGCCAATGGCGGTTCCGCTGTGCTGATCGATGTAAAAACCGGCGAAATTCTGGCATTGGCGAGCAATCCTTCCATCGATCCGAACAGCTTTGCCGAAGGTCTCACCTCCGACGAAGTGGAATATTACTATGACGAAGATTTGCGTCCCCAGGTGAACCGGGCCATCTCTTCGGGGTATGCCCCCGGCTCCACCTTTAAACTCGTTACGGCAACCGCAATTTTGCAGGCCGGGATTGATCCCAATGCCACGGCTTTTTGCGACCCGAGCGTTTGGGTGGACCCATTGGCCCGTTGTTGGAAGAGCGAGGGGCACGGTTATGTGAATCTGTACTCGGCTACGGCGGGGAGCTGTAATACCTATTATCAGCTGATGGGGAATAAGGCGGGGATCGACCGTATCCTTGATGTCGGCCGTCTCTATGGGTTCGGTCAGCTGACGGGGATTGATTTGCCCAGTGAAGTGAAGGGCCTTTTGCCCACGAAAGAATGGAAACAGGAAAAATACGAGGATTGGGAAGCGGACTGGCATGTGTACGATACATACTATACCAGCATCGGCCAGGGATATAATGTAGATACCGTCATTCAGCTGGGGTCTTATGTTGCTGCTGTCGCCAATGGCGGCGTGCGGATGAAACCCTATATTTGTCAGGAAATCGTCAGTGACGACGGTGTGATTTTGAAAGAGTTTTCGCCGACGCAAGTCGCCGACTTGGGCTTGACGGATGAACAGGCGCAGATTTTGGTCGACGCCATGAAAGCCGTTACTGCCGATGGGGGAACGGCGGCAAATCTTTTCGACAGCATGCCCGCGAATCTGCGTCCCGCTGCGAAGACCGGTACGGCGCAAACGGGGCTTGTCGGTGATGACCCCGAAAGGGATTATCACGGCGTATTTATTGCTTTTGCCCCCGCAGATGACCCCCAAGTTGCTTTCGCATGTTTGATCGAATATGGAACAAAGGGGGGGGCAACGGCAGGGGTTGTAGCCCGGGATACCTTCGCCGCGTATTTCGGTCTTGATGCCGATTATGGGGTGATCGTGTCGACTGATGAGTGAAAAAATTCATTGGCTACCCAGGGGAAATAGGTTATAATGATGGTGTTGCAACAATCCTTTGGGAGGCATGAATATGATCGATGTGGTAAATCAAATGGGCAAGGGGGATACCCTTCTTCTCGATGGGCCGATCCGCTCGGGGCAAAAAATTTCCTATCCCGGGAATCTGGTGGTCATGGGAGATGTAAATGCCGGCGCCGAATTGGCGGCTTATGGAGACATCTTGGTTTTTGGTTCCTTGCGTGGGATGGTGCACAGTGGTTCAGCAGGGAAAGAAGATGCTGTAGTCATCGCCCTATCCCTTTTACCTACACAATTGAGAATTGCAGGGCATATCACATGTCCTCCTGAAGGCTATGCGGAATACGCCGGCCGGATTCCGGAAATTGCCCGTATTATCGGGGGCAAAGTTGTCATTGCGCCATTTATGACAAAATGAGGCAGGAGGACAAATACATGGGTGAGGTTATAGTTATTACTTCCGGTAAAGGCGGCGTAGGGAAGACTACGACGACTGCCAATATCGGGACTTCCCTGGCTTTAATGGGGAAGAAGGCGATCTTATTGGATACGGATATCGGTCTACGGAATTTAGATGTTGTTATGGGGCTGGAAAACCGCATTGTCTATGATCTTGTTGATGTTGTGGAAGGAAATTGCAGGCTCCGCCAGGCTTTGATCAGGGATAAAAAGTTGGAGAATCTGTATTTGCTTCCCGCCGCCCAAACGAGGGACAAGACCGCAGTCAGTGAAGCACAGATGCAGGAACTGACGGAGGCTTTGAAAGAGGATTTCGATTTTGTGCTCATCGACTGTCCTGCCGGTATCGAACAGGGATTTAAAAATGCCATTGCCGGTGCGGACCGGGCCTTAGTCGTAACGACGCCGGAAGTCAGCGCCGTGCGGGACGCCGACCGCATTATCGGGCTTTTGGAAGCGGCCGGATTAAACAGTCCCAAAGTTATTATTAACCGCATTCGTACCGATATGGTTAGAAAAGGCGATATGATGGATATCGATGATATTCTTGATATCCTTTCCGTTGAGTTGATCGGGATTGTACCGGATGATGAGGATATTGTGATCTCAACAAACCGGGGGGAACCGATTGCCAAAAATGAATTTTCCCGTGCCGGCAGGAGTTTTCGCAATATTGCCAAAAGGCTTTTGGGAGAAGACGTAGCCTTTATGAATCTGGAAGAGAACCCCGGGCTGTTACAGCGGATACTTTGTATCTTTAGCAAATCTTAAGGAGGCGGAAGATGCTTGATATTCTTAACAGGATCATGGGTCGGGGCAACAGCGCAAGCGGGAGCAAAAGCATTGCCAAGAAGCGGCTGCAACTTGTTTTGGTACAGGATCGTACGAATATCACCCCGGATGTTTTAGAGGCACTGAAAAATGATTTGCTTGAAGCGATCGGCCGCCATTTGGAAATTGATAAAGAGGCCATGGATGTTTCAATCAGCAAGGAAGACGATCAGGTGGCGATCATTGCCAATATTCCGGTTTTGAATTGCCCCCGCAGCATGGTTCAAGGATAAAACAGGGAAGGAAAAATCCGCAGATTTTTGCGGTGTGAAGGAAATGAGATTAGGGATCAATGTACATCGGGATATCAAACATAATACGGCGGGTATCGATTGGATTTCGATCGGTCTGTTTTTCGTATTGCTTTTAATCAGTATTTTTATCATGAATTCGGCATCTTCCAATGTTTTGGAGTCGGACCCCAATTATTATGTGGTCCGTCATGCCGGTTTCATGCTTTTTGGGGCTATTTTAATCGTTGGATTATTGTTTGTCGACTATAACCGTTTTAAGGAGCTTAGCAGTATCGGCTCTATCGGCATTATCGTCCTCTTGGTTTTGGTCTTGATTATCGGTACCGGGGATGGTTCCAAGCGTTGGCTCTTTGGTTTCCAGCCATCGGAATTAGCGAAACTGGTGCTGATTGTGGCCTATGCCGCTTATTTGGAACGCAATCGCCATAAATTACAGGACCCCAAAGAGGTGTTAAAGGCGATGGCCTTCATTCTTGGTCCGATGTTGCTGATCTTCATTGAGCCGGATCTCGGGACTTCCCTTGTGTTCTTCTTTTTTATGATGATGATGCTTTTTGTGGCCGGAGCCAACCGGAAATTGCTGCTTTTGATTACGCTTGTGATCATTTTGTTGATCGGGCTTGTCTTTGGCTCACTTTATGCTTATACCGATGGTTTTACTGTGCCATTGGAAGAGGATATTCCTTTTCTTCCCCTCCATTATTACCAATTGATGCGTCTTGCGATTTTTATCAACCCGCAGATGGACCCTTTGAATACCGGTTATCATGTGATCCAAAGTAAGATCGCAATCGGTTCCGGAGGGCTTTTCGGGCAAGGATATGGAAACGGTTCTCAGATCCAAGGGAACTTTTTGCCGGCGCACCATACGGATTTTATTTTCTCTGTTATTGGGGAAGAAATGGGCTTTTTCTTTTCCGCTTTGGTATTGATCCTTTATATGCTTTTAATTTTACGCATGATCAAGATGGGTATGGAAGCGAAAACGCTTTTTGGTACCTTGATTATTACGGGCATTTGTTCGATGCTGGCCTTTCAGGTTTTGGTCAATGTGGGAATGGCCGTTGGGATCATGCCGATCACCGGTCTGCCATTGCCCTTTTTTACCTATGGCGGCACAAATCTTTTAATCAATATGATGGCCGTCGGTCTTGTTTTTAGCGTTCACCGCCGTGAGCAGCAAGGATACTGATTTGAATCCCTAAAAGAAAATTTCCTCTTTTGAAATGAGTGTCATAAATTCTCCCTTTGTCCAGTATGCTTTTTTAGAAGACGAAGCGGGAGGGATTTTCTTGAAAAAGGATTATTGGCAAGACCATAAAAGTAAAGAGGGGAAGAATTGGGGAGCAAAGTATAAAAGCAGCTTCAAGCCGTATCGCAAGCGTCATAGTGGTAAAAGAGGCCGGAAGTTTTTGGTTTTTGCCGGACTTGCCATTATCGTCGTCGCCCTTTTTCAGTTCAATGTCTTTTCTTGGGAAGGGGTAAAAAATGCGGGCGGTTCTGTCGCTACGGCTACTTCCGGCGCTTTTCAGGGTGCGGTTTCCTGGGGGAAAGATAAACTGGGCGTGGAAGATAGCGGAACGGAACTGGCTTTGCCTGTGACCAGCGGCGTTGTCGTGGAAGAGTATGGCCTCGTTGTGAATGCGGACGGGGAAGAAAACTACCATAGCGGTGTCGATATCCAAGTGCCGGAAGGTAGTGAGATTTTGGCGGCGGCTGCCGGCGAAGTGACGAATCGAGAGGAAAAAGATGACGGCACTATTTGGCTCACCTTGCAGCATGATGAAAACTGGTCTACAGTTTATGGGCGTTTGGGTGAAGCCACCGTGGAGATCGGGGATAAAGTAGAACAGGGGGATGTTTTGGGGAAACCCAAAAGCCAAATTCTACATTTTGAGGTTTTGGAACAGGGAAAAGCAAGAAATCCTGTAGGGTATTTTAATAACTAGTGAAAATGAGGGTGTTCTAAACGATGTCTAGTGTTGATGTGGAAAGATTTTTGAGGAGAGTAAGGAGGCCTGCCCGTTATATTGGCAATGAATGGAATTTACCGAAAAAGGCATTTGGAGAGGCCAAAGTCCAAATGGCCTTGGCCTTTCCGGATCTTTATGAAGTGGGTATGAGTCATTTGGGTCTGCGTATTCTCTATGAAGTAGTGAACCGTAGTGAAAAATACAGCACGGAGCGGGTGATGGCTCCCGCACCGGATTTAGAAGCTCTGCTGCGTGAAGAAAACACGCCGCTATTTTCGTTGGAGACCCGCAAACCATTGGCGGATTTCCATATTTTGGGTTTCAGTCTCCAATATGAGCTTTGTATTACCAATGTTCTGAACATGCTCGATCTCGGTGGTATTCCGCTTCGGAGCGAAGACCGGGGTCATCGGCATCCTATCATTATCGGCGGCGGTCCCTGCGTGTACAATCCGGAGCCTTTCGCCATGTTTTTTGATGTTTTCCTGATTGGTGAAGGGGAGGAGGGCATTTTGCAGCTCCTCTCTCTCTATGAAGAAATGGAGCCGTTTCGTTCCGACGAGCGGCGGCAGGCGTTTTTGGCTGCTTTGGCAAAAATGCCCGGTTTTTATGTGCCCTCCCTCTATGAGGATCAGGGCGGCTATGTCATGCCCAAAGAGGAAGCCCCGGCCAAAGTGGAAAAGATTTTTGTTGCCGATTTGGATCAGGCGGTTTTCCCGTTGAAGCCCTTGGTGCCCCATACGGAGATCGTTCATGAACGGGGCGTTTTGGAGCTATTCCGCGGTTGCCTGCGGGGCTGCCGTTTTTGCCAGGCCGGGATGATCTATCGCCCGCGGCGGGACAAGTCTTTGACGACATTGGTCTGTGAAGCGGAGGAGATTATCAATTCCAGCGGTTATGATGAATTGGGCTTACTTTCTTTAAGCACGATGGATTATACGGAAATCGATAAGCTGGTCCATCAGCTGACGGCGCAATACAGCGGCCAAGGGGTCAGCTTGAGTTTGCCGTCTTTGCGCATGGATGATTTTTCCATAGATTTGGTGAAAGAAGTGCAGAAAGTCCGCAAGGGCACTTTGACTTTGGCGCCGGAGGCCGGCAGCCAAAAGATGCGGGACCGGATCAATAAAAATATTAGTGAAGAAGATATCATCCGTACCTCGATTTCCGCCTTGGCGGCGGGTTTCCGTAACTTAAAATTCTATTTTATGATCGGCTTACCCTTTGAGGATGAAGAGGATATTGATGCGATTCCGCTTTTGATCGAAAAAATCAAAAGAGAAGCGAAAGGCCATGGCGGGAATCTCAATATCGGCATCAGTTTAGGAACTTTTGTCCCCAAAGCGCAAACGCCCTTCCAATGGTGCGGCCAGGAAGCGGAGGATTCGATCCGCCGGAAAC
>JAXGQI010000032.1:0-14138 GCA_040766525.1 Clostridiales bacterium | reverse complement strand
ATTCGCCGGTATCTTTGTGGCGCGGGGTGTGGCGAAAATTTTGGCCGCTCCGCTGATGCGTTTGGCGGGAACCGCCAAGGCTTTTGCCGCTGGGAAATACAGTGTGCGGATGCATGCCCCGGATACCCCTGATGAGATCGGCCGCTTATCCGAGAGCTTTAATGAGATGGCCAATCAATTGGAAAGGACAATTTCGGATCTTGAGGAGCAAAACCTGATCGACGATGCGATTATGTCCTCGCTTCTTGATGGGCTTTTAGCAGTTGATGGCAAAATGTCGATCCTCTTTTTGAATGATCCCGCTTGCCGCATTTTGGGCTTGGAACCCGGGGTGGAAGGGGAAAATATCTTGCAGATTCCCCGTGTTCATCATCTGGCGAAGCATTTTCTTGATTGCGTCCGCAAAGGGGAAACCCGAGATGTGGAATTTATGATGGGCTTCAAAAGCCCGAAGTATTTACGGGCCAGAATCGCTCCGATGAACCGAGGCGGCCAAAGTATCGGCGCTGTCGGCATTATTCAGGATTTCACCGCTTTAAGACAGTTGGAACATGTCCGCAGTGATTTTGTGGCCAATGCTTCCCATGAATTGCGTACGCCGCTCACCTCGATTAAAGGATATGCGGAAACCTTATTATATGCACCGCAATTAGGAGAAAAGGAAAAGGGATTTGTCGAGATTATCAATGAGGAAGCGGATCGTCTAAACCGACTGATCGACGATCTTTTGAGCTTATCCATGATTGAAAAAGGAGCCTATCGTGATTTAGAGCCAACGGATTTCGGCCGTTCTTTATTGAAATCGCGGGAGATCCTTTGCCATCAAGCGGCGGAAAAAGGGATCGAGATCAAGGTCAATGTTCCGGATCAACCGGTTTTAATTCCAGGTGATGAGGATCTTTTTGAGCAGTTGATCTTGAATCTTTTGGACAATGCGGTGAAATATTCGCCGAAGGGCGCTGTTGTGACTGCCACCGTCGAGGAGGAAGGGGATCAGCTCGTATTTAAGGTGGAAGATACGGGAATCGGGATTGCGGAGGATCAATTGCATCGAATTTTTGAGCGATTCTACCGGGTAGATCAAGGCCGTTCCCGGGAATCCGGCGGCACAGGTCTTGGCCTCTCCATCGTAAAACATATCGCCCAGAGCTTGAACGGGGATGTAAGCGTTGAAAGTGAAGTGGGGAAGGGTACGATCTTTACCGTGCGGCTGCCAAAGGAAAATAAGGAGAATTAAACAGGATTAAATAATGGTTGACGCCCCAAGCATTCCGCAATGAATCGCTTGGGGCGTCTTTTTAAGGAGATCGTTGGCCGGTAATGGTGAGGGAAGCGAAGAGTGGCGCCGCATCAAAGCGGCTTATTCCAGGTATTTGGTATCAAAAATGATATTTTCATTGATATCAAAAAAATCGATGAGGAGCACGATCCTGTTTGCTGGATTTTCTTTCGAGCGTGCCGTGATTTCCGCCCGGTAAACTGCGGGGATGGAGCTGTCGATCCAGACGGTATAAATGAAATTATTGAAAAAACCTTTGGCGGCATGATCAAAAGTACCGGGTAGAAGCGTGTATTTATAATATTTCTTTTTGCCGATTTTTTCTCGCCCCAAAAAAGTACTGTTTTGCAGCACATTGCCTTCAAAATTCACTATGGGATTGATCTCCATCATCAAGAGTGCATTGTCGGGGATCGGGCTATCGTAAAGCACGAGCCAACGCCCATTTTGGCTATCATAGCGATAATGGGTGCAGCCAATTTGATAAATTTCAAAAGAGGAATCCATCAATTCTCCCCAAGCGTGGAGATCTCCGTTTTTGTTGCGCTCCCCGGTCAGCACAGACTCGGCGCTGCGTTCATTGTTGAGGAGTAACTGGCTATGGGTATAAAAGCGGTAACTTTTCATGTTTTTCGTGTTATCCAACGCGGTTTTCAGTAACGCATCGGTATCAACTTGCATTTCCAGCCAGTATGCGGTAACAGAGAATGTGATCAATCCTGCGATCGCCAGCAGCAAAGGTATGATGATGATTTTCAAGATCAGTTTCTTCTTTGAGGGCAAAATATCACCTCCCTATATAGTTTATGGCGACAAAACGAAAATATGACATTGAGGGTTTGACAAAAGGCAAGTGGGGGGCTATAATATGGGAGAAAATGCGATGCAGGGAAACGAACCTATCGGCTATTGTCCAGAGAGAGATCCCATGGCTGCAAGGATCTTCATTTAGTGATAGGAGAGACCGTCCCGAAGCAGGTCGGCTGAAAGCCAGTAAGCCGACACGGTGGCGCCGTTATTGCCTTTGAGTGGAGGGAGTTTTTCCCTCAAGTAGAGTGGAACCACGGCATGCCCGTCTCTGGATAGAGGCGGGCTTTATGTTATTTTAAGGAGGATATTATGGCTTTTCAAGTGAAATTACCCGACGGCAGCAGCCGAAAGTATCAAGAACCGATTGCGATTATGGATATTGCCCAGGAAATCAGCAGAGGATTAGCGAAAAACGCGATCGCTGCCCAGTGGAACGGTAAAGCCGTTGATCTCGAAACTAAGATTGAAGAAGACGGCGATTTGAAAATACTGACTTTTGATGATGAAAAGGGGAAAGATATTTTTCGGCACAGCAGTTCCCATTTAATGGCGGAAGCGGTGCAAAATCTTTATCCCGGGGTCAAGTTCGGTATCGGGCCTGCGATTCAAGACGGCTTCTATTATGATTTTGACAGCGATCATGTTTTTACTCCCGAAGATTTAATAGCGATTGAAAAAGAGATGGCGCGGCTGGCGGCGGAAAAAAGCACCTATCAGCGTTCCGTTGTTTCCCGAAAGGAAGCCTTGGAGCACTTTGAAAAAATCGGCGAAATCTATAAGGTGGAAATCATTCGGGATTTGCCGGAAGATGCGGAGATCAGCCTCTATCGGCAAGGGAATTTTACCGATCTTTGCGCCGGGCCCCATGTGCCTTCCACCGATCGGATCAAAGCCTTCAAGCTGATGTCAATTGCCGGCGCCTATTGGCGGGGAAATGAAAAGAATAAAATGCTGCAGCGGATCTACGGCGTTTCCTTCCCGAAGAAGGCACAGTTGGATGAATATCTTTTGATGCTGGAAGAAGCAAAGAAACGGGACCATCGCAAACTTGGCCAAGAGCTGGGCCTCTTTGCAATGATGGAGGAAGGGCCCGGTTTCCCTTTCTTCCTGCCGAAAGGGATGATCCTTCGCAATGCTTTGGAAAATTATTGGCGCAATCTGCATGAAGCTTGGGGCTATCAGGAGATCAAAACGCCAATCATTTTGAACCGTTCTCTTTGGGAACAATCCGGGCATTGGGACCATTATCAGGAAAATATGTATTTCACCAAAATTGACGATATGGATTATGCGGTAAAACCCATGAATTGCCCCGGTGCAATCTTGGTTTATAAGCATGACCTCCATAGCTATCGCGATTTGCCGATTCGCGTGGGTGAATTGGGTTTGGTCCACCGCCATGAAAAAAGCGGCGTACTCCACGGTTTGATGCGGGTGCGGTGTTTCACCCAGGATGACGCCCACATTTTCATGCTACCGAGCCAGATCAAAGATGAAATCAAAGGTGTTATCCGCTTGATCGACGAGGTCTACAGTCTCTTCGGATTCTCCTATCACTTGGAATTGTCTACTCGGCCGGAAAAAGCCATGGGCAGCGATGAAATTTGGGAAACTGCCACATCGGCATTAAGGGAAGCCCTGGAAGAAGAGGGATTATCCTTTAAAGTCAATGAAGGGGACGGCGCTTTTTACGGGCCGAAGATCGATTTCCATTTGCGGGATTGTTTGGGTCGGACTTGGCAATGCGGCACCATTCAGTTGGACTTCCAGATGCCGGAGAAATTTGATATCCATTATATCGGGGAAGATGGCAATCGCCACCGCCCGGTGATGATCCATCGTGTGGCTTTCGGCAGTATCGAGCGGTTTATTGGCATCTTGATCGAGCATTTTGCCGGGGCTTTCCCCACTTGGCTCGCCCCCGTTCAAGTGCGTTTAATGGGAATCAGCGATAAACATTTACCTTATTTGGAAGGGATTGAACAAGAGATGAAGCTGGCGGGCATCCGGGTGGAACTGGACCGCCGCAATGAAAAAATCGGCTATAAGATCAGAGAAGGGCAGACCATGAAGATCCCGTATTGCCTTGTGGCCGGAGATAAGGAAATGGAAGGAAATACATTGTCTCTCCGCCGCTTTGGGCAAGGAGATTTGGGCGCAAAGCCGGTTGAAGAAATCATTGCCATGGTCTTAGAGGAAATTGAATTGAAGAAGTAACTATAGGAACAAAAAAGAAAAGGCCGCAATCACCGAGAGATGGTTGCGGCCTTTTTTTTGATTAATTTTTTATGTTTATGGCAACAGGTTCAAGAAAACGGAAACGATCTTGCTGGCTTCCGCCCGGGTGGCATTGCCTTTGGGGTCAAAATTATTATTGCCTTTCCCTGTGATGATGCCTGCCTGTTGCATGGCTTGAACGGCTTCTTTGGCCCAGCTTGCAATCTTTCCGTCATCCGCGAAAACGATGAGGGGAGAAGTTTCCGGCAGGTTGAAGCTGATGCTATTGGCATAGCGTGCCATCATAACCGCCATTTCTTCCCGGGTAATATTGTCGCTCGGCATGAATAGCCCCGATCCTTTGCCGGTCACAACGCCGTTTTCATAAGCCCAATTAATATAGGGACGGTACCATTTATCCCCGACATCGGTGAATTGGCTGGCATGGTCATAGTCTCCCATGTCTTCACCCGAGGATAACGCCAAGATCTTAGCGAATTCCGCCCGGGTGATTTTCCCGTCGGGATCAAAAATCGTAGCGCTTTTGCCGTTGATGAGGCCCCGTTCTTTCAGATCGGAGATATAGGGGGCATACCAGGCGCTACCGGGAATGTCATAAAAACCTTCAATGCTTTCCCCTTCCTGCCAGATCAAAACAGGGAAGCCCTGATTGATATTGGCAACGTCGGTTTTAAAGACATTGCCGTTACTGTTTAGGGTGGGGATGATGCGTGAACCTTTCATTTCCCGTTCCGTGGCCGTATTGGCGGCAGCGGCTTTTTCATTAAAGCCGAAAGCCAGTTGATGGGTGCCGCTCATATAGAAAGCGTTTTCGATACTGCCGGCTTGATGCCCGACGACGCTGCCGATTTCTTGATAGCCCGAGACAGTTCCCGCATTATAGACATTGGCCATATATCCTTTGTGATATCCTGTGATTCCACCCGCCATATAGCCGTTTGATTCGATTAAACCGGTATTGTAGCAGTTACTGATTACAGAGCTTGTGGCATCATCGGCATAGACGCCGTTTGCACCCGCAATACCACCGGCAAAATAAGTGTAATCGCCGTTGGTGCGGTTAACGGAACGGGCGTCCAAATCGCCTTGATTGGCGCAATTATCAATTAAGCCGCCGTTATTGTTCCCTGTAATGCCGCCGAGGAAACCGTTGCCCGTAATGTTGACATTGCTGGCACAGTTTTGGATCGTTCCGTAATTGCTGCCGGCGATGCCGCCCAAATAATAGGTTCCGTTGATCGTACCTTTAACGGTCAGGTTCCTTACGACGCCGTCTTCATCAATGATACCGAAAAGACCGAGATCGGTGTAGGTAGCATTGACAGAAAGCCCGATGATCTGATATCCGTCTCCATCAAAAACGCCATTGTAGGGTTGCCCGACGATTTCGAAAGAATCCTCCGTATCGATGGTTTTCACCGTGCCAATCGGTTCCCAATCGATCCCGTTTAAATCAATATTGGCGGTTAGAACAGCGTATGCTGCGTAATTACCGCTATTGACTTCTTCAGCAAAGTTTTGCAAATCCGCAGCATTGGCAATCAGATAGGGATTGGTCGGTGACCCCAGGGCATCTTCCGCATTGGTGGGGGTGCTGCTTAGGGTTGTAAAAGCAAGCAGGGCAACTGCCAGCAGCAGAGTAAAAATAATAGCATTCTTTCGCATTCTATTCATGGTTTCCCCTCTCTGAATATTCTTCTGATGGAAGATTCGATCATATCATCCTTTTTTGTTCGTATCATGGAATATGAGAAAAGGCGCCAATCGATGGCCGCTCATTCCCCTATAGAATAGCATTTTTTTGGAAAAAAAGCTACATCGATTTGTGTTGAATCGAAGGGGAGAAACACGGTTTGCTTAATAACCATAAAAGCAGTCTATGCTTATCGAAAAACCCTCGTTTTTTCACAAAACAAGAGGCTGCCAAGAAAGGGTTTAGAGCAAGGCGCAGAAAAACCGCAGGACGCGATGTGTATATAGACGTACATAAGCGGTCTGCGGTTTTGCTGGAACACAGTTATAAGCCCTTTATTGACAGCCTCAAGCCGCCTTAAAAAGGCGGCTTTTGTTACATTAGATTTACTCTTAAAGTTTTTTCTTTAAGCCCAACTCGGCTTCGTAATCATCGATGATCCGGGCAATTTCTTCTGCCGAACGCTTGGGGCAGCGGAGCGACTTTATGGTTTTCCTGAATATCCCGGGCTTTTTCATAAGCTTTGTCTGCTGTGGTCAAAGCGCCGGCTAGCTTCCCAAGCGGTACGGGTTTGCCGATTGAAGATTTTAACCTGGGATTGGTCTTTCAAGTGGGCAAAAGTATGTTCATGGGTGAGGAATTCACCGCCGGGGCCGACTTCATGGATGATATCCAGAGCCAAAGTTTCCGGTGTAATGTCAATCCCATTGATGATCTTGCGGATATAGCCCATCGCTTCCCCGTCCATCACTAATTTAGCATAGTCAATGGTGAGGGCGCTTTCCAAAGCACCGGCTCCATAAACGATATTGGCGCCGGACAATGCACCCAAGAGAGCATTGATGGCAAATTCATAACCGGCTTGGGCGTCGGGCAATTTGCTGTCGGACAAACCGGCCCCGATCCAGCTGGGAAGATTATAATATTGTGCCATTTTTGTGGTCGCAGCGCTGATCATGCCCAATTCCGGAGCGCCGACGGCGCCGACCATCAATTTCAAGTCCATGATGGTGCTGATGGAACAATAGGTGCAGCGGGTACCTTTTTGAGTTAATTGTGCCAACATAATCGCAGCCAAAACTTCGGCATTATGATTCGCGATGGTGCCGGGGAGCGTCGCAGTGGAAGTAGCACCAGCCAAAGCCATCGGAATAATGGCAATCCCTGCGCCTAAGGAGGAGGCGGTCATGATAATTTCGCAGCAATCTTTGACCATTGTCAAAGGACTGGTGGGGCATACAAAGATGTTAAGGAAAGGTCTTTCTCTGAATTTGTCCATGCCACCGAAACTGCGGCGGCCATTTGAACCATGCGGCGGCAATTTTCCGCATTGACGGCAGCCAAGAAAATGGCTTTAGAGGTGTTATGGATCATTGCTTCTAAATTGTGCAAAGGCTGGGTCGCGGAAGGATGATCTTGTGAACAGCAAGGCCGTTCCATGACGACGATTTCATCAAGATAATCGCAGACTTTCGTGATCCCGGCAACGTCTTTCTTCTGGCTTTTTCTAATTTTTCTCGTTTCCAAGTCGATGATTTTTACGCATTCGCCAAAGGTGCTGAAGCCAACAGAATGTGCGCCGGCGGCAAAATCTTTATCTTTGGTACGGCCATAGAATACGGGGGATTTTGCGGCCCAATCAATGCATTGTTCTACCATGTAGGAGGGGAATTTGGCGATAGCGTAATCGTGATAATACACCACGCTGGCGCCGCCTTCTTCAAATACTTTGGCAGCTTCCATGCTTTCAACTTTGATACCGGTAACATTAAGGATTTCCAGGGTCGCATTATGCAATGTCAGAATTTGATCCTGGGTTAGGATGTCAGCGCCAAAACCGGAGTAGGTGCTAATTCCTGTGGGGTAAACTCTTTTCATTTCTAGGTCTCCCTTCTCATCAAAAAAGATAAACAATTTATCCAAAGTATTATAGCATAGAATGACGAAATAATAAAGAATCGCTGAAAAATTTTTACCAAAACTTTGTTTGATCTATATTGTAGACAAATCGCTGGAAAATCTTGTATAATATATATTGGAAATATTTATACATGGAGTTCTTATGTTTAAAAAGCTTTTCAATCGCTTAACAACATTTGCCTTTCTTATTTTATTGCAGGTTGTTTTTCTGATTTCGATTATCCTGCAGCTTTCTTCCTTTGGGCCGTTTGTTTATGTGTCATTGGAAGTATTGAGTATATTGATTGTTATTTGGATTATGGTTAAAAACATCAATCCTATATATAAACTTGCATGGTGCGTATTGATTTTGTTGGTTCCCCTTACGGGCGGCGTCTTTTATCTATTATGGGGAAATAAGCGCTTGCCGAAACGAGTAAAAGAAAAAGCAGCGATTTTTAGCGCCCGCTATTTAAAAGATGAAGTCCGCGACGCCAGGATCCTGTCTCAGCTTGCCGGCGAGAACAGCCAGTTGGGGACGATAGCGACATACCTGGATGAAGTTGCCGGGTTCCCGATCTGGAGCAATACGCAATCGGAATATTTCCCGGTCGGTGAAACGATGTATGTCCGCATGTTGGAAGAATTGCGGAAAGCCAATGATTATATTTTCATGGAATACTTCATCATTGACGAAGGTATCATGTGGCGGTCCATCTTAAATATTTTGAAGGAAAAAGCGGCGGCAGGCGTCCGTGTACTTTTGATCTACGATGATATGGGTTGTATCAAAACTTTGCCCCATGATTATGATGTAACCCTAAGAGAATATGGCATTAAGGTAACGGTGTTCAATCCCTTACGGCCAAGAGCCAACGCGACGTTAAATTACCGCGACCACCGTAAAATCACCATTATTGATGGGAAGGTGGCATTTTGCGGCGGTATTAACTTAGCCGATGAATATATCAATGAGATTGAACGGTTCGGCCATTGGAAGGATACGGCAACGCTGATCCGGGGAGAGGGCGTATGGAACTTTACCGAAACTTTTCTCCGCTTATGGAATTTTGAAGTTGAGGATCCTGCGGAAAAAGAGGATATATTAGCTTATCGTCATGATAGCATCGCAGTTACCCCCAGCGGCTATGTGCAACCGTTTAGCGATAGCCCGCTGGATTCCGAGAATGTTTCCGAAAACTTCTTCTTAAATGTGATCAATAAGGCGACTGATTATGTATATATCACCACGCCGTATCTGGTAATCGCCAATGAATTGCAAACCGCCCTCTGTCTCGCTGCTAAGAATGGCGTGGATGTGCGGGTGATCACGCCGGGGGTGCCGGATAAAAAGTATGTTTATAATGTAACGCAATCCTATTATCCCGCTTTACTTGCCGCCGGTGTGCGGATCTATGAATATACGCCGGGATTTCTCCATGCGAAGACCGTATTATCCGATGATCAAATAGGGCTTGTGGGGACCGTCAATATGGATTACCGGAGTTTTTATTTTCATTTTGAATGTGGCGTTACCTTCTATAATGCGCCGATCCTCCAAGATATCAAGGACGATTTATTGAAAACCATGGAGGTTTCGAAAGAAGTATCTTTAGCGGAAGCAAAGGCGACGCCTTTGTTAAAGCGGATGTACCGTAATTTGTTGAAAGTATTTTCTCCTTTGATGTAAAGTTGGAAGCACATTAAAAATTTATATAAAGCGAGGTTGGTAATATGGCAACAGAAAAATGGAGCAGTAATGTAAACTACCCTTTGATCTTGAATGTTATTTTCTTCATCTTTGGTCTTGTACTTGTCATTTCTCCTAAGAGCGGCCTGGTTAACCTCACTGTTATTTTGGCCATTTGTTTACTATGCTTTACATTGATTTTGGTCGGCATTTTCCTTGCCAATCAACGCCGTAATGAGCTTTTACTATTATCGGCAGCCGGCGCCTTGATCTTGGCGATCTTGATGCTATACTTTAGAGAACCGATCGCTACGGTTATTTTACCGGTGATTGCCGGTGTGTGGATGGCGCTCTCTGCGCTCCTTACGATCGTTGCCGCGCTTAAATACAAAAAATACGGATCGATCTTTTGGTGGCTCCCTTTAGTGGCGGCTCTCGTTGCTATTGTTCTTGCATTGTTGATTTTCTTTAACTTAGGGGCAACGGCAACATTATTATCTGTTCTTCTCGGTATCTATTTTCTTGTATTTAATGCGATCAGAATCGGAGAATGGTACACGATCAAACGCACGATGTAAATTTTTGCTGATCGGCCGGGCGCGCGAATCCCATAAAGGACGCGGCGCCCGGCTTTATTATCCCTGCTAGGCGCCTTGGTTTTCAGCGCAAAAAAATGATGCAAATATATATGAATATTTTAAAATAAATTGTTGACATTTGTTTGCATTATGATAGAATATTACTTGCAGTTTGCCTCCAAATGGGAGGTCAAAGTAAATATTGTATAGGAAAGGGGGTTGCTTGATTGGAAGCAATGAGCCGCCATATATTGGCTGAGTTTTACGGTTGCCCATTTCAAGTTTTGAATGATGTTGACAAGGTGGAGCACATTATGTGTAAAGCTGCGTTGGAAGCAGGTGCCGAGATCCGAGAATTTGTTTTTCACAAATTCAGTCCCCAAGGCGTCAGTGGAGTCGTGGTGATTTCGGAATCTCATTTGGCAATCCATACCTGGCCGGAACTGGGTTACGCCGCTATTGATGTTTTTACTTGCGGCACGCATGTAAATCCCTGGGACGCCTGTAAATACCTGGAAGAGATGTTCGGAGCAGGTGAAGTAAAGGCGGAAGAAATTAAAAGAGGTATGGACATACCCGTCCTCCCCGCGGCTGTGAATCAATAAAGGGGGAATATTTATTTTAACAGACCACAGTCTGAAAACGACCTAATAAGCCTTTTCATCGATGGATGAAGAGGCTTATTTATTTTTTTCTTGCAATCAAAACCCTGGGGAGATAAACTATAAGGGACGAAAAGAAAGGCATAAGGAGAAGAGGAGGAAAACATGGGTTATTTTGCAGCTGATTTGAAACGGATCGATGAGATGAACGGCCGGGTTCCGCATTTTCCCCGTTCTTTATTGATGGAGATCATGGCGACCATGCCTCCTTTGACGAAGGAGCTTTTGCCGATTTTGGTTTTGCTGCCCAATCATAAACAGATTTCCGCTACGGCCTACGCGATGGCGGAAGTGAGCCAATTGATCGGTTATTACCGTCTTGTTCACGGTACTGTCGATAATGCGGATTCACCAGAAAGCCAGAGAGCGGTGCTGTTGGGTGATTTGCTTTCCAGCGCAGCCTACAAAAAAATGGTGGAAGTGCGACAGGATAAGAACCTTGTGGAAATTGCCGACATCATGGCGGCGACGGATGAGGCCTGGTTTATGAAAGAAAAACTGGGGCCGAAAGCCGGGGAAAGAGATTATCTAGAGGTTTTGGAGAAAGAATATGGGCTCCTCTATGGTAAGATTGCTGCGATCGGTGCGGATATTGCGGGTCTTGATGCTGAAAAGCAAAAGAAATACCGGGCTTTGGGAATGCAGATCGGGCTCCTTTGGGGCGGGAAAATTAACCGTTACGCTATCGACTTTTCGGTGATCCAAGATAAGATCAATGCCAATCTTGCGGTTTTGGATGAAAAAGAGAAGGAAATCGTGGCTGGTTTGGTCGAGGAGATTTGCTCCTGCGAATAAATATATGGTCTTTAGTCGGGCATAACGCTTTTGCGATATGCCCGTTTTTATTTTGTTCGCCAATATGGCGTATAACTTTTCTTGGGTGAAACTAAATTTCATCAAGAGGGAAAAGTTTTATGAAAAAAACTTTTGCTTTTTAATCTTTCTATTATATAATAAAACCATAAAGGTAATTGAAAAAGGGGGAGAGCTGTATGACAAAATTAAAAGGTGGACTGATCGGACTTTGCATCATGTGCCTATTTTTGCTGGTTGGTTGTGAGAAATCGCCGCAGATCGATCCGGAAGAGGCTTTAGCGACTGCCCAGGTCTTGATGACGCAAGATGAGGAAATCATGGAGATTATCTTCAATGGGAATGTTCCTGTTGACGAAACGCAAAGCCAGGATGTCGATGGCACTACCTATTACCAGGTGAATGACGGGCGCTTCCAAGATCTTAATTCTTTGGAAAGCTATGTCGCCGGATTCTATGCCGAAAGCAACCGCAATTTTATCGCAAGCCTTCTGGTTTTGCCTGATCCTGCTGCTCCTTTATATACTGATATTGACGGTAAGCTTTACCGTTTGGCGAACCCGAGGACGATTGCTTGGGCCGCTGTAAAAATTGATACGATATCTGTAACGGATATTACGGAAACTTCGGCTGCGATCCATTATTCTTATATGGATGGGGACGGGTATTTTCTAACCGCTTATACGACGATGAGTGTGGATGATGAAGGGGAATGGCTGCTGGATCAAAGTCATTATCAAGTCATCGGCGGTTTTGATGATAACCAGACGAACGGCAACGATGAGGATCTCCTGCTTTATTTATTGGATATTGATACGGGGGAATTCAATACGGTGCCTTTGGAATTGGATGAAAACGAAACTCTGACCCCGGAAATAGCGATCACCGCATTGATTGAGGAAATCGGCATGTCGATCAACATCAATGCCGTGACGGTCGATGGGGACGAGGCACGCGTGGATTTTGTGGGAGACGGAGCTCCGATCATGGGTGTAGGGAGTGCGCAGGAAACGATGATTTTAGATTCCTTCAGCAAAACCCTGGTTGAATTGTTCCCCAGCGTAAAGAAAGTATATTTTTCCGTTGGCGATGGAGATTATAGTTCTTCCCATTATGAATTTAAAGTAGATGAACCTTATTATGAGGTGGAATAATGAAGGAACGATATGATGTGGCGATTATCGGCGGCGGTATCGGCGGTTTAATGGCTGCCTACCGCTTAACGGAGAAGAGCCCACATTTGCAAGTTGCGGTTTTTGAAAAAGGGAATGATATTGAAAAGCGGAATTGCCCTATCCTACGCAAAAAGAGCAATGTTTGTATCAAATGCTCTTCCTGCGCTATTATGGAAGGTATGGCCGGCGCTGGCGCGTTTTCCGACGGTAAATATTTGATCACAACGGAATATGGCGGCTGGCTGACGGATTTTATCGATGAAGCGGTCTTGCTTTCCTATATTGAATTGGGAGATCAAATTTTGGTGGAGCATGGTGCGACCACGGAGCGCTTTCTCCCGGATAATGAATTAAAAAAGCTCTGTTTGCGCCATGATCTTCATATGAGCCAGGCACAGTTGAAGCATTTGGGGACCGATGCGAATTTTGCCACCATGGCGCATTTGATTCGGTCCTTAAAAGAAAAATGCGATTTGATCCCCAATACAGAGGTGATCGCGGTGGATAGTGAAAATCGCACCTTGGTAGCGAGGGATCGCAAGGGCGATCATGAGGTCGAAGCTGACTACATCATTTTTGCCGTAGGCCGTGCCGGTTCCCGTTATTTTTCCCGTTGGTGCAGGGACAAGGGGATTCCTTTGGAAAATAATCAAGTGGATATCGGGGTTCGTGTTGAATTGCCGGCCATCATATGGGAGGACTTTTCCCAAAAGATCTATGAGCCGAAAATATGGAGCCGCAGCAAGCGCTACGGTGATATTAGCCGCATGTTTTGCTTCAATGAAAGGGGTAGCGTGGTAACAGAGAATACCGATGGGGTGTTGACGGTCAACGGGCATTCCTATCGGGATCGGGAGAAAAAGACGGAGAATTCCAACTTTGCCCTCTTGTCGACGATCAAGTTTACGGAACCTTTCAATGCCCCGATCGAATATGCCCGCCATGTGGCCGGACTTGCCAACATGATCTCCGGCGGCAGTATTTTAGTGCAGCGCTTAGGGGATTTGGAATCAGGGAGGCGCACCGATACCAGCCGTTTGAGAAAATCGACGACGAAGCCGACCTTGGATGCGGTACCGGGGGATTTAAGCCTTTGTTTGCCAAAACGCCAGCTGGATAATATCGTGGAAACCTTGCATGCCTTGGATGCTGTTGCGCCGGGGACTGCCAATTTTGACACTTTACTCTATGGTGTGGAGTGCAAATATTATTCCGCAAGGCCCAAATGTGAGAATTTTGAGATCCTGGGCTGTCCCCATATCTATGCGATCGGAGACGGCGCCGGTTTCACCCGGTCTTTG
>JAXGQI010000031.1:0-17093 GCA_040766525.1 Clostridiales bacterium | reverse complement strand
TATCGCTTCTTTGGGAGTACGCAATTTTGATGTCTGCGTTGTCGCCATCGGGGATGACTTTCAAAGCTCATTGGAAACGACTGCTCTCCTTAAAGACTTCGGCGCTCGTTTTGTCCTCGCCCGCGCCAGCCATGACGTCCATGCCAAGTTTTTACTGCGGAACGGCGCGGATCAAGTGATCTATGCCGAAAAGGAAATGGCCACCCGTTTGGCAGTCAAATTCAGCTCAAATAACATTTTTGATTATATTGAGCTCTCGCCTCATTATGCCCTTTATGAAGTTGCCGTCCCCAAAAACTGGGTTGGGAAAACAATTGTACAGCTAGCCGTAGGCAGCAAATTCCATGTCAGTATCTTGGCAACAAAAGAAAACGAAGAGATTCACCCGCTCCCCAAAACGGAACACTGTTTTTCGGAATCCGAAACCTTAATCGTCATCGGGCGTCATGAGAATATCAAAAAACTCGGGGGTTAAGGCTATATTTTCAAATTCCCAGTTTATGGCAATTATTTCCCCATTTTCACGAAGCGGTTCCGCCAGGAATCGCTATTTTTTTATTGACAATCATGCAAATATCCATACAATTATTATAAGAACACATTCATATCTACTCGCCAATCATCTTTACTGTAGAAATATTCTGTAAGTTTAACCTTTCTACCCGCACGTTAATATTTAACAAAATTTTTAATTAACAATTGTATATTTGTATACTATAATCGAATAAGAGAATTTGAGAGAGATGGGGGAAATCCAATGAAAATGAAATGGCTGCTTGGTGTGATTATTATTCTACTTCTGCTTACCCTCGGCCTCCTGGTAGCATGGAATTTTACCAGAGAAAAAGATATGACGGAAGAAGAAAAGATCCTGAGTCACATGTCGCTCGATGAAAAAATCGGTCAACTGTTTTTCGTCGGACTGGACGGTACAGAATTGACAGATCAAGATAAAGCCATATTGTCCGAATATAAAATAGGCAATGTGATTATTTTCGATAGCAATATCGAAAGTAAAGAACAATTAGCCTTATTAAACGAAGAAATTCAAGCCTATATTGGCGACGAAACCGAACTCACACCTTTTATTGCGATTGATACGGAAGAATTCCAAGGTAATCTCGAAGAGATCATCACGGATTTCCCCGTCAATATGGCATTTTCCGCAACGGGAGATAAGGAAAACGCCTACTACCACGGCCTCTATTTGGGCAAGGAATTGCAATCCTTGGGCTTCACCATGAATTTGAATCCCATTGCCGATGTCAATGTAAATCCCCTAAACCCGGTTGAAGGCGTAAATTCCTATGGGGATTCCCCTGACCAAGTCGCCGTATTTGCGACCGAATATATCCGTGGACTGGAAGAAAACGGCATTACCGCCGTGATCAAATACTTCCCCGGCACCGGTGACGCTAGAGCAGACGAAGATACCGGATTATCCATGGTTTACAGAGAAAAGGAATTCTTACGCAATCAGGAAATGTATCCTTTCGTTAAAGCCATCGCCGCCAATGTTGAAGCAATCATGGCCGCGGATGTCTATTACCCGGATTTAGAAGATGGATCGCTCCCTGCTTCTCTCTCCCCTACCATCATCAATGAACTTTTGCGTAAGGAATTAAATTATCAGAATCTCGTTGTCAACAGCAGTCTGGTAAATCCTTTAATCGTGGAAGAGTACGGGGAAGCGGAAATTGCCGTTCAATCCGTGTTGGCCGGCGTCAACTTGATGATTGCCGATTCGGAAGATAGCACTAACGGCAAGGCTCCCTATATCGCTGCGATTGAGGCGATCAAGACCGCCATCAACAACGGGACGCTAACGGAAGAGCAACTGGATACTGCCGTTACGAAAATCATCAAAAAGAAACTGACGATAGCAGACGGACTCACCGTGTCCCTCACACCATCAACCAAAGAAGATCATCAAAATTTCGCAAAGGAAATCAGTCAAGCGAGCATTACGATCCAACGGGATAATAACAAGATCATTCCCTTAAACTATAAAAACACCCTCTTTATTTCTCCCCTCGCAGAAGGGAGCCTCGTAACCGATGAGGACAGCGATTTAGAAGAAAACGCCACCGCCGTTGTTTTAGCCGATAAGCTGAACGGAGACTATTTCACCCTTGAAGAAGGGATGGACGCAAGCGACAAACAGAAATTGGCAGCTTTGGCCGCCGATTATGACAAAGTAGTTATCCTCCTGGATGACGCCTCCATCGCCAATGGCCAATATGCTATGGTCAATGTGCTTTTGGTGGCAAATCCCAATTTGATCGTCATTTCCGATAACCCCTATGATATGCTGGTATTGCCGAAATGGATACCTTTATCGTAGCCTATGAATATAGCCCCAATTCGATGGAAAGCATCTTCAATATTCTATCCGGTGAAGTGGCGCGACCGGAATTGCCGATCGATCCCTATAAAGAAAGCGTCGATGTTCCTGCTCGAAATGATGAAAGAGATAATTGCGATATAAGGTGCAGCCCGCATCATACTGATGCGGGCTTTCCAGCTTAACAATCATAATTATTGGAGTTTTGCCTTTTTCACATCGGCAGTGGCAATGATGTCGGCGCCACTCCCCATGAGACACACTGCCACAACCGTACCGCTCTCGACAGGCGCCTGTAACTCAATATTGCGCAAGCGCCAAGCCATCTCTTTAATGAGACCCTTCGGCACGGGCTTATCACTCCTCACGCTGACCAAGGAGCGTCTCCGCCCCCCGCACCTTGACGGTGGAAGTAAGGATACGGCGGATCGAACAATTCGCTTTGGGCATAATCCTTTCCCTTTGAACAACGATTATTCTTGACCTCTATGATTGTATTTTCATCCAGCAAAACGGGAGAGTCTGTAACCATTGGGGCATAAAATACAAGTCAAATTCTTTCTTCAGTCAAGGCAGCGCACCTCCAATTCCCGGCAATCCTGCACATGCTCTTTGATGACGAAATGCTCCATTTCCCCGGGGTTACAATGGCTTCTTTTGATGCTTTTGATCATGCGCTCCCATCCCTGATTTGATCACTGCATTTTCCATTGGCCTTTCCACCCGCAAGGAACATTGATATCCTCCTCACCGTAAACCTCTGCGGGCAACACATAGCGCACGCCGTTCCCGGCTTTTACGGATTCCTTTGCCGCTTGCTCCTCACCGCGCATATAGCGGCAAGCGGATGCGGCCGCTCTCATGGCCTCTGCGGAAACATGATCGACAAGATCATGGACTTGCAAAACATTGCCGCAAGCAAAAACCCCCGGCATGGAAGTGGCCAGGTTTTGGTCCACCAAAGGCCCTTGGGTCACCGGATGTAAGGCAATCCCGGCTTGCCGGGATAATTCATTTTCCGGGATCAATCCTACGGAAAGGATCAAGATATCGCAATCATAATGGATCTCGCTCCCGGGGATCATACACCCCTCTTCATCCAGGGCGACGGTTTCCAACCCGGTCAGGCGGTGATGGCCTTCGATCTTACTGACCGTACGGGAAAGATAGAGCGGGATATCATAGTCTTCCAAGCATTGCACAATATTGCGGGTAAGCCCCCCGGGATACGGCAGCTTTTCCACAACGGCCAAAACTTTGGCGCCTTCCAAGGTCAACCGCCGCGCCATAATCAAGCCGATATCGCCGGAACCCAAAATCACAATCCGTTCCCCAATCATGATATTCTTGCGATTGACCAGGTTTTGGGCCGCACCGGCCGTCCAAATACCGGCAGGACGGCTCCCAGGGATCATAATCGCACCTCTTGTCCGTTCCCGGCATCCCATGGCCAGGATCACCGCTTTCGCGCTGATAGTCTCGATCCCACAGCGGCTCACCACCTTGATCTTGCGGTCGTTGATCTCCAAAACCATATGACCGGTGCGAATTTCAACACCGAGATCCTTGGCTTCTTCCAGATAACGATGAGCATATTCCGGCCCTGTCAGCAGCTCTTCAAAACGCAAGAGGCCGAAACCGTCATGAATACATTGATTCAAGATTCCTCCGGCGGTTTCTTCCCGTTCCAGAACCACAACATCTGAAATTCCCTGTTTTTTCGCCTCTACTGCTGCGGCAAGGCCGGCAGGCCCGGCGCCGATAATGATCAAATCATGTTTTTCCATTTGCCGCTCCTCTATTTGACATAGCCGGTAAACAAAGGAGCATCTGCGGCATTGAAACAGATCTCCTCCGGTTCGATCCCATATTCGCACACCATAATTTCAGCGATGCGGGGCAAGCAATAGCCTCCTTGGCAGCGACCCATCATTGCTCCGGCGCGATATTTGATCCCCATGATATGTTTCACCCCCAAGGGGTTTTCAATCGCCGCTTTGATCTCTTTTTTCGTGATACATTCACAACGGCAAACAATCTCTCCGTAATCTGGGTCCTCTGCGATCAGCGCTTCCCGTTCTTCCCAGGTCGCCTCGGCAAATCGAGGAACACTTGACCGGTAGGGATTATATTTCGCATTGGGGGTAAGCTCCATCTTTTCCCCTAAAAGGCGTCGAACCATGCGCCCGATCGGTAATGAAGCGGTGAGCCCCGGGGATTCGATTCCCACCAAATTGATCAAGCGATCGACCTGGTCGCTCCAAGCGATATGGAAATCGCCGAAAACCCCCTCCCCTTTTTGCACGATCTTACTTCTTAATCCGCTATATCCATGGATGATGTCCTGCCTCTTCAAAGGCGGCAAAAGCGCCTTCGCTTCAGCGAAAAGCTGATCCATCACCGGCTTGGTGGTACAAACATCGTCTTTTTCCTCTACATATTCTGCGCTTGGCCCGATCAGGATGTTCCCCTCTACCGTTGGGGTCAGGTGAACGCCAAGCCCGGCAATATCCGGCCTCGGCGCCGGATAGACCGGGGTTTTTAAATATTGACCGGCCTCTTTATCCAAAATAAAATATTCACCTCGGCAAGGATAAATCGTAAAACGGTGATCCCCCGCCAGTCTCGCCACTTCATCAGAGTAAAGCCCGGCACTGTTGACAATCGCGTGGGCAAACAGTTCATGCTCTCCCGCTTGGACCAAAAACCCTTCTCCCTGTTTTTTGATCCCAGCCACGGGAGCATTAAGATAATAGTCCACGCCATTGGCCAAAGCATTCTCCGCCAGGGCGATCGTATAAAGGAAAGGACTGGTAATCGCGGTTTCGGGAGAATACATCGCGCCGATGCCCCCGACATAAGGTTCCATCGCCTCGACTTCTTTTCGGTCCAGCCAGGTCAAACCTTCCACACCGTTTTCCTGCCCTTTCTTAATGAGGCCATGTAAAACTTCCCGATCTTTTTCATCAAAGGCTAATAAGAGTTTCCCCGTCTTGCGGTAGGGAACGGACAGCTCTTCACAGGCTTCTGAAAAATGCCGATTCCCTTCCACGCAAAGTTTCGCCATTAAAGAACCGGGCCGATTGTTGAACCCGGCATGAACGACGCCGCTATTCTTCCCGCTGGTACCACGGGCCACATCACATTCTTTTTCCGCCAAGGCAATTCGCAAGGAGAATCTCGACAATTCCCTCGCAATCGCATTACCGACAGCTCCGCCGCCGATTATCAGCACATCATATTCCTTTACCATAAAGTCCTCCGTATTCGGGTCAACTTCCCTGCCCCGCCAATACTGTTGCCATATCTTGGGGGAGAGAAGATAGAATGATCATTTTCTTTTCCGTTACCGGATGGGTAAATTGCAGTTGCCCGCAATGCAAGGCCTGCCGATCAATGCAATCCATGTGGCCGCCATAAAGGCTGTCCCCGGCAAGGGGGTGGCCGATATGGGCAAAATGTGCCCGGATCTGATGGGTTCGTCCGGTCTCCAGCGTGACCGCAAGAAAGGTGTGGCCGGGCAATCGTTTTTGTACAGTATAATGGGTTACGGCTCTTTGTCCCGCTTCATCCACCTTGCGGCGAATTTTGTCACCGGGGACCCGCAAAAGCGGCGCATCGATCGTACCGGAATCTTCCTGAACTTGTCCCTCCACAATCGCATAATAAACCTTTTGCACGCCGGTCGCTAAAGTAACTGCGACAAGACGGTGCTTCGCCGTAAGGGAAAGGCCCGTCGTATTGCGATCAAGACGACCGACGGGGCGGAAAACCTTATCCGGATACAAAAGGCAAAATAGTTCCCTAAAGCATCGTCAAACCCTCGCCCCGCCGGATGGATCAGCATATCGACAGGCTTATCAAAGATGATCAGATCCTCATCCTCATAAACGATCGGGACCTCCAACGCACCGTTGGGAACCAAGTTGTGCTCCTCGATCGGGCAACGGATCTCTATAATATCGCCTGCATGTACCGGATCAATCAAACGGTGAAAGCCGCCGTTAACGGTGAGGCCACCTTCCTTTAGTTTGATCAGCATCTTCAGAGAATAGCCTTTTTGTCGCAAAAAATTCCGCAGAGAGAGATTTTCATCTTCCCTGCCGATTCGATAATTCAAAACACGCTGTTCTTTCACGAGACGGCTTTGCCCTACTTTCTTATGTTCTCGAAGCCCAAATACCGGAGGGATTCCCGTAATCCCTCTTCATATTTCACTTCAATAAGGCAGGTCGCCCCCACCTTTTCGGCGATCTCAAGCCTTTCCATAATATCCACTTCCCCATGGCCCAAAGGCTGATGGTCGCACTGACCAATAGCGTCATGAATATGGAAATGCTTTAAACGGTCCAAATGCTGCCTGAAAAACTGGCCGTCACGGCAATCGTTCATATATTCATGGCCGATATCCCAGGTAAGCTCGAAAACGGGACTTTCCAATAAAAACAAGATCGCTTCTTGAATATACGGTAAATGGAAGTCGCAAGTGTTCTCTAAGCAGATTTTTAACGGGCTGTCCCCGATTTTTTCTTCGCAAAAGGAACGAAATTCTTTTAAGGATTCATAATGATGATCCCGGTAATATTCCAAAAAGTAACAGCGCCCCTCCGGCAAGGTAAAGTACATGCCTCGCTCCATATGGATATTGATCAGCGGGCTTTTTAAGGATTTAGCCATTGCGATCACATCGCCGAACAGGTCAAGCTCCACCCGGCGCAAGCGAGAATTAAAAGCCGCATAACTAAATTCCTCATAGATGTGGAAGGTATAAAAAATCCCATTCGCCAAAGCCAATTCTTCATAATGGGCGCAATCGATATTTTCCAAACGGTAGGGAGGCAAACTCAAATGCACTTCCAAGAATCCCAAACCGAATTCATTTAATAAAGCAATATTGTCCTCAATATTTTCTTTTTGCATCAGCGTCGGCATTCCTAAAACTGTCTTTTTCACATCCATTTTTTCGCTATCACCTAAATTTCCCATCTACGAAATTGCGGCTGAAATCATAACCATCCAACCCTTTGCGATCTCCTTTGTGGGCCGCTTCATAAAACAGCGACTGCAATTCATTGGTCGCTGCCGTGGCTATTTCCATCAGTTCGGGAACGGAAGCATTCTCTTCCTTTTGCGGGCGAACCAAGTTTCGCCATGGCTTCTTGGCAAGATTAAGAAAATCTCCATCCAAGGGGCCGGTTTTCATATGTCCGTTCAAAAGATCCCCCTTTTTGAGGATATTCTGGGCGATGCTGATCATCGGCTTTAACATACCGCTTTGATCATACAACAAACGGTTGACCCAAACGCCATCCTTAAAACACTCACCAACATCACGGATAGAAATATCTTCCCCATAGACTTTCTTGACCGCGCGGTGATATAAAGCCGCAATCACATTCCGCACTTCTTTCCCGACACGGTAATAGTTCACCAGAGGAAAGGTACGGATATCCTCACCGTAGAGGTGCTGATAAAGTTCCCGATCAATGGCGGCTTCGATCTTCCAGTGGACGCTGTTGTCCTTGGGAACCGGCGGTTCAATCTCTTTTTGGCGGTAAAAAACATAGGGATGGACCTCTCTGTCAAGCGTATAATGACAAATGAAGCCAAGACAATAAGCTTCTATTATAGGCAAATCGACGCATTTTCTATGGTCGATCAAATCACTCAGTAAAGCGTTAAACAGCCCTGCCGTTTTCTCTGCATGCATCCTGCGACCGATCTCCGGCAAAGGACTGCCATCAAACACGGCGCGATGAAAAAAGAGAAGGTCCGGGCCTTGCAACCCCCAGCAGAAAGCGCCTTGCTCCGATTCGGCAACGGTTTTCAGTTTAGCGGGCATCTGCCGAAGCATCTGCTGCCCAAAAATATGGTGAGTCGTAAAATCAGGCATATTCCCCTCGCATGATTTCTTTATTTACTGTATGCGTTAAACGCCCTTTTTGCAATCATCAAGATAATCCCGATCATCCAAAGCCAGGGCTTTTTCCTCGTATTCCGCTGATTACCAAAAAATCATATTTGAATTTATTATATCATACATACCAAAACAAGACAACGAAGGCGCGAAAAAAGCAGTATAACTTGCATAAATAGATGAAAACGAGGCGCTTTTCAGCGCCTCATAAAAAATCTAATTTATTTTTCTCCCCCGGTCAATTCTCAAAGGGGAAAGTAAAGTCGAGAGCCAGTGCATCTCTGGCGTCGACCATATCTTTTAGCACGGCAGGGTTTAAGGGAACCCCTTTGTCCTTCCGTTCTAACCAAGTGAGATATTCCTTCTCTCCGGCGGTATAGATCCGTTCTTCCCCCGCCGCTTTGACCGAGGCCCGCAAAGCCCGCAAAATATCGCCACCGGTTTTTTTGAAGGAGGCGGGTTCAATAAAAGCGTTGATATCAATCGCAATAAAAAAGTGGCCCAAGTGATGAGGAACGCGTTGACCCGCCGCATCCAAACCGGATAGAGCTTTTAAAAATGTACCGGCTTGCAAAGCGGCGGAAAGCACCTCTACGGCAACGGCATAACCGTATCCTTTATATCCCGCCATCTCTTCACCGATCCCACCCAGCGGGGAAAGCGCCATGGTTCCGTCTGTCAGCCCTGTCAAAGCGGCGTCGGGATCCAGCACCGGAGCACCGTCTCGATCAATCACCCAGCCGGTTGGCATTTGTTTGCCGATACGGCTATAATGCTCGATCTTCCCTCTTTGTGTCGTCGATGTCGCACAGTCGATAATAAACGGGAATTCCTCATCCGTAGGAAAGCCGATTGTTAAAGGATTGGTACCCAGCATATTTTCCACGCCGAAGGTTGGCGCAATGGAGGGCCTGGCATTGGTGCCGGTAAATCCAATCATATCGTTCTCGGCAGCCATCATCCCATAATACCCGGCAATACCGTAATGGGTGGAATTGTACCGCCACCATACCCATGCCGAATTGGCGGGCCTTATGGATCGCCATCTCCATCGCACGATGGCCGATCACATGCCCCATACCGTCATGTCCGTCGATTACGGCGGTGGTGGGACCTTCCCGCAGAATTTCAAATTCCGTGACCGGGTTTTGTATCCCGGCAAGAATGCGATCAATATAAATCGGTTTAAAACGCCCCACACCGTGGGAATCGATGCCTCTTTTATCCGCAGTAATGAGGATCTTCGCGCAGATCCCGGCGTCAGCAGCGGGAACGCCTACTTTTATGAAAGCACTTTCCATAAACCGTTCCATCACATCAAAGTCAACCCAAACGGTCTTAGCCACTGCTTTTCTCCCCTTCCATATCTCTGAGTAACCGAACGTCACTTCCCATTACCCAAAACAAGGGCTCAAAGGAAACTGTCGTCAATCTCATCAAGAATATTCTTTCTGTCACGATAAACCGGGATCCGTTCCCGTATCGGCTGGATTAAGTCTAAATCGATCTCGCCCAAAAGCAGTTCTTCTTCTTCCCCGGCTTCGGCGATGATCTCTCCCGCGGGTCCCACAATCATCGAATTTCCGGGATAGGCCGTATCGCCATCGCGACCGGAACGATTGGCTGCAATGACAAAGACCTGGTTTTCAATGGCCCGGGCAATGATCAAAGCCCGCCAATGGTCGACTCTGGCTTTGGGCCATTGGGCCGGCAAAACGATCATTTTCGCGCCCCGCAAGGCCAAATTCCGGCAAAATGCAGGGAAGCGCAGATCATAACAAATCATCAAACCGAAATTGACCCCGTCGATTTCTCCCAAGCCCCAATCCGAACCGCCGGCAAAATAGCGGTCTTCTTCCAGGCCTAAGGGGAAAAGATGGGCTTTGCGATACTTCAAAATCACTTCGCCCTGGGGATTGATCACCGGCGCCATATTATAATAGGCGCCGTCTTTCTTTTCACCGATGCTGCCGCCAAAAATCGTAACCTGATGCTCTTTCGCCAGGTCACGCAACAACTTCCAACTTTGGCCTTTACTATTCTCCGCCAAAGTATCTAAATGCTGGAGATCATAGCCCATATTCCACAATTCCGGCAAAACGATGATTTGAGCACCAGCTTTCGCTAAAGAAGCGATCATAGCCGCGGCTTTTTCCTGATTTTTTTCCACCGCTCCCGGGACAATTTCCATCTGTGCAATACCGATCTTATATTTCATGGGTTCCCTCATTTCGTCCGCTTCATTTCCTCCCGGCGGCGTGCCACCCGGATATCCTCTTCCACATCCATCCGATAAATCCGGCATGCTTCAATCAATCGTGAGCGGATTCTGGAGCCTAAGATCTCTCCCCGCTCTTCATCGGTTAAGTTCGATGTCACAACAATGGGTAGCTCGTGATTGATACGATGATTTAAGATCGCAAACAAAGTTTTGATCGTCCATTCCGTATAATTGTGCGCGCCGAAATCATCAAGGATCAAAATCTCCGCCGATTTCACGCTCTCCATCAATTCCCGCTCCCGATATTGGCCGTCATTCCCATAGGTATAGCGAAGTTCGTCAAGAAATTCCGGCACAACCCAAAAACGCACATCTTTATTAAAGCGCAAGAGCTCATTGGCAATGGCCGCCGCTAAAAATGTTTTGCCGCAGCCGACGGTGCCTTCCAAAAGGATGCCGCTGTTACTCTTACCTTCAACAATATCGGCCACAAAAATTTTGGCGCTTTGCAAGGTCCTTTTAGCGCTCTCCCTTTGGGAAAGGCCGCTTGGCAATTTAGCCGTGGGAGAATAATACTTTAGATCAAAACGGTCAAATGTACATTGAGCAAATTTCGGTGCGATCCCGGATTTTTTTCGTCTCTGCACCAGCGCTTTCTCTTCTTGGCAGCGGCAAGGTACCGCAACATCACCCTGCACAATAAAACCGCGATCTTGGCAGATCCGGCAATGATAGGCCTTACCATTTTGGGCCACATCATCATTAGCTTTAATGTAAAGATTGAGATCTCTTTTGATTTTTTCCATTGCCCTACCCCCGGTCATTGCTTAAACTTCGTAAATATCCAAGGCTTTATTGTCCTTTTGATAAGTTTTAAAATTATCGCCGTTTTTCTTCTTGCCGTTCTTATCTTGTTTCTGAATATCTTCAACCGCTTTATATTGCTTTTTTTGCCAATCAAGCAAAATCTGGTTGATATAGGCAAAATTGCACTTTCCGATCATAACCGACCGTTTCAATGCTTCGTAAATCAAAGGAGCCGGCATTTTGAGACCGTAAAACCAGTCTTTAACCGTTTCCCCTTCGATCGGCGACAAAGGCCGCCCCATTTCATTTTGTACCGCCTCATAGATTTCCCCAAAGGACTTATCCAAAGACAATGATTCCTGCTCTTTGGCATCCTGATCGAGGCATTTCTTCATTTTCCAACCCCAGACTTCACAAAGTTTATCGAATAAACCATCCAGGGACATCGAGCAATCTTCCGGCGCAATGGTGAGAAAACCTTTATCCACCAAGGCAGCCGCATATTGTTTGATCTCTCCGCTTTGGAAAGGCGTATGTTCCTCCATAAGGGCAAAGGTTAACGGCTGGTTCATCCTAGAGAGCCGAATCAGCTGCAACAGAAAAACAAGCTCCTTTTCATTCAAGCGGAAATCACGATAATATTCTAATAATCCATTGGGTGCCGGCGTAATATCCGTCAAAAAATCAATGGCAATTTTCTTATGATACATTGTTCTCTCCCAAATTTTCTTATTGCCGCCAGAACGACGGAGTAAAAACAACAAGAACCGTATAGAGTTCCAAACGCCCTAAAAGCATCAGCATGGAAAGGACCCATTTCCCCAAAGGAGGCACGATCGAATAATTCTCCACCGGCCCTAAAGAGCCCAAAGCAGGCCCCGTATTGGAGATTGCCGCCATGGAAGCTGAAAAAGCCTCTTTAAACGGAAATCCTAACGCCGCCATCACCATAGCGCCGACAAATAAAAACAAGACAAATAAGGCGAATAATTGCAGTACCCGCACGATCACGTTTACATTGACGGTTCTACCGTCGGAACGCGTTTGTGCCACGGCTCTGGGGTGAAGGAGGCTGAAATTCACGGTCATAAAATTCTTCAAAATAATGAGATAGGTCCCAACCTTGACAGAACCACTGGTAGATCCATAACATCCCCCCACCAGCATCAAAGTAAACAAGATCAACGTGGCCAAAGAAGGCCAAAGATCATAGTTTTCCGTTGCAAAACCGGTTGTCGTAATGATGGAAACGACCTGGAAAGCAGCGGCACGCAAATTTGCTTCAATCGCTCCGCCTCTGGAAAGCAAAAGCGTGATCAAAATCAACACCGTCGCGAAAACGGTAATATAAGTGTAAAGACGAAATTCCTCGCTCTTCCAAAAGGCGTTCGTTCTTTTGATGATGGATTTATAGAACAAGGCAAAAGTCGTCCCGGCAAGGAACATGAAAATCGTGATCACCCATTGGATATAGGCGCTGTCAAAATACGCGATACTGGTATTTTTGGTAGAATACCCCCCGGTCGCCATTGTGGATAGGGCATGGCATAAAGCGTCGAAAATTCATTTTACCAATTAATAATAGCACGCAAGCGACAGTCAAAATCACATAGGTGATCCAAAGAATAATCGCCGGATCTTGATATGGGAGGCGAGCCGTTCCGTCGTAGGGCCGGAAGACTCCGCCCGAAACATCGTAACGCCGCCGGTATCCAACTGGGAAAGGATCGCAATAAATAGCACAACAACCCCTAAGCCCCCCAACCACTGGGTCAGCGCACGCCACAAGAGCAACTCTTGGGAAAGGGACTCCACATCCCCCAAAACACTGGCTCCCGTCGTTGTAAAACCGGACATCGTTTCAAAAAAATGCGGAACTGTAATCCGGAAATTCACCGGAAAAGACATAGGGCATTGAACCGATCAAGGATACGATGATCCAGGCACTGGTCACGATCAAGAAACTTCCCGGCCCGAATATGCCCCTCGAAATCGATAGCAAAGGTCAATAACCCTCCAACGGTTGTCGCAATCAAGATCGAATACAAGAATGGCATAATATCGGGGCCATTCGTGAACAACGCCCAAAACAAAGGCAAAAGCAGACTGACATCTACGATCAGTATGATTTTACCCAAAGCATTTAGTATGGTTTTTATTCTAATCATTTTCTCTCTTACCCAAAATAATTCTCTACTTCTCTCGTTGTTTCCGGCAGTACAAAAACGATCAATTTGTCGCCGGGTAACACAATGTCTCCCCCTTTTTAGAATGATGACCTGATCGTCGCGGACAATCGTGCCGATGATCCCACCTTTCGGGAAATGCAGCTGCTGCAATGGGATGTTCGTATGCCTGGCATCAGGAGGAACAACCATCTCTAATACATGGGCGCTGGCATCGCCGATCAAAGTGATGGACAGGATATTGCTACGGTGCACATACTTCAAAATGGCGCCTGCCGCCAATAAGCGCGGACTGATATTTTACCAATGCCGATCTTCCACCAGCGGAATATAGTCGGACATCCGCAATAAAATAATGGTTTTGGTCGCACCCAACTGCTTTGCCAAATAGCGCTCAAAACATTATATTTATCATCTTCGTCCGCAGCAATGGTACCAATCGGAATCCTCAACACTTTCATCTTTCAAGAGTTGAATATCTGTTGCGTCCCCATTGATAATCAAGGTACGGTTTAATTGGGTCGATAATTCCTTGCAGCGTTCGAGATCCCGTTCAAATATCTTAATATTGAGGTCTCTTCATCTCCAACTGGCTTGCGAGATAATAACTGATGGTATCTCCGCCAACGATGATGATATTCTTCACTTTTCTTTGTTTATGCCCGAAAAGTTGTTCTATACTATGGATTTCTGGTGGCCGCCAGGAGGAAAATCAAATCGCCGGGATAAATATAATCTTGCCCGCCGGGGATAATCATCTTCCTCTTCCCGAATAATCCCAACGACAAGAAAAGGATGATGATGATCAATTTCCAATAAGCGCCGGTTCAAAACCGGGGCGTCTTCCGTCACATGGAGCTCCAATAATTGTACTAGACCGTTATCATAATATTCCACATTGAGAGCTTCCGGATTATGGCATCTTCGCGATCTGATTGGCCGCAATTTTTTCCGGATTGATGATAAGATCGATCCCCAATTCTCTTTTTGCCGTTTCTTGGTTTAAGTCAACAAATTCTGGGCTTCTGACCCGGGCAATCGTAATATCGACGCCGAAAGACTTCGCGAGATAGCAAGCAACAATATTGAGCTCGTCTCTTTCGGTAACGGCAGCCAGGATATCCGCGTCTTCCGCCCCGGCTTCCTTCAGAATAGACCGGGAAGCCCCGCTGCCAAGAATCGTGCGCACATCCAACCGCTCTTCGATGACCGTGATGCGGCTCTCTTTGATATCTACTACCGTTACTTCATGATTTTCTTTTGAAAGCATATAGGCAAGGATATAGCCAACCTTACCGGCGCCAACAATAATTATTTTCATTTCTTTTGATCTCTTCTTTTACTTTATTTTAAATCATGTTTCGCTTATCAAAAAATTCTGCCGCGGGCAGCGGTGTCGTGTTGGCATTTCCGGCCATTTTTCATATATATAACATTATGTGCAAATATTTACACTATTAGTAGAAAAATATAAGCTGCCTCCCCGATGAGAGGCAGCTTAACACAACGTGCTTAGTAATAATAAATTGTGCGAATCGTCATACGGCGGCATTGTTCTTCCACCCATTCCGGCGCCATATATTTTCTTGCCGTTCCGGTTTCGATAGCGGCCTGGGCAACTGCCATCGCAACAGCAGGAGCAACCCTAGGATCAAAAGTCTTGGGAACAACATACTCCGGCGTCAATTCCTTTTTCTTCACAATGTTGGCGATCGCATTGGCAGCTGCGATTTTCATTTCTTCATTGATATCGCTTGCTTCCACATCAAGAGCGCCACGGAAAATGCCGGGGAAGGCCAATACATTGTTGATCTGATTCGGGAAGTCGGAACGGCCCGTGCAAACGACGGCGGCGCCGGCAGCTTTTGCGATATGGGGCATAATTTCCGGAATCGGATTGGACATCGCCATAATGATCGGTTCCTTATTCATCGTGTGAACCATTTCTTTGGTAACCAAATTGGGGCCGGAAAGTCCGAGGAAAACATCGGCGCCTTCCATAGCTTCCGCAAGGCCGCCTTTGCGCAATTCCCGGTTGGTGATCAAGGCCGCTTCCCGTTTGGCTTCATTCATGCCTTCAGGCCGTCCTTCATAGACAAGACCGGTTCTGTCCACTAGGAAAGGTGCTGCACGCCGGAACGAAGCAATAATTTGCTTACGGCAATGGCAGCGGCGCCGGCGCCCAAGGTGACGACGCGGATTTCTTCCATTTTCTTCCCGGTTAATTTTAGGGCATTGATCATGCCTGCCAAAGTAACAACGGCCGTACCGTGCTGGTCGTCGTGGAAAATCGGGATATTGGTCTCTTCCTTCAGTCTTCTTTCGATCTCAAAACAACGCGGTGCGGAAATGTCCTCCAGATTGATTCCGCCAAAGGTCGGTTCAAGATACTTCACCGTCTTCACGATTTCATCAACATCGGTGGTAGCAAGACAAATGGGGAAAGCGTCAACGCCGGCAAATGCCTTGAACAAACAGGCTTTCCCTTCCATCACAGGCATAGCGGCTTTCGGGCCGATGTCTCCCAAACCCAAAACCGCAGTTCCATCACTAACCACGGCAACCAAATTCCAGCGCCGTGTGAACATGTTGACTTTAGACTCGTCTTTGTGGATGATCTTGCAGGGTTCGGCAACCCCGGGCGTATAGGCGAGGCTCAAAGACTCATCCGTATCCACCATAACCAGTGATCCCACTTGTAATTTACCTCTTTTTTCGGCATGCATTTTTAAAGAACGTTCAAATACATCCATGCTCTCCATCTCTCCTCAACTCTTTTATTTTTTATATTTAGC
This sequence comes from Clostridiales bacterium, assembly GCA_040766525.1. GTDB lineage: Bacteria > Bacillota > Dehalobacteriia > UBA7702 > UBA7702 > JAXGQJ01. The sequence continues at coordinate 823 of JAXGQI010000031.1, read as the reverse complement.
AGCGCCTTCAACATACAGGTCTTGACCGAGTGTGTCATTGACAACCGTGACCGGAAATTTTTCTACCACAAGGCGGCGTACCGCTTCCGGACCTAATTCCGGATAGAGGATAACTTCCGCCTCTTTGACACATTGCGCCAAAAGCGCAGCTGCGCCTCCTGTAGCACCGAAATAAATTGCCTTATGTGTTTTGATCGCATCGACAACCGCAGCATTGCGCTTGCCTTTGCCGATCATCCCCCTCAACCCTTTTTCCTTGATTAAGGTCGGGGCATAAGCATCCATTCGATAGCTGGTGGTAGGGCCAATTGATCCGATGGGTTTACCTGGTTTATTTGGAGAAGGTCCTGCGTAGTAGATGATTTGCCCTTCCAAATCGACGGGCAATTCCTCTCCCGCATTGATCAAATCCACCAAACGCTTATGCGCGGCGTCACGGGCAGTATAAATTACACCGGTGATATAGACTTGATCGCCAATTCTTAGTTTTTCTAAATCTTCTTCTTTTAACGGAGGTGTTAAAATTATTTCACTCATCTCTTCACCCCCTATATTTCCATCATTTTATGCCGAGCAGCATGGCAATTCAAATTTACCGCTACAGGCAATGAAGCAATGTGACAGGGTGCAGCCTTGATATGCACCGCAAGAGCCGTGGTCGTGCCGCCGAAACCTCCAGGGCCGATTCCCAACTGATTGATCTTCGCCAAAAGCTCCTCTTCCATCTCCGCTAATTCCGGATCCGGATTTTTGGAACCTACTTCCCGCAAAAGAGCTTCTTTAGCGAGAAGCGCAACGCCTTCAAAGTTAGCGCCGATACCAA
>JAXGQI010000030.1:0-17594 GCA_040766525.1 Clostridiales bacterium | reverse complement strand
GGATCAGACAGAGGCTCTCTTTTTTCACCAAAGGAGGAGAACGGGGGAAAAGAGAAGACTTCTGAAAAGGATTCTGGGGGGTAAATAATGCGATTTAAGCGGAAAAAGAATGTGCTGAGAGTGGAATTGACGGGGGATCTGGATCTGAAGGCTTGCCCGGCTTTGCGGGAAGAGCTCAATGCCTATATCGATCGGGAAGGGATCCATCATATCTTTTTTGATTTCCGCGAGGTGGATTTTATCGACAGCTCCGGTTTGGGAGTCTTGTTGTCTTGCTATAAACGGCTTGCGCCTTATGGCGGCAGTGTGCGGGTGGAAAATCTTCATCCGAAAGTAGAAATGGTATTTGCATTGGCGGGGATGGAGAAGATCCTCAAGATCAAGAGGTGTGACCGAGGTGCATAAGGGGGAAAAAATGGAAAAAAGTGCCGACAATTATGTACGATTGACCTTAGCTGCCAAGGAAGAAAATGTCGCCGTCGCCCGCTTGGCTGCCGCAGCGATCGCGGGGGAATTGGGGTTTACATTCAATGAGGTCGAAGAAATCAAGGTGGCAGTCTCTGAAGGCATCTCCAACGCGATCATCCATGGTTATCAAAATGAAAAGGAATGCTTGGTCGAGATGACGATGGTGGTGCGGGACGATGAGTTGATGATAAAGATTCGGGATGAAGGGATCGGGATTGCCGATATTGAAAAGGCAATGCAGCCGACCTACACTTCCGTTGCCGACCGCATGGGTCTTGGTTTTGTCTTTATGCAGTCTTTTATGGATAGTTTAGAAGTAATCTCCAAACCGGAGCAAGGAACGACCTTGGTGATGAAGAAGAAAGCGGCCGGTGGCTGAAACATGATAAAACCATATCCGCAATGGACGAAAGAGGAACAAGAAAGCCTATGGCTTCGTACCGCAGCGGGGGATCAATCTGCCCGGAACCAAATCATTGAAGGGAATCTCCCTTTGGTGCGTATGGTCGCCGGGCGTTTTCATTTTCCTTCCGGGCAGAAAGATGATTTGGTGCAGGTGGGAGCGATTGGACTGATCAAGGCGGTGGATGGCTTTGATCTGAAAAAATGCTGCTGTTTTTCCACCTATGCGGTACCGTATATTTTGGGGGAGATGCGCCATTATGCCCAAAAAGTATGGGAAAGAAAAGAGGATGAAGTTAAGATCTATCGCAAGATTGAGCGGTTACGGGCAGAATATCGGGAAAAACATTTTGCCGAACCGACGATGAAAGAGTTGGCGGACGCTCTGGAGATGGCAGGGGAAGAATTGGCCTTCCTTTTGGAGGCTGCCAAAGAAAAAACGGCTTTACAGGAGGTGCGGGATCAACGCGCCGAAGAGGATTTTAACCGTGTGGAAGAACGGGAATCCCTCCATTCAGCCCTGGTGGATTTGGCCCCGCGGGGCAGATATTCTGGCGCGGCACTTTTTTCAGAATATACAGCAAAAGGAAGTGCAGCCCATTATCATGAGCCAAGCACAGGTGAGCCGGATCGAAAAGGCAGCGCTGTTGAAGCTAAAGGCGCTGATTCGCGGAGCTTGATCCCGGCCAAGTGTGGGATGGGTGAAAGGGATTTCTGCGTTACTGTTGAGACAATAAATAAAGTCGCCGGGCATTGGCGAAAGCTGCCCGGCGGCATTTTTTTCTTTCCGCTGTGATGGTTGACGCCCTTTTCCCGCTTCTCTTTGGGCATGCCCATAGAAAGATGCGCATATACATGTCTTAAAGCACGGCGGTTGGGCCGGTTTTAATCTGGTAAAGGAAGGTGGGCATCTGTGGGGGAAAGCGAAGAATTGGCATTGCATGGAGGCCGATGAGGTAGCGGCATTTTGGGCCTCCGACATGGAGCGGGGCTTAGGGAACGGGAGGCCAACCACAGGCTTTCCCGTTATGGAAGAATCGTCTTGCCGAAGGGAAGAAGGGGATCTCCGTTTTTTTGTTTTTGCCGTCAATTTATTGATTTTAATGGTACTTGTGCTGATTAGGCGCCGCTTTGATTTCTTTCCACTTTTGGCGAATGGACCGATGGTTTGATGATCCTCGTCATCGTCGTGTGAACGGTGTTTTAGGTTTTGTGCAGGAATATAAAGCCGGGCGTTCCTTGGATGCTTTAAAGGAAATGGTGCAAACAGAGGCTCGTGTGATCCGTGAGGGGTTTTCCGCAAGATTCCCGCTGCCCGCCTTGTCCCCGGAGATTTGCTGCTCCTGGAAAGCGGGAGCCGTGTGCCGGCAGATCTGCGTCTGATCGAGAGTTTTAATCTGGAGACGGAAGAAAGCGCTTTGACGGGGGAGAGCCGAACGGTCAAAAAAAGCACGAAAAGATTGTGGGAGGATAAACCCTTGGCCGAGCGCCAAAACCTTTGTTTTAGCGGCTCCAGCGTCACCAGAGGGCGGGGGAAAGGCATTGTCGTCGCTACCGGAATGGATACGGAAATGGGACGCATCGCGGCCCTTCTTGATGAAGGGAAACGGGAGGAGACGCCGCTGCAAAGGCGCCTCCATTCCTTGGGGAAATGGCTCATTGCCTTTTGTTTGATCGTCTGTGCTTTTGTCGCCGCGATCGGGATCTATCTTGGGGAAGATATTTTTACGATGTTATTGACCGGGGTCAGCTTAGCGGTGGCTTCGATTCCCGAAGGGCTCCCGGCCATCGTTACCATCTCTTTGGCCTTAGGTGTGCGGCAGATGGTCAAAAGCCGGGCTATCGTGCGGCGTTTGCCGGCGGTGGAAACCTTGGGGTGCACCACTTTCATTTGTTCCGATAAAACCGGCACTTTAACGAAAAATACGATGGCCGTCCGGCATATGTATGTCCAAGGCCGCTGGCAGAAGGCGGAAGACTTTTGCCCTCCCGCCAATGATCTCGCTTTATTGGTGATGGCCAATTGCCATGATGTGGTCGAGGGGGAAGGGGGGTTGGAAGGGGACCCGACGGAAAAGGCCTTGCTGGAATTGGCTTTGACCAAAAACAGTCCTGCCGGTCTGGCGCGTTTTGGGGAGATTCCCTTTGATTCTGTGCGGCGGCGGATGAGCGTTTTGGTTACCTACAACGGAAAAAAACTTTCCTTGGTGAAAGGCGCGCCGGATACGATCTTTTCCCTCTGCCGCAAAATCCGAACCAAACAGGGTACGGCGGATTTTTCGGAGATCGAAAAACGCCGTCTCTTAGAGGAAACGGGCCTCTACACGGATCAGGCCTATCGCATCTTGGCCTTGGCCTACCGCTCCGATCCCAAAAACGAGAAAGAGATGGAACAAGACTTGACTTTCCTTGGCCTGGCAGCGATTGCCGATCCGATCCGGCAGGATGTTCCCGAAGCTTTGGCGCAAGCGAGAGCGGCGGGGATTGCAACCGCCATGATCACCGGGGACGATCCCCGCACCGCTTTGGCGATCGGCCGGGAATTGGGGATGGGCGGCGGGGTCATCACAGGGCAGGAGTTGGATGAAACACCGGAAGAAGAATTGCGGCGGAAAATGAAAGAGACCGCCATTTTTGCCAGGGTAGATCCTTCCCATAAGCTAAAGATTGTTCGTATCCTCAAAAAAGAAGGGGAGATCGTTGCCATGACCGGTGACGGGGTCAATGATGCACCCGCCATTAAGGAGGCAAATATCGGGATTGCCATGGGGCAAAAGGGCACCGATGTAACGAAGGAAGCCGCGGATTTCATCTTAGCAGATGATAATTTTGCCACCATTGTTAAGGCGGTCTTTCATGGCCGCGGTATCTATGACAATATTCGGAAATTCATCCGCTATTTATTGGCTTGCAATATCGGGGAAGTCCTGGTGATGTTTTTTGCCGTCGTTTTAGGGATGCCCCTGCCGCTGTTGCCTTTACAGATTCTTTGGGTTAATCTCGTTACCGACGGTTTGCCCGCTTTGGCCATTGCCATGGATAAGCCGGAAGCGGGTCTGATGGCGATGGCCCCCCGCAGCCCCGGAGAAGGGGTGTTTTCCCACGGTCTTGGGTTTAAGATCGGCTTTCGCGGCTTAATCATCGGTGTGACGACGCTCTTTCTTTTCCTTTTCGTTTTAATCGAAGAGCAGGATATGGTTTTGGCCAGGACCGTGGCATTTACCGCTCTTGTGATGTGCCAACTCTTTCATGTGTTTGATTGCCGCTCCGAAAGGGAAACGATCTTTAAGTTGGGCTTTTTCAGTAATCCTTGGCTGATTGGCGCCGTAGCCTTTTCACTGCTTATGCAGATGGCTGTCATATACTGGCCTTTCATGCAAAATGTCTTTGCGACAACAGCACTTAGCTGGGAGAATTGGCGTTTGATCCTACTCCTCACGGGAGCGCCTACTATCCTGACTGCACTTCGATATCTGCTATGGGAAAAATAAAAGAAAAAAATTTCCCATAAAAAAGAGGAAAATCCTATTTAAGAGGGAATATGTAAAGACAGGCAAAATGGGAGGCGGCATATTTTGATCAATAGCATGACCGGCTTTGGCCGGGGCACTGACGCCGGTGAAAAATGGCAAGTCAGTATCGAAATGAAGAGTGTGAACAGCCGATATTTGGAAATTTCCACAAAAATCCCAAAACAGTTGATTTCTTTGGAGGAAAGGGCAAAACGGCTGGTAGGGGATGTCCTAAAGCGAGGAAGAGTCGATAATTTCCGTGTTTTGGAGGTGATAGGGGCAAAAATTAACAATATTAAGGTTGACAAAGAGCTGGCACTGGCTTATTATAATGCCGTACAGGAAATTGCCGGCCTATGTGGGCTGGATGGGAAGCCTACCCTCGACAGCGTCGCCTCATATTACGGCGTCTTGAATTTGGAGAAAGAAGAGGCGGATGTCGAAGAAATTTGGATACACTTTTCCGCTGCATTAAAGGAAGCCCTTTCGCAGCTTTCGGAAATGCGGATGGTTGAAGGCGCGCGTTTGGCAGCGGATATTGAGGAAAGAATCGGCATTGTTGAGGACATTAAAGAACAGATAAAGAATCGAAGTCCTTTGGTGGTGCATGAATATCGGGAAAAACTGCATTTGAGAATGAAAGAGGTCTTAGGCGAGATCGAAGTGGACGAGGCAAAACTGTTAAATGAAGTGGCATTTTTTGCCGACCGCGGCGATATTGCAGAAGAGATAACCCGGCTGGACAGCCATTTGGTTCAATTTAAAGCGGATTTAAAGAAAGGCGGTCCCGTTGGGAGGAAGATGGATTTTCTCTTGCAGGAAATCAATCGGGAAGTCAATACCATCGGCTCCAAAGCCAATGACCTAGTCATTGGGCGCCTGGTCATCGAAGCAAAAAGTGAATTGGAAAAGGTTCGCGAACAGGTGCAAAACTTAGAATAAGTACTTACTTGTAGTCACAAAAAAATAAATTTTGGAGGAGAAAAATATGGCAGTTCCGAAATTATCTACCGAAGAAAGGGCAAAAGCTTTGGCAAAAGCCCAAGAAATGCGCACCAAAAGAATGGAATTAAGAAAGCAGCTTAAAGCTGGTGAAGTCACATTAAAAGCTGTCCTTGATGACATGGACAACGAAGTTGTTGCTCGTATGAAAGTAAAATACCTTTTGGAATCCCTTCCGAATGTGGGCAAAATCACTGCCAAATCCTTGATGGATGAAATCGGCATCAACGAAAGCCGTCGCGTTCAAGGTTTGGGAAAACGTCAGATCAGCCAATTGATGGAAAAATTAGCTTAAGGGGGCATTCTTTTGCCGTATAAGCCTATCAATATTGGCTTTGGAAATATCGTTGCTGCAAATCGGATTATTGCCATGGTGAGTCCTGATTCCGCGCCGGTCAAACGGTTGGTTCAGGATGCGAAGGCGGAAAATAAAGTGCTGGATGCGACTTATGGTAGACGCACGCGAGCGGTTATTATCACCGATGCGGGAGTTATCATATTATCGCCTCTACAGCCGGAAACCTTGGCAAACCGCATCATGACAAAAGGCGATCTGTTGCAGCAAAATGATGAAAACGGAGTTTAATGAATGGAAAAAGAAGGTTTGCTTTTTGTCGTATCCGGCCCCTCCGGGGTGGGGAAAGGTACGCTTTGCGCTAAACTTTTAGCCGAGTTGCCTGAAATGGCATTGTCCATCTCCCACACCACAAGAGAAAAGCGGTCCGGTGAAGTAGAAGGTAAGAATTATTTCTTTGTGGACAAGGAAACCTTTTTAACCAATATCGAAAATGAAGCCTATTTAGAGTGGGCCGAGGTCTATGGGAATTATTACGGCACGCCGAAGGCTTTGATTGAAGAGAATATGTTTCATGGGATAGATACGCTCCTTGAGATTGATACTCAAGGAGCTATCCTGGTTAAAGAGAGGTTTCCTGAGGCAGTTTTTATTTTTTTGGTGCCACCGGACAGAAAGACACTGGCCGGCCGCCTAATTCATCGAAAAACCGACAGCGAAGAAGTAATCAGTCGTCGTTTGGCTGCGCTTGATAGTGAGTTGGAGCGGATGCCAATGTATGATTATGTGGTGGTCAATGATGAGTTGGAACGGGCGGTAATGGATCTTCGCGCTATTTATCGCGCGGAACATCTGCGTTTTGAAAACACCAAGAGTTATCTTTCCTTAAAGACTGGAGGGGAAAACTGATGATGATTAAACCGACATTGGATGAATTATTGGAGAAGGTTGATACAAAATATACTTTGGTGATCTTAAGCTCCAAAATCGCCCGGGAGATTACTACGGCATATTTGGAAAAAGGGCGACAATGGCCGTTAACCCGGTATCAATGGCATTGGGAGAAATTGCCTCGGGCCGTTATGCCTGGGAAAAAATCGATATGGTAGTGACCGATGAATGAGAAAAAGACAATAGCCATTGGGATTTCCGGCGGGATTGCCGCCTATAAAACAGCGGAGCTTGTGAGCCGCTTGGTACAAAAAGGCCATCATGTCGAAGTGATCATGACTGCTGCAGCCACAGAATTTATTCAACCTTTGACCTTTTCCACTTTAACCGGAAATCCGGTGCGGAGCACGATGTTCCAGCAAAAGGTGGGAGAAAAGGTGGAGCATGTGGCATTGGCGGATCGCGCTGATCTTTTGGCGGTCGTTCCGGCAACCGCAAATATCATCGGGAAAGTGGCCAATGGCATTGCCGATGATCTTTTAAGCACAACGATCATGGCGATGGATAAACCTGTGCTTTTCTTCCCGGCGATGAACCATAAAATGTGGGAAAATCCAATACAGCAGCAAAATATTGAAAAGCTGCGTAAAAACGGTTATGAGGTTCTTGATCCGGAAGAAGGTTATTTGGCCTGCGGCGATGTTGCCAAAGGCAGGCTCCCCCAAATAGACCGTATCGAAGAGATGATCTTATCGCACCTTGGAGCCGAAATGCCGGAAAGAAAAAATCTGCCGGAGCCGGTTCAGAGCGAGGCTGCCCCAAAAGAGCAGGAAAAAGATTTTTCCGGTTTGCGCTTTTTGATATCGGCCGGCCCTACCAGAGAAGCGATCGACCCTGTGCGCTATATCACCAACCGTAGCAGCGGGAAAATGGGATATGCTTTGGCAAAGGCTGCAGCGGAACGCGGCGCCCTTGTTCATTTGGTCAGCGGTCCGGTATCTTTGCCTGCGCCCCAAAGGGTTCACCGGCAAATGGTTGAAAGTGCAAAAGAAATGGAAGAGGCGTTGGTTCGTCTTTATCCCACGATGGATGTGGCGATTATGGCCGCCGCCGTCGCCGATTATCGACCGGAAGAAATGGCAGAGGAAAAAATCAAGAAGACAGGAGACCGTTTGTCTCTGTCCCTTGTGAAAAATAATGATATTTTGGCCTTTGCGGGCAGGGTAAAGAAAAGATCAGGTTTTGGTTGGATTTGCCGCCGAAACCAATCATTTGGAAAATAACGCCACAGATAAATTGCGCCGTAAAAATCTTGACTTGATCGTTGCCAACGATATTAAGGAAGAGGGCGCCGGTTTTGATGTGGATACCAATATTGTACAGCTGTTTTATCCCAACGGGAAATGTGAAAAATTGCCCCAATTAGACAAAGAGGTTCTGGCACATTTGTTATTAGACCGTATCCTTTTGCTGATGCGGGGTAGGAAATAGGAGGAATGAAGGTTGAGAAAACTCGTAACATCGGAATCGGTCACAGAAGGCCATCCCGATAAAATGGCGGATCAAATCTCCGATGGCATCTTGGATGCGATTTTGGCGCAAGATCCCAATGGACGCGTGGCGTGTGAGACGCTTTGTACCACCGGTCTCGTTTTGGTATCCGGGGAAATCACCACCAATTGTTATGTGGACATCCCGAAGATCGCAAGACAGATCATTTGTGATATCGGTTATACGCGGGCCAAATACGGTTTTGATTGTGAAACCTGTGCCGTGCTTACTTCGATTGATGATCAAAGCAGTGACATCGCCATGGGTGTTGATGAGGCTTTAGAAAGCAGGGAAGGTCATTTCAAGGCGGATATTGACGCCATTGGCGCAGGCGACCAGGGAATGATGTATGGTTATGCCTCTGACGAAACAGCGGAAACCGGGGAATATATGCCCTTGCCGATTAGCCTGGCGCATCAGCTTACCCGGCGTTTGGCGGCTGTGAGAAAACAAGGGATTTTGCCTTATTTGCGTCCCGACGGCAAAAGCCAAGTTACCGTGGAATATGAAGACGGTAAGGTGAAGCGCGTTGATGCGGTTGTTATTTCCACCCAGCATCATGAAGGAACCTCCCCTGAGGAATTAAGAGACGGGATTATGAAAGAAGTGATCGAAAAGGTCATTCCCGCAAAATATCTTGATCAGGATACCAAGTATTATGTAAATCCTACCGGGCGTTTTGTGATCGGCGGTCCCCAAGGGGATACCGGTCTGACCGGCCGTAAGATCATCGTTGACACTTATGGTGGCGTCGGTCGTCATGGCGGCGGCGCATTTTCCGGTAAAGATCCCACGAAAGTGGACCGTTCTGCTTGTTATGCCGCCCGTCATGTGGCTAAGAACATTGTAGCAGCAGGTCTTGCCAAGTGTTGCGAGATCCAAGTGGCCTATGCGATTGGTGTCGCGGAACCGGTTTCTATTATGGTCGATACCTTTGGTAGCGGGGTTTTCCCTGATGACCGCATCACAGAAATCGTGGCGGAAACTTTTGATCTTCGCCCGGCGGCCATTATTCGTGATCTTGATTTGCGGCGTCCGATTTATCGTCAGGTCGCAGCCTACGGTCATTTTGGCCGTACCGATGTGGATCTGCCTTGGGAAAGATTGGACAAGGTGGAAGAACTGAAGAAATATTTGGGATAAACTATTACGGGCTGCGACAGAATCTGCCGCAGACTAAATGTACAAAGAAAAGCCCTTGGCCGTTATCGTATTTTCTGCGATGCGTCCAGGGGCTTTTGTTCTTTATAAGGAAAAAGGGGTGTCCTATTATCATATTTCTTCGCCAAAATGTGCATATTTGCGCTTTAGACGAACATTTTATGAAGGGACTCCCTTATTTGATTTTCATCGATCCTGTATCCAATGCCCGTTGATGCCAGGATAACGCTTCGTTCAAAAGATGCGGGGTGTGCATGAATTTGCCTTTTTCCGCTCTTTCCACATAATCCCAAAGCATCGGTTTGAAGTCCGGATGGGCGCAGCGCTCGATAACCACGCGTGCTCTTTCTCTGGGGCAAAGCCCGCGGAGATCGGCAAAACCTTGTTCCGTTACAACCACCATGACATCATGTTCCGTGTGATCGACATGGGAGACCATGGGCACGATCGAGGAAATATTGCCGCCTTTTGCGGTGGAAGCCGTGGTGAATACGGTGAGGTAAGCATTTCTGGCAAAGTCGCCGGAACCACCGATACCGTTCATGATCCTGGATCCCATGATATGGGTGGAATTGACATTGCCATAGATATCCGCTTCAATTGCGGTATTAAAGGCGAGAAGTCCCAAACGACGGATGATTTCGCAGTGATTGCTGATTTCTTGCGGCCGTAAGATTATACTCTTTTTATAGAATTCGTTTTCCTTAAATTTCTTGAGCCCAACATCGGCAGGGGAAACGGCAGTCCCGATGCGATTTTAACTTTGTCGCAGTCGATCAGATCAAGAATGGAGTCCTGAATGACTTCCGAATAAATTTGGATATTTTTGAATTCCGAGTCTTCCAATCCTGCCAAAACCGCATTGGCAACGGCGCCAACTCCGGATTGGATGGGCATGAGATTTTTCGGTAAGCGCCCCTTTTTAATTTCGAAACGCAGAAAGTCCATTAAATTATTGGCCATTTGCTTGGAGACATCGTCCACCGGGACGAGGGGGCGTTCAGGATCGGGAATATCACTGATAACGATGGCGGCGATCTTTTCCGGGCCGCAGGGGATATAGGTGGTGCCGATGCGGTCTTTTGCTTTCCTCAAAGGAATCGGTTTTCTTTTGGGAGGCGCATCGAGATAATAGATATCTGCCAGGCCTTCATAGGCCGCAGGTTGCGAGAGATTAATTTCAACAATGACCTTGTCCGCCATGGCAACGGCAGTGGGTGCGATCCCAACGGAATTGGCGGGAACGATATGCCCCTCTTCCGTGATGGCGACGGCTTCGACAATTGCAACATCCACATTGCCATAAAAGCCATAGTCCATGAATTGAGGAAATTGGCTCAAGTGGATGTCGGCATAATCGATTTTTCCGCAATTGATGGCATTCCGGGTGTAGTTATTGGTTTGATAGGGGAAACGGTGTCCAATCATGTCCTGTTCCGCTAGGATGCCGTCTAATTCATCACCAACGGAAGCGCCGGTGAAAAGATTGATTTTTAATGTTTCACCGCTTTCTTTTACTCTTTTTGCTAAAGCAAGCGAAACTGCTTTGGGATACCCTGACAGGGTAAATCCACTCGTTGCAACATTCATCCCATCTTTAATAAGAAGTGAAGCTTCCTCAGCAGTGGCAATTTTGGCCTTGAGCGCCTGATTGCGAATCCTGTTTTCCATTTTTTTACTCAACCTCCAACTCATTTTCTCTAAAGACCCAACAAAAGAATTATAAGATAAAATCGAAGAATTTGCAAAGTATTCTTTTGTCCTTTCTGCCTTTTTAGTGTAAGGATCATGACATTTTTTATATAGGGATAATGAGAAATTGATTTTCATATACTAATGAATGGAAAAGAGGTGGAAGCTTTGGAGGAAATTTTGATTGCCGTCCAAAGAAAAGCGGAGCTTTTAACGCCGGCTTTAAAAAAAGAAGCGCAAGTATTGCAAAAAAAATGGTCCGGTCTTCAGTATCGTGAGGAGGAGGAAGGGGCGTATCATCTATATATTTTTTCTCTGCCCGGGGATGAAATCCAGGTATTAAAAAGCGTTTTTTCCTCCTTGTCCGCTGTTTTGACAAATCATATCATCAACCAGCGTGAGGAAGATATTATTGCGCGCCTCATCGAGGAACAGTTCTATTTTCTGGAGCCGGAGATGAAGGAACGGCTGTATGACTCCTTCCCAAAAGAAAGATGATATGGAGAAAAATGCCGTCGCTTGATCTTCTTTTTCTTTTGTGTTACAGCATTTTTTCAGCGAAGGTGATCTTAATCTGGAGGGTTTCATTAATTTCGCATACGGGAATATTAAACCTTGGTATGACCCTTTTAGATCAGATCAACGCCTTGTTTCTTTGATGACGACCAAAGGGAAATCCTTTATCTTCCGCCGTATTCTTGGTATTAGAAAAGCTGCATTTGATCAAAGGCGGCATCGAGTAAGTTTTGCTTCTATTTTTTCGACAATATAGGGTATAATGAATTATACAATAATTCCCAGTTTTGAGGAGGTGGAGAAATGGAGTTTTTTTGACGATTTAGGGAAACAGGCAGCCAAGGTCAAACAATGCCGCCGCCCATAAAGTGCGGAAGTCATCGAGATCAGCAAATGAAATTGGCGGTAAAGAATGAAGAAAGCAAAGTTGATGAGCTTTACCAAAAAATCGGCGAAACGATTTTACCGGCAATGTGCCGAAGACGGAGACGTCCTGAGGAAAGACGATTGTGTCGTGAGATTCACAATCGCAAACAGGTCATTGATGATTTAAATGAAAAGAGCCAGCGGCATCAAGGGTGGCAGCGCACGGGAAGATGACTTTTCAGAAGAAGGGAAAGCAAAGGAATGTTCTCCTACTGATGAGGAAAAGGGAAGTACATCGGAATATACCATCTCTGTCACCAAAGAGGAAGAATGACAATAGCTGCTTATTCGGTGATGAACAGGAAATTTTAATTATTAAATTTAATCATTAAATCAAAAGTGCGGCTTCAATTTCACGTGAAGCCGCACTTTTTTATTTTTTATTTCGGATCGCTGAAAGCGTTCAGTTCCTTTTTTAAAATGTCGGCCACTCTTTAAGCAGCCTGCAAAGGAGCGTCATCCCGGAAGACGACGGCACTGCCAATATGGATCGTATTTTGTTGACGATTGCAGTAGAGCGGAATAAAGGGAATGTTGCCCTGTTTTCTTGTGGTAATACTTTTCCAGATTGAGAAAACCGAGATAGATCTTGACTTGAGCGCCCTCGCCGTCCGCATAATCGACATCCGGCGAAATAAGCAGGCTTTCTCCTTTTTCTAGGCTTCTATCGAGATCCATGGCTTCGAAAATACCGCGCCGCCCCCGGATAGACGGGAATGGCGCCGCCGCTTTTTAATAGCGTGGTAACAAAAGGTGCCAACAAGGGCAAGAACCTGAGCTTGTAGTTTCCCCATACTCATTCGATCTGTGTGTATTCAAAAACTGTTCGAAACATTTTTGTTTATCAAAAAAGACATGGAGCGCCCAAATATGCATAGGTATTGGGAACCATGCCAGTGCCGTCATCGGTCCGTAAAGATTCTGATGATGGGTAACATAGATTGCGGTGGGCAAAATATTTTCTTCCCCTATGATTTGCTGATTGCCGTTATACGTACGAAAAATCTGCCGACATGTTTTGAAAAGCTTGCCATAGTGGTACACATAGTTGACCTCACGATTTTCCTAAAGCTTCATTATATAAGAAAAACTCCTTGGCTGCAAAGCGGCGAAGGAATAGGATTGCCGATTCTATTAATTTGTCTGATCCTAGTATGGCCGGACCCTGAAAAATTATAAGGATTCTTTAATAGCAGAGATAAATAATTCTGTTAATGGGTCAAAATGGGTCCCGGCACAGCGCCGAATTTCTTCATAGGCTTCGAGTACGGCATTTTTGATAGGTCTCCGAGGCCGTCATAGCATCGGAAGGAATCCGCTAAAGTGAGTAATTTCAAGCCAAGGGATGAATGTCCTCTCCTTTTGAGCCCTTGGGATAACCACCGCCGTCATATTTTTCATGATGCTGCAGGACGATATTGACCACACCGCCTAAACCGTCCATCTGTTTGATGATTTCCGCACTATCCACCGGGTAGTTTTTTCATTTCATCCCATTGTTCGGGTGTAAGCGGGTTTGTCGGAAATCAGAGCTTCTTTGGAAATATTGATTTTACCGATATCAGCGGGAGATAAGCGCCATAGATCAAGAACATTTTCTCATTGTCTTCCAATCCGATATAGTCGGCGAAGATTTGGCAGTAGAGTAATGACCCTTTCCGTATGGTTATAGGTGTAATTGTCTCTGGAGTTAATGATCGTAATTAAGGATTTGACCGATGTCATCCCGGCGCCGGAAGCATGCTTCAAACTCTTGAATTGGTCAAAGATTGATGCATAGAGTTCAACCCGGTTCCGTTTGAAGAATTTAGCCCGATAAAGAGCAGAGTCCGCCCGATTGATGAGTTCCAAGGCGGAATCGTTTTCGCCGTTAAATTCGGCAACACCGAGGGAAATCGTAAAGGAATGATCGGGTAATAATTCCTCTCCGGGGAACTCAAAATCTGCGATATATTGGCGCAAATCATTGGCGACTTTGATCGCCGTTTCCCGATCGGTTTTCGGGAGAATGATCACAAATTCATCGCCGCCGTAACGGCAGATTACATCGGTGGGGCGCAAATTTTCTTGGATGATTGTGGCAACTTGTTTTAAGATATCGTCGCCTTGTTGGTGGCCGTAAATATCATTATAAATTTTGAAATAGTCGATATCCAACATGATGAGAGAAAGGTGCAAGTTTTCCTTGACGGCTTCCTCGCATTTGACTTTTAAGTGGTCATGGAAATACCGATGATTGTACACACCGGTCAGTCCGTCCAGATTGACATAAAGTTGGAGTTCTGCAATATGTTGCCGTTCTAATCTTGTATAAAAACCCAAAATCCAGGCAATTACGATATACATTGCCGAAAGAGCAATGTCTGCCTGGAAATATAAATTAACCCCTTGTGGGTGATATAGAATGGTGTCAAGCAAGATGATAACTGCCGAAGAAGTTAATGCGATCGCTAAACCGGGTTTGATCCCGGCTTCGATTGTATAAGAGACGACGAGAAAAATAAATAAAAACTTATAATAACTGGCATAAGCGCCGCTGATCATGATAGAGGCAAAACAGACGCCGAAAAATACCACGATCTCAATTAAGGTGGCAAATTTCATTCTTCGCCGATTATAGTCCATGATTACCCACATAAAAGTAATGATGGAGATAATCACCAATGAGATAATAATGGCAGCAAAGTTGATATTTTCCAGTGTACCTTCGGTGTTATCTTTGAAAAAGAACTGAAAAAGCGGTGCTGCACAAAAAAACAATGCAAGGATCTTAATGGTGAAGAACATGATATTGAATTGCGATTGTTTTGTTTGCTCAAGGTTTTGCATCTTTTTTCCTGCCGTTTCGTGTTTAAATCTTAAGAGAGCCGGTAGAACCGGCTCTCTTAAAAGCCTTTACATTTCCCGTAAAGATTGGGGTTCTTCCGGTTGATAAATCCACCACCAGCAAGCGGAAGTAGCAACTAAGGTCGCAGCTAAAGTGGCTAAAACGGAGACGATGCCAAACAATTTCGTTTTCATGAGCTAAACCTCCTTTCTTTTTATATTACCAGAACTCAATCGTATTGGAATTTACGGTCGATGATTCCGATCAGTTTTGAACCGACTTCTGTCAACATAAAGGTTTGCCATAATGTAGCAAAGGAAAAGCTTGTGGCGAGATTGAGAAGACGCGGATTTTGCCGGGAGAAAAACGCCAAACCCATTGCGGCTATAAAGTATAGGATGATGGTGATGAAGGCATTTCGCCGCAGGCGCTTGATCTTTGCTGCATTTTTTATCGGTTTTTTTGGTGAATCAATAGGGGCCTTGCGGTAAGCGGCAATGAAAGCGGTAAGAAAGACGATACTATAAAACAGAGAGAACGCCAGTATTTCTGCATTGCAGAAGAGATACCTTGCTAGAAAAGCCAAAAAACAAATGGTAAAGATGCTGATAAAAAGGCAACCGGCAAAAGTCTCCGAATGGGCTCCGCCGGTAGCTTTGCGCAATAATCCAACTGAGATGAAGATGATCATACATTCCGGCCAAAAACCACCGAAAAAACCAATAATTGAGGTGAAAAGAAAAATTGTGACCATTTGGAACATTGCTGCCAGTCCGTAAGCGATTACGGCGGCCTTTTCTGCATCGTAATCCAAATGTTGTGCAATCGTATCCGCGATTTTATTGGCCAGTTTCTCCATTTTTTGCTTCCTTCTTCATTCGTTTCATTTGAAATTTATAAACCAGCACCATTATTGCGATTAATAATAAATTTGTCGGGACCCCAACCAGGGCTTTTTTGATCTGTCCGCTTAGTGTAGCGCCGCCTTTTAATAATTCGTTGATTGTTTCGCTGCTAAAAACTAAGCTTAATACGCCGAAATTAATCGTTTCACAAAGAATAATCATAATTGATGTAAATAATACCGCTAAAACAGTAGGGTAAATGGAAGTTTTAAATACAATGATCGATAAAACACTAAAAATGATCATAATCAAGATGGTATGAAATCCGAAATTAATGGCGCCGATTTGCCGTACAACGAATGCTATAATGCTAAAAGTAAGGTGCAAATCAGGAATTCTTTGGTACGGATAGGCTTTTTATTGAATGCTGATATTGCAATTACATCTCCCATGGATTGCAGAAAATATCCGAGTACCCCATTGACAAGAAACAGTTGAAAGTATTCCATAATGTTTTCCTTTTCATGTTTTGACTTTGTTGGTGCTTTGGTTGATGCTTTTAACAGTGTAATATACGATGACGGCAACAAAAGCATGGATAAACAAATCGCCGATACTCATAATGGAATAACCGATATCAATATAATCTCCCAGAATATTCATCTTCGTGGCGTCTGTCATCAAGATATGGAAACTGTCGATCCTTTGAAGCAACGCATCGTCGCGGTAATAATGTGTCAGGCGGGAGAGTGTCGGTAACACAGGCATGTGCCCGTCATTGGCGGCGATTACGATGTGATTTAAGATGCTCCCAAGAGCCATCATTCCCGATCCAATCAAAGCCGGAGCATAGAGTTTGCGGCGTATGATCGGTACCAAAAGCACTACAATATAGGCCATTTGTATTTGTGATGCGTATTGTACGTAGCTATAATTGTCAAAGAAAACATTGATTTGAAAGAAGATATATACAAGTTCGACCAAAAAAAGTGGGTAGAGGTCATAAGTTTTAAATATGCACAATACTTGATATCTCTTGATTTTTGCCGTAAGCAGGGCTACCAAAATAAATAATAACACTGAAACTAAGTTCCCCCCAAAAAACAGCTTTATTTCTTTGCAAGATACCAGTTCTATTATAACATAGTATGATTTTTTTGCAATATGTATATGTTGTATTTTTTTGTTTTGCGTATAGTATAGAGGATGCATGAGCATATTCGAAAATTAGCTTATGAGCACATCGAAAAACTTAAAAATAAGTATGCTCAAAATGAAAAAATAATGAAACCGTCTTAATATGGTAGACTTCATTTGCATAAATACCTGTTCCGTACGATTGTGCAATTCTTATAAGATGTGTCGGTATTGCCAAATCATCTTGCGTTAACGAGTGAAAAAAGTGTAATATAATGCAATAAAGTGATAATATTTGAATTTCAATGGATGCCTATTGTTAAATGAAATTTTCAGCTTTCGAGCAGTGGGATTTTTCGTTTCCGCATCCGCGGTTTGGTCAACTCTATTTCCGATATTTACGCCCGCCCTGACAAGCTCTTGGCTGTGATTGATTACATGATGGAAGTTTGTATCTGGAAAGCTGTCGGCGCCTGCATAGGATTGAATCTTGACGATCTTTTTATTCCGCTCCATGCCGGTGTGGACGAATTTATGAGCAGAGAAAATTATCAGAAATTCTATTGGCCCTGTCTGCAAAAATTTTTACTTGCTTTGATCGATATTGGCGTAACGCCCAATGTATTCTGTGAAGGTAAATAAAATACGCACCTTGATATCATTTAAGGTGTGCCCAAAGGTAAAGTTATCTATATGTTTGAACAAGTTCAATGCCAAAAAAGTCCTTGGCGATACCGCTTGTATTTGCGGAAATTTGTCCGCCCCGTTGTTGGGTTATGACGGTAAAGAACAGGTTATTGAAGAAACGAAGCGCCTTATTGATGCCTGTGCTCCCGGCGGCGGCTTCATCATGGACTGCTCCATCGTAT
>JAXGQI010000003.1:0-82878 GCA_040766525.1 Clostridiales bacterium | reverse complement strand
GGAGGAAGGAGAAGACGTTCAATGCGTTCGCGGTTTGTTCTACGCATGGAAGGGCACAGAAAAGATTTGACTCTTTGAGCAATACTGAATCACATCAGGTGTTGAAAAAAGCTCAGATCCATGATAAACTACATTTACGCTATGTTGGCCAAAACGGCACTTACACCACTTAAGCCACAGGTTACGCCACGGTACTTATAGCAGTATAAGATTATATAGAATCTTATAGGTGGCGGCGAAAAGATGGAACGGATTACATAGGTGTGTATAAGGTTGTAGTCATGAGTATTGAGTCCATTCAAAAAATCCCAACGATGCGCCAAAGGCAGGAAGGGTAAGAGATTCGCTCGTAGATCATCGCTAATGAAAGAATAATAAGTATATCATCTACTGAAGATGATATACTTTTTAATGACAAGCCTTTTGTTGCGATCTTATGGAAATGGGTGGTAAATAGGGGTATGGTGCAGGAGAAAGCGCCGGTTTTACGGGGAGCTAAGAGAGGTCGCTTTATCGGAAGAATCGCTCTAAGCGGCCCGGATCAAGGGTTTGCGGGGTGAGAAAAAACCCTCTTCGGAAAAGAGCAGATTTTTTCAAGATTTTTCGAAAAATCACTTGACATGTATATGACGAGATGATATATTAATAAAGCGCCCCAAAACGGGGTGGCAAGCTGGTCTTTGGAAACTGAACAGTAGAGCTTGTGAGTGTCGGGCCATGATCCGAGAGGGTGATGGTGGTAGACACAGGGTCCTTGGGCCGGACGAAAGTCTGGTCGAAGGGAAGCGAAATTGCGAAAGCGATGGAGCGAAAAAAGAGCAAAAAAATGAGCGAGAGAAAACTTGTTCATGTAAATTATACATGGAGAGTTTGATCCTGGCTCAGGACGAACGCTGGCGGCGTGCTTAACACATGCAAGTTGAACGGACTTACTAGGAGGAAATTTTCGAATGGAATCCTAATAGGTTAGTGGCGGACGGGTGAGTAACGCGTGGATAACCTGCCCTTTAGATTGGGACAACAGCTGGAAACGGCTGCTAATACCGAATGAGATGATTGGAAGGCATCTTCCGATCAGGAAAGATGGCTGAGCTTGATGCTATCGTTAAAGGATGGATCCGCGTCTGATTAGCTAGTTGGTGAGGTAGAGGCTCACCAAGGCAACGATCAGTAGCCGACCTGAGAGGGTGATCGGCCACACTGGGACTGAGACACGGCCCAGACTCCTACGGGAGGCAGCAGTGGGGAATCTTCCGCAATGGGCGCAAGCCTGACGGAGCAACGCCGCGTGAATGAAGAAGGCCTTCGGGTCGTAAAGTTCTGTCGTAAGGGAAGAAGTCTCTTTATGTGAATAATGTAAAGAGTTGACGGTACCTTTCGAGGAAGCTCCGGCTAACTACGTGCCAGCAGCCGCGGTAATACGTAGGGAGCAAGCGTTGTCCGGAATTACTGGGCGTAAAGGGCGCGTAGGCGGGGTTATAAGTTAGGTGTGAAAACGTAGGGCTTAACTTTACGATTGCACTTAAAACTGTAATTCTTGAGTACAGGAGAGGAAAGTGGAATTCCTAGTGTAGCGGTGAAATGCGTAGATATTAGGAGGAACACCAGTGGCGAAGGCGACTTTCTGGACTGTAACTGACGCTGAGGCGCGAAAGCGTGGGGAGTGAACGGGATTAGATACCCCGGTAATCCACGCTGTAAACGATGGGTACTAGGTGTAGGAGGTATCGACCCCTTCTGTGCCGGAGTTAACGCAATAAGTACCCCGCCTGGGGAGTACGGCCGCAAGGCTGAAACTCAAAGGAATTGACGGGGACCCGCACAAGCGGTGGAGCATGTGGTTTAATTCGACGCAACGCGAAGAACCTTACCAGGGCTTGACATCCCTTGACGTCTGTAGAGATACAGAGTTTTATCTTTCGGGATAGACAAGGAGACAGGTGGTGCATGGTTGTCGTCAGCTCGTGTCGTGAGATGTTGGGTTAAGTCCCGCAACGAGCGCAACCCCTACTTTTAGTTGCCATCATTAAGTTGGGCACTCTAAAGGAACTGCCGGTGACAAACCGGAGGAAGGTGGGGATGACGTCAAATCATCATGCCCTTTATGTCCTGGGCTACACACGTGCTACAATGGCCGGTACAGAGGGAGGCGAAGGAGCGATCTGGAGCGAATCCCAAAAAGCCGGTCTCAGTTCGGATTGTAGTCTGCAACTCGACTACATGAAGTCGGAATCGCTAGTAATCGCGAGTCAGCATATCGCGGTGAATACGTTCCCGGGTCTTGTACACACCGCCCGTCACACCACGAAAGTTGGCAACACCCGAAGCCGATGAGCTAACCGTAAGGAAGCAGTCGTCTAAGGTGGGGTCGATGATTGGGGTGAAGTCGTAACAAGGTAGCCGTATCGGAAGGTGCGGCTGGATCACCTCCTTTCTAAGGAGTATTACTCCGGTAATACATCCCAGGTCGAGCACAAGAAATCTACTGTTTAGTTTCCAGAGACCGGCAAAAGCAGGGCCTGTAGCTCAGGTGGTTAGAGCGCACGCCTGATAAGCGTGAGGTCGATGGTTCGAGTCCATCCAGGCCCACCAAAAAGGTGGCCGCGGAGGAAAGAGCCGGGGCCTAGTTTATGACGGGGGTGTAGCTCAGCTGGGAGAGCACCTGCCTTGCAAGCAGGGGGTCAGCGGTTCGATTCCGCTCATCTCCACCAAAGAGTTCTTTGAAAATTGTATAGAGAAACATAAAGCAGAAGAAAAAAATGCTTTAGGATTCGAAAGAAAGAATCAAAGGCGAAGAAGAGGTCAAGCTAATAAGGGCATATGGTGGATGCCTTGGCGCCAAGAGACGAAGAAGGACGTGGTAAGCTGCGATAAGCATCGGGGAGCTGCAAGCAAGCGTTATATCCGGTGATTTCCGAATGGGGCAACCCGGCAGGAGTAAAATCCTGTCATCCATAACTGAATACATAGGTTATGGAAGGTAACCCGGGGAACTGAAACATCTTAGTACCCGGAGGAGGAGAAAGAAAACTCGATTCCCTGAGTAGCGGCGAGCGAAACGGGAAGAGCCTAAACCAATGACTTGTCATTGGGGTTGCGGGACCGCAACAACGAAGCGAAAACTTAGCCGAATTATCCTGGAAAGGTATAGCACAGAAGGTGAAACTCCTGTAGGCGAAAAGTAGAAGTGGAGTAGCGGGATCCCAAGTACCGCGGGACACGAGAAACCCCGTGGGAATCTGGGGGGACCACCCCCCAAGGCTAAATACTCCTTGGCGACCGATAGTGAACCAGTACCGTGAGGGAAAGGTGAAAAGAACCCCGGGAGGGGAGTGAAATAGAACCTGAAACCATATGCTTACAAACTGTCAGAGCATCTTCGGATGTGATGGCGTACTTTTTGTAGAACGGACCGGCGAGTTACGATAGCAAGCGAGGTTAAGTGGAGAACACGGAGCCGAAGCGAAAGCGAGTCTTAATAGGGCGACTAGTTTGTTGTTGTAGACCCGAAACCTGGTGATCTACCCATGGTCAGGGTGAAGCTCAGGTAAGACTGAGTGGAGGCCCGAACTGACCGACGTTAAAAAGTCGGCGGATGAACTGTGGGTAGGGGTGAAATGCCAATCGAACCGGGAGATAGCTGGTTCTCCCCGAAATAGCTTTAGGGTTAGCCTCGAATGATGAATTGTGGTGGTAGAGCACTGTTTTGGCTAGGGGTCTTGACAGATTACCGAACTTTCACAAACTACGAATGCCATAATTTTAATTCGGGAGTGAGACTGTGGGGGATAAGCTTCATAGTCGAAAGGGAAACAGCCCAGATCGTCAACTAAGGTCCCAAAGTCTGTGCTAAGTGGAAAAGGATGTGGAGTTGCAAAAACAACCAGGATGTTGGCTTAGAAGCAGCCACCATTCAAAGAGTGCGTAATAGCTCACTGGTCGAGTGACTCTGCGCCGAAAATGTAACGGGGCTCAAGCACAGCACCGAAGTTACGGGATTAAAAGTAATTTTAATCGGTAGGGGAGCGTTCTGTATGCGTCGAAGGCGCGCCGTAAGGCCAACTGGAGCGTGCAGAAGTGAGAATGCCGGTATGAGTACACGAAAAAAGAGGTGAGAATCCTCTTCGCCGAAAACCTAAGGTTTCCTGGGGAAGGCTCGTCCGCCCAGGGTAAGTCGGTACCTAAGCCGAGGCGTGAAGCGTAGGCGATGGACAATCGGTTAAGATTCCGATACCAGCTGTGATCGTTTGAAGGATGGGGTGACACAGAAGGGTAGGTAAAGCGTACTGTT
Source organism: Clostridiales bacterium (assembly GCA_040766525.1). GTDB lineage: Bacteria > Bacillota > Dehalobacteriia > UBA7702 > UBA7702 > JAXGQJ01. The sequence continues at coordinate 78,587 of JAXGQI010000003.1, read as the reverse complement.
GGTTGTACGTACAAGCGTTTAGGGTGAGAGATAGGAAAAACCGTCTCTTGTAAAGCCTGAGGCGTGATGTGGTGCGAGATTATTCGCGAACTTGCTGATCCCAAGCTGTCTAGAAAAGCCTCTAACGAGATTACAGTTGACCGTACCGTAAACCGACACAGGTAGGAAGGGTGAGAATCCTAAGGCGCGCGAGAAAACCCTCGTTAAGGAACTCGGCAAAATGACCCCGTAACTTCGGGAGAAGGGGTGCCACGTTATCGTGTTTGTTTTAACGAATGCGAGAGGTGGCCGCAGAGAATTGGCCCAAGCGACTGTTTATCAAAAACACAGGTGCCTGCGAAGTAGAAATACGAAGTATAGGTGCTGACGCCTGCCCAGTGCTGGAAGGTTAAGAGGAGAGGTTAGGGGTTCATATAAGCGCTTTCGATGGAGCATTAACGTAAAGGTTTCGCTTTGAATGTGAAAGAGATAAGAGAAGCGAAAGAGGATGTTAAAGCGAGAGAAGAAAGAGCAACTAGGTAACGCGAAACGGTTTACTTAGAGGAAACGCGGGAGAGCGTTTATATGAACCCCGAAGCTTTGAATTGAAGCCCCAGTAAACGGCGGCCGTAACTATAACGGTCCTAAGGTAGCGAAATTCCTTGTCGGGTAAGTTCCGACCCGCACGAAAGGCGTAACGATTTGGGCACTGTCTCAACGAGGGGCTCGGTGAAATTGTAATGTCGGTGAAGATACCGACTACCTGCGACAGGACAGAAAGACCCCGTGGAGCTTTACTGTAGCTTGATATTGGACTTTGGTATACTATGTACAGAATAGGTGGGAGACTGAGAAACCGGGACGCCAGTACCGGTGGAGTCGCCTTTGGGATACCACTCTTAGTATACCGGAGTTCTAACCGGCCACCGTGTATCCGGTGGCGGGACAGTGTCAGGTGGGCAGTTTGACTGGGGCGGTCGCCTCCCAAAGAGTAACGGAGGCGCCCAAAGGTTCCCTCAGCGCGGATGGAAATCGCGCGAAGAGTGTAAAGGCAAGGGAGCTTGACTGCGAGAGAGACATCTCGAGCAGGGACGAAAGTCGGGCTTAGTGATCCGGTGGTTCCGAGTGGAAGGGCCATCGCTCAACGGATAAAAGCTACCCCGGGGATAACAGGCTTATCTCCCCCAAGAGTTCACATCGACGGGGAGGTTTGGCACCTCGATGTCGGCTCATCGCATCCTGGGGCTGTAGTAGGTCCCAAGGGTTGGGCTGTTCGCCCATTAAAGCGGTACGTGAGCTGGGTTCAGAACGTCGTGAGACAGTTCGGTCCCTATCCGTCGCAGGCGTAGGAAATTTGAGAGGATCTGTCCCTAGTACGAGAGGACCGGGATGGACAGACCACTGGTGTACCAGTTGTCCTGCCAAGGGCACAGCTGGGTAGCTATGTCTGGGAAGGATAAGCGCTGAAAGCATCTAAGCGCGAAGCCAACCTCAAGATAAGATTTCCCATAGAGTAATCTAGTAAGACCCCAGAGAGAAGATCTGGTTGATAGGCCGGGTGTGTAAGAGCAGTAATGTTTTAAGCTGACCGGTACTAATAGGTCGAGGGCTTGACCTTTTAGCCTTTGATTAAACTAAAGTATTTTGGATCCCTGCTTTCTCTATACAATTTTTAAAGAACTCAAAACCTTATATAAAGTTAGTTTTCCTGGTGACTATAGCGGAGAGGCCACACCTGTTTCCATCCCGAACACAGTAGTTAAGCTCTCCTGCGCCTTGGGTACTTCGGACGTCGGTCCGCGGGAGAGGAGGTCGTCGCCAGGATTAAATAATCCTCGATAGCTCAATGGTAGAGCACTCGGCTGTTAACCGAGATGTTGCTGGTTCGAGTCCAGCTCGGAGCCATAAAAAATGACACGAAAATGTGTCATTTTTTTATGTTTATAGGGTTATTATTCGTTTGTTATGATTTGTCTTCCAGATCTTTAATCCGATCTTCCAGTTCATTGATCCTCTTTTGATGGCCCTTCGCTTTATAAACGAGGTACAAAATAAGACCAACAACGGCAATGCTGCCCAGTAAGAGAGTAATATTCAACAGTGACATGATGATTTCGGAAACGCCGATTTCCATGGTCGTACCTCCTTATCCGATTTCATGAAAATACTTGCCATTAGTATAGCAAATCTACGCTATTTATGCAAAACTTCCTTGGATTTTGATTCCCTTTTCCGATCAATAGATAGAAGAAAAGGGAGAAAAGCAAGGAATCACCGTCAGCACATACATAAAAGAGTAGCTGGTCGCGGAACTGATCAATCCCCAAATGACGGCGCCTAAGCCGATGCCAAGATCAAAGCCGTTCATATAGGTGCTGTTGGCAGCTCCGCGGCGGCTTGGATCCACTTTTCGTACCGCCAGTGCTTGAAGCGCCGGATTCGTGGCGCCGAAACCTACGCCGTAGACAAAGCCGGCCAGCAAGAAAACGGGAAGCGTTTTGGCGAATGCCAAAAGGAGCATGGCGATGATCAGGGCGAGGATCCCGGGGATGATGACGATGGAATCTCCTTTTTTATCGGCTAACTTTCCGCTTAAAGGCCGCACTGCTAAGAGGGTGATGGCATAGACGGTAAAGAAGGGGCCGATATTGGCGATTCCCAGCTGGGTTGTATAGATGGCTAAAAAGGTTACGACGGCGCCATAGGTGAGGGTGATAAAAAAGATGGCGACTGCGGGACGATAAGCGGTTTTCTCAAAGAGACTGCCTTTTTGTTCCGGTTTTTTCTCCATTGGTGGTATGCGAATCGGCAATGCGAGCAAAAGAGCGCCGATGGTGATGGTTCCCGACAATAAGAATATGTTATGATAACTGGTATAATGGATCAGTTGTAAGCCAATGGAAGGGGCGATTGCCATGGCAAAGACGGTTGTCAAACCATAGTAGCCCATCCCTTCCCCCAGCCGAGGGCGGGGAATCAAATCGCTGGCGATTGTGCCGGCACCGGTGGTAGCAACACCCCAGCCCAAGCCATGGATCAGCCGAAACATGAGGAGGAGAAAAACCGTATTGGCCAGGGAATAAGAAAAAATGGACAGTGCGCAGATAGCAAGCCCCAGCATGTAGATGGGGAGCCGCCCACGCTCATCTAAGATCCGCCCGGCGAAGGGACAGATAAAAACTCCGGTCAAGGTGAAAGCCCCGGTCACGATGCCGATCAGGCTCTCGTTGACGCCGAGAGATTGGATATAGAGAGGCATAATGGGCATAATGATCTGAAAGCCCAAAAAAACCACAAGATTGGTTGCCATGATGAGGAGGAAATTTTTCGTCCACAATGGTTCTATTATTGTTTGATCCGGATTCTTTTTCATCAGCGCCCCCTGGAAAGTTCATTGAATGTATTGTACTCTTATGTAGCCGTGATTGCAAGGTGTGTTATACAAAATAATAGGAAGTCAATTGTAGATTACTGATTAACCGTACACGCTATAAGGCCAGTTCCGCTATGTACTGAAATGTACATACGGTCCTGGCCTTTTGTTTATGATTTGCTCTTTAGATTACGCAATAGGCGATCATCTTGTGTGCAAGAATCACGAATCAGGATGCGCCAAGCAAGATGAACTCGGCATATGTTTACTGATTATTATTTTTTAGAATCCGCGTGCGGGTGACCATTTGGTCCCGCCAGAGCAGATATTCTTCGTGGGTTTTCCCTTTCATCTGCGGTTTGAAACCGGCGACGGCTTTTTCCACAAAGCCATCGTCATATTCACTGATTTTCCCTAATTGCGGGAAGCCCAAGAGCATATATTCCTTATATTTTTTGAGGCCTTCTTCCAGGGTAGCGGAATTTAATTCTTCTACGCCATAGGGTCCGGTGAAAGCCCAGCGTAAGCCAAGACCGTCGGTGATGGCGCGTTCTACGCCTTCAACTGTACAGATATCCTCTTTGACGAGATAGAGCGCTTCTTGAATCAATGCCAGCTGCAAGCGGTTCAATACATAAGCGTAGACTTCTTTGCAGAGAATGGGTTTTTGGCCCACGGCTTCCATGAATTGATAAACGCCTTCTTTCACTTCCATTGCGGCATTGTCCCCGGAGATTTCCATAAAGGGGATCAAATGAGGAGGGTTGGTAGGATGGGCAACGATGCAGCGTTCGGGATAGTTGGTTACTTTGGCGGCGATATCCGAGATGCGAAGCCCCGAGCAGCTGGAACCGATGGCCACATCGGCAGCGGTAAGGTCGCTGATCTTTTTATAGGAATCCTGTTTTAATGCGAGGTCTTCCGGGAAGCATTCCTGCACATAATCGGCGCCTTCCAAGGCAGCTTCTAAAGTATCGAAGAGATGGACCCGGCCCATTGCTTCTTCCACTGTTTCCTGCGTGATCATGCCTTCGGTGGCTAAAAATTCCAATCCGCCCCGTACTTTTTCTAAAGCCATATCATAACTTTTCCCCGGCCGATTATAGAGGTTGACCTCGATGCCATTGCGGGAAAAAACAACAGCCCAACTAAATCCGATAAAACCGCAGCCCAAAACGGCTACTTTTTTGATGTCGCTTACTTTTTTCATGTTGCCCTCCTTATTTTTTGCCTTTCAAAAAATCTTCTGCCAGATAGCTGGGATTGGGATAGGTGTAAAATCCTTCCCCGCTTTTTTCTCCCAGTTTCCCCTGGGCGACCAAATCTTCCAGGGCTTGGGGGGGCAAATCCGTGGGATCGCCGCTTTCCCGATAATAGCTTAGTTCGATATCGCGGATCACATCAAGCCCCACTTTATCCATGCGGCCGAAAGGTCCGTCGGCGGTATCCCATTCCAGCATAAAAGCACGGTCTAAATCTTCCGGTTGGATATAGCCTTCTGCCCAAAGTTTTAAACATTCCTTTTTAATGGCCCGCCAAACGCGGTTTAAGGAAAATCCTTTGATTTCTTTCGTCGTTACTGTAGGTACGCAATCAATACTGTGGAGAAAATCAAGCGCGTATTTCTTGGTTTCTTCCGTGGTGTATTGATTCCACATGACCTCAACCAGATCGTCTTCGGTCGGCGTCATGAAGTTGACATTGAAGGTTTTACCCTTTCTTGCGACATCCCGACCGATTTCCGATGATTTTAGGGAAGAACTGTTGGTGGTCAGAAAGGTTTTTTCGGGAGCAGCTTGGTCGATCTCGGCCCAAACCCGTTGTTTTAATTCCAGGTTCTCCGGTACGCATTCGATGGCTAAATCTGCTTCGTCCAAAGCAGACGCCATGTCTTTGTGATAACTGATAGCAGCGGCATAAGCCTCGGCTTCCTTAAAAGTGTAGCGGCCTTGGGCGGCATATTTTTCCAGCCAGTTTGTAATTTTTTCTTTTGCCTTGGTCAAGACTGCCTCATTAATGTCGAAGAGGGCAACGCTTTTGCCGTAGACGGCACAACGATAAGCCAACATCGATCCCTGCACTCCGGCGCCGTAGATAGTGATTTTTTCCATCTTCTCATCCTCCCAATTATTTCAGGTTTTCGATCAATAAACAAAACTGAAAAATCATGTCCATTCTACCGTGTTTTTTTTGTCATTGCAATACTTTTTTCATTTATGTTATACTGGAGCTATGAAAGGAGAATAGTTTTGCAACTGTCCCGAAGATTAGAAGAAATTGTCGCTTTGATCCCTCCCGGCGGCATCGTCGCGGATATTGGCGGCGATCGCGGTGAATTATCCTATGCGCTTTTGCAAAGGGGGATCGCCAAAAAGATTATTTTGACGGATCTATCTCCCCTTTCTTTAAATCGGGCGCGGCAGTTTTTTAAGACTTCTCCTTATAAGGATCGGATCGTTTTTCGCTGTGGAGCCGGGTTTTCCGTGCTGGAGCCGGGAGAAGCCCAAACGGCGGTCTTGGCCGGCATGGGAGGCGGTACGATCATCAAGATTTTTTCGGCGAGTCCTGAGCTTTTCCAAAGTTTTGATACCCTTTTGATTCAGGCGATGCGGGATACGGATCAAATTCGGCAGTATTTGACCGAGCATGGGATGCGGATCAGCGCAGAAACGCTGATTCGGGAGGACGGTATTTTTTATACCGTCATCAAGGCGGAAAAAGGCACCATGACCTTAACATGGGAAGAGGCGCTTTTAGGGCCGTTGCTATTGGCGCGGCGTGAACCGATCCTCGCAGAATTCTTACAAGAACAAATCGAACGCCGTGAGTCAATCTTGCGGCAATTAACCCAAAATAACCAGGGGCAAGATCGCAGAGCATTATTGAAGCAAGAGTTGCAGTTTTTAAAGGAGTTGGAATGATGGCAAAGTTGAAGGAGATCCTGGCGATAATTGAAACCATTTGCCCCAAGTCCTTACAGGAGTCGTATGATAATAGCGGTTTGCAGATCGGCAATCCGGAATCCTCTTGTCATAAGATTTTATTGGCCCTTGATTTTCGGGAGGATGTTTTAGCCGAAGCCATCGAGGAGCAGGCGGATCTGATCATTACCCATCATCCCCTTTTATTCCAGCCCTTGCACTCCATTGATGGCAGCAAGGGGAAGGGCCGCCTGATCTATGATTTGATCGAGAAGGGGTTAGCGCTGCTTTCCCTGCATACCAATTTGGATAAAGCGCCTTTTGGCGTCAATGTGGCGCTTGCCGATCGGCTGGGCCTGATTGACAGGGAAATCCTTTGCCCCGAAGAGGATACGAGTCCGCCGGAAGAGACCGAACATCGCGTCGGTTTGGGCTGTTTGGGTCGCTTGGAGGAGCCGCAACACTTAGCGGATTTTGCGGACAAAGTGAAAGAAACCTTACTGTTGCCGGTCATCAAATATACGGGTAACGCGGAGAAACGGATCTCCTCCGTAGCGGTTTTGGGCGGTAGTGGCGCCTCGATGATGGAGGAAGCTGCGAAAATGGGGGCGGACGCCTTTGTCAGCGGCGATTTTAAATACCATGATGGAGACAAAGCCGCCGAATTGGGGCTGGCTTTAATCGACGCCGGTCATTACGGAACAGAAGTCGGCGTATTGGAACCGCTGGCGGAAAAGCTCCGTGTGATTACCGGTATGGAAATTTTGATTAGTAAGAAATGTAAAGATATTTGGGCGTATCATTAAGCAGAAGGACAGACGATGTGGGCTGTCCTCTATTTATTGGAGGTGCAATATGATCCCTACCCTTTATGAATACCAGGAAAAACTGTTGGGCAAAGAAAAGTTGCAACGGGAAATGGAACAGTCATTGCCCCTGTCGGATTTGAAACGGCTGAAAGCAGAGTTCGAGGTGGAGAAGGCCGGTTATCTGCAAAGCCAGAAAAACAGCACGGAACTCAAACGGGAATTGCACTTAAAAGATGGGGAAAAGGCGATGCTCATAGAAAGGATTGCCACGATCGAAGAAAAAATGTATAGCGGTACGATCACCAATGGACGAGAGCTTTCTGCCATGGAGGAAAAAGGGAAAAATCTGCGCCTTGAACAGGAGCGGGCGGAAAACGAGATCAGTAGGATCCAGGAGGGCTTGGAAAAAGAACGGGAAGAACTGGTGAAAAGAAGCACCGCCATCAAACAGCGGCAGCAGCAATTCGGGGAAGTCAAGGATAGTATCAGCTCGATGAGAACGGAATATGAGGAAAAGATTGCCGTTTTTACGGAAGAATTGGAGGCACTGGCGGAAAAGATCAGCGAAACCGATATGGAGTGGTTTTTGGTGGAAAGGGACCGCTTTCAAGGGAAGCCTTTGGCCCTCGTTACGGACGGCAATATTTGCACTGGCTGCCATCGGCGGAACCCCCAATTATCTGTGGAAAAAGCAGTGGTCGATTACCGTGCCGTTCGCTGCGATTTTTGCGGCCGCTTCCTCTGCGGGTAAAACTGGAAGAGATTACAGCTTGCTTTTTTATAGCAGAGACGCTATACTATAAAAGCAAAATTCAAGATAGAGCAAATTGGATCATCGCGGGAGAGGCATTTTGCCTTTCCTGAGGAAAGTCCGAGCACCATAGGGCAGGGTGCCGGCTAACGGCCGGTGAGGGCGACCTTAAGGATAGTGCCACAGAAATAAACCGCCTTTGACCGCTTCGGTTGAAGGTAAGGGTGGAACGGTGCGGTAAGAGCGCACCGGCAGCCTGGTAACAGGCTGGCCAGGTAAACCCCACCTGGTGCAAGACCGAATAGGGAAGCATGTGGAGTTGCCCGCTCCGCTTCCGGGTTAGGTTGCATGAGCTTATAGGCGACTATAAGACTAGATAGATGATGATCGAAACAGAACTCGGCTTATAGATTTGGTCTTGACGGATTTTGCCATTGACAAGTAGAATTTTTTTGTTATACTTGTTGTTAGTAGAATATGGGAACGGTGCCAAATTTTTGGGTAAAAGGGAAAACGGTTCAATGCCGTTACAGCACCCGCTACTGTAAGAGGGGATGAAATCCGAATCGCCATTGGCTAACGCTGAGAAGGCCGGAAAGTAAGGAGATCCTCGAGTCAGGAAACCTGCCAAATTATTTGCCTCAACCTCGGGAGGGAAGGTTGCGGGTTGCATTGTCTCATATCCGCACCTCCATAGGTGCGGATTATTTATTTTAAGGAGTGAACAAGATGGAGTTACTACAAAAAACCCTGGCCCAAATTACCCCTATTGATGAAACTGCGGTGGCTGCCGCCCGCGCCCGTTTGGACGACTTGGTAAAACCGATTGGCAGTCTTGGCCGCTTAGAGGCCATTTCCGCACAGATCGCCGGGATTACCGGCCAAGTGAAAAATGAAATCAAGAAAAAAGGGATTATCGTCATGTCGGCGGACAATGGCATCGTTGAAGAAGGCGTTGCTGCTGCGCCCCAGGTGGTAACTTTGATTATGACCGGTAATTTTATGAAAGGGGTTACCGGCGTAGCGGTGTTGGCGAAGGAAGCAGGAGCGGATCTTACCGTCGTTGATATTGGTGTTAATGGGGATACCTCGGCTTTTCCCGGTGTTCTTCAGAAAAAGATCGCCAATGGTACCGCCAATTTTGCCAAAGGCCCCGCAATGTCCAGAGAGGATGCGGTCAAGGCGATGGAAATCGGTATCGAAGTAGCGGAAAGCTTGATCGAACAAGGCTATGATCTGATCGGCACGGGCGAAATGGGCATTGGCAACACCAGCTCCAGCAGTTGTATCTTGGCTGCTTTGGGAGGCGTTGAAATTGATATAGCGGTCGGGAAAGGCGCAGGCCTCACCGATGAAGCCCATAATTATAAAAAATCAGTGTTGAAAAAGGCGCTGGAGTTGAACCAGCCGGATAAGGATGATCCCATCGATGTTGTTGCCAAGGTCGGCGGTTTTGATATTGCCGGTTTAACCGGGGTTTTCTTGGCTGCGGCTGCCCATAAGGTTCCGGTCGTGGTGGACGGGTTCATTTCCGCTGCTGCGGCGCTGGTCGCCTATCGGATGAACCCGCTCAGCCGCCAATATATGATCCCTTCCCACAGTTCGGCTGAACCGGGATTTTTGGCGATGATGGCCCAGATCGATATGGAGCCGATCTTAAATCTTGACATGCGTTTGGGCGAAGGGAGCGGTTGCCCGTTGGCCTTCCATGTGGTCGATTGCGCATTGGCGATCATGAATCATATGGCCACTTTTGCGGAAGCAACGGTGAGCAATGAAACTTTGGTAGATATTCGGGAGTAAAAAATGGCGAAAATCACATTTGTCACCGGTGGCGCCCGCAGCGGCAAAAGCACTTTTGCGGAAAATCTTGTGCGGGAAAAAGGGGAGCGGATCCTTTATATTGCGACTGCGAAAGCCATTGATGAAGAGATGGTGGAACGCATTCGGCGGCATCAGAATAACCGCCCCGCCGAGTGGGATACTTTGGAATCCTATCGGGGGCTGGGGGAAGTCCTGCCGGAGAGAAGCGGCCAATACCAGGGGATGCTTTTGGATTGCGTTACCATTATGAGTACCAATCTGCTTTTTGATCATCCGGCGTTGGCAAAAGAGGAGATCTCGATTGAGGAGATGAATGCGGCGGAAGCGGAAGTGATGGCGGAAATCGACCGTTTTATCGCATCGTTTTCTCGGTTACAAGCAGATTTGATCATGGTCAGCAATGAAGTGGGCTTCGGCCTTGTGCCGGAATATCCTTTGGCCCGGTTTTTCCGTGATGTTTTAGGGCGGGTCAATCAACGGCTGGCTGCCGCTGCCGATGAGGCATATCTTGTGGTCTCCGGTTTAACCGTCAAATTGAAAGGGTAGAATAGCGTGAAAAATCTTTATCTCTTTCGCCACGGCGAGACGGAATTGAACCTGAAAAAGGTCTACTATGGCGCTACCGATTGTGCGCTTACCTCCAAAGGGGAAACGGATGCGGACAAGCTTCGCCCTGTTTTTGCTGAGATCCCGGTGGATCTTTGCTTTGTAAGCCCTTTGAAGCGGGCTGGGGATACCGCAAAACGGATTTTCCCCTTAAGGGAAGCGGATTTCTTTTGCCGAGACGACGATCTACGGGAGCTTAATTTCGGCGCTTGGGAAGGGAAACATTATTCCGAATTGGAAGGAGATCCCCATTGGCAAGCATGGGCGGCAGATTATTTTCATATCGCACCGCCGGGAGGGGAATCTTTTCACGATCTTTCCAAACGGGCCGAGGCTTTTAAAGAGACGCTGTTTGCGGCGGAGAAAGATGCGGTGGCCGTCGTTGGACATCATGGCTTTCTTACCGTTTTGATGGCGCTCCTTTTGGGGATGGAAGCCAAAGATTGCTGGCACTTCACCTTTCTCCACGGTGTATATACCCATTTTAGTTTCTCTGAGGATTATCCTGTTTTGATGGGACATAATTTAGATAAGTAAAAAAACGCCTCGTTTTGCCACTGTTAGGCAGATGCGGGGCGTTTTGTTTTTCCTATACGGAAGCGGGATAATATATTAAAATCATTTGACGGTTTGTGATTTTTTTAAGATTATATGAGATTTCTGATGACAGGAAGTCAAATATTGTTTATAATGGAGCCATAGTTGGCAGATAATATATGGAAATTAAGGAGGAAGATAAAAATGGCAAAATTTGTATGTGGTGTCTGTGGTTATGTTTATGACGAAGAAGAAGAAGGCGTTCTTTTCGCTGATTTGCCGGAAGATTGGACTTGCCCGGTTTGTGGCGTAGGGAAAGACGAGTTCTCCGAAGAAGACTAAGGATGGTGTGCTATCATGGAAGCTGTAAAAATTAAAGATAACATTTATTGGGTCGGAGTGATCGATTGGAACATACGCAACTTTCATGGTTATCTTACCCAGAGAGGCGCAACCTACAATGCGTATTTGGTGATCGATGAAAAGGTTACCTTGATCGATACGGCAAAAAAGGGTTTTGAAGGAGAGCTTCTATCCAGGATTAAGAGCGTGATTGACCCTGCCGAGATCGATTATATCATTGTAAACCATGTGGAAAGAGATCATTCCAGCGCATTGCCGGCGGTTTTGGCGGCATGCCCCAAAGCGAAGGTGATTACCAATGCCCAAGGGGATAAAGGTCTTCACCAGCATTATACTGGCGAATGGGATACCGAGCTCGTGAAAAGCGGTGATACTTTGTCTCTAGGCCAGTATGAACTGACCTTTGTGCAGACGCCGATGGTTCATTGGCCTGATAATATGGTGACTTATTTAGCCAAAGAAAAAATCCTCTTTCCCAATGATGCTTTTGGCCAGCATTATGCTGCATCCGCGCGTTTTGATGAAGAAGTGCCCTTCGATACCCTGATGCAAGAAGCAGGGAAGTACTATGCCAATATCGTTCTTCCCTTCGGGAAACAGGTGCAAAAGGCGCTGGAAGCTGTCGGCGGTTTGGACATTGAGTATATTTGTCCGAGCCATGGCTTGATTTGGGGGAAACATATTCCCGCCATCTTAGAGGCATATCAGAAGTGGTCTACCAATACGGTGATGGAAAAAGCCGTGGTGGTTTATGACTCTATGTGGGGCGTAACGGAAAAAATGGCAGCTACGATTAGCGATGCTTTTATGGCAAAAGGCATTCCCGTCAAAAGGATGTCATTGAAAGCGGACCATATTTCCGATGTGATGGCCGAGATCTTGGAGGCAAAATACATTGCCATCGGTTCTCCCACCCTCAATAACGGGATTATGCCTACGGTGGGCAGCTTATTGACATATATCAAAGGCTTAAATCCTACCGGCCGGATTGGACTGGGTTTTGGTTCCTACGGTTGGAGCGGGCAAAGCCCCGGAATCATCACGGACTTCATGAAGGAGATGAAATGGGAAACCATTGAAATGGCCCGGATCCAGTATGAAGCATCGGAAGAAGACTTGGAAGCGTTGAAAGAGAAAATTATTGCGATCTTGTAATAGATAAAGAAGAATGGAACGGAGGGACAATATGAGTAGTGACAAGAAATTAGCGGGGACGAAAACGGAAGCTAATTTGTGGGAGGCCTTTGGTGGGGAATCCATGGCCAGAAATAAATACACCTATTTTGCTTCTGTTGCCAAAAAAGAAGGCTATGTCGGCATCTCTTCGATTTTCGAAGAAACCGCTAATAATGAAAGAGAACACGCCAAGATCTGGTTCAAAAAGCTTGAAGGGATCGGCGATACGAAAGCGAACCTGAAGGCTGCTGCCGGCGGCGAAAAAGAAGAATGGACCGAAATGTATCCCCGCATGGCGAAAGAAGCGAAAGAAGAAGGCTTTGATGAGCTTGCGACCCTGTTTGAACTGGTTGCGGCTATTGAAAAGCATCATGAAGAACGCTATCAATCCCTTTTGGAAGCCTTGGAATGCGATACGGTCTTTACGGATACGGAAGAAGTTCTTTGGATCTGCTTGAATTGCGGTCATATCCACCGGGGCGTTAAAGCGCCGGAGGTTTGCCCGGTTTGCGACCATCCGCAAGCCCATTTCGTAAGAAAAAAATAAGATTAAGACCACCCGTTGACGGGTGGTCTTGATTAAGGCGATGGCAATCATAAAACCCCGCTGCGGTTCGACCGCAGCGGGGTTTTATCTGTTTTTGCCTTATTAGAGGTCTCTCTGCTTTTTCTTGGTAGAAAGATTGCGGACTTTGGCGTCGGCTGCGCCCGCTTCCGACGCCATTTCCACAATGTTGATGCTTTGGCCGAAAAGTTTTTCTTTATCATTAACGCTCCGTTCATCGCCATATTCTGCCCGGCGTGATGGAGCGGCGGCCGCCACTTCCGAAACGCATAGAGATATCCGCCGCGGACTTATTTTGGTCATTGTATTTGCCCTTTTCCCCCTAATATGATTCATGATTTTGTACTTCCGTTGTTTGTGGTTGCTGTGCTTCCGCTTCGCCTTTACTGGGTAAAGAGATGAGCACTACGGCAACAATAACGAAAACACAACCAACGCCGATTTGTAAATTAAATTGTTCGCCTAAAAACAGTGCGCCCAATAGAATGCTGGTAATCGGTTCTAGAGTGGCTAAAATGCAAGCCGTGGCAGGCCCCATCCTTTTTATCCCTAGAGTAAACAGGGCAAGAGAAACCACTGTGCACCCTACTGAGAGTATCAGCATATAAAGGCAACCCATGCCGGTGAGGCGGACAAAGGGCGTTGTCCCAAAACATAGTTCACCGACAAAAAGTAAAACGGTTGTCAGCAAAGATACATAAAACAGAATTTTCCATGGGCTCATGCTTTTGATTTCAGGATGAGCGATTAAAAGGACATAGGCTGCAAAAAACACCGCCGATGAAAAGGAGAGTACGAGTCCTAATATGCTGTTAATCGAATAATCGTCGGCAGAAAGGAGAATAATCCCCAAAGTGGCCAGAAACAACGCTATTATGCCAATACGTCTCAATTTTTGCTTATAAAAAAAATAGGCAAGAATGGTGACCACGATAGGATAGGCAAAGTGAATCGTTGTTGCTAGACCGATGGATAGATAATTATAGGACAGGAACAAGGTGGCGTTCATCATGACATAACCCACAATGCCCATAATAAGCAAAATCCGCATTTGCAACCAAGTTATAGCCAGGGTCTCTTTTCGTAGGCGTAAAATGAAATAGAAGAGGATGCCCGCAAAGAAGAAACGGAAAAACAATACGTCAAAGGCATTCATTCCTGTTTCATAGGCTTTTGCTACAATGAAGGGGATGAGCCCAAACAAAAGCGAAGCTGAGATGGTATAGATCACCGCTCTTTGTCTTGTCATGGCCTTACCTCACGTTATCATTTTTTGCAGGATCGATTATTTCAATATATCCGTCATCACCATGAACGATGACAGTATCACCTGTTTTTACCAGAGCAAAAATATCTTCTTTTAAATCTGTAACGACGGGTACGCCCATCACTGCAGCAGCAACGCCGGTGCGTGAATCCATTTTGGGGAAAACTAGGGCGCCGGGAGCAACCCCTTTAAGCTTTGCTGCATGGAAGTGGCAAGACCAGCCATTGGAACCTTTGCCTCCTGAGATAATCAAGATGGAATCTTTTAGAGATTTCCTTTGAAAAGGATGGTTTTCTTCCAAGATGACCCCGGTCTTTTCGTCTATTCCCGACCAACCTTGAATGGTTTCCCGGCTGACCATTGCAATACCTTTGCAAATACCGCCTACAGCTCCTCGCCCCTGGATTATTCTTCCCATGGTGCTACCTCCCATTTCCCCGATATGGCACTTTGGATGCATTTTTCCATTGTGCCATAACATATATTGGCTTTACCCTCTGCCTTTAAATAATGCGCTTGCTTGGCTGAATCAAAAGCCGCTGTTTGGCATCCTTTGGGCATTTTCCCGCTTAACAATGGGCAGGTACTGGTAAGAAGATGGGCGCCTGAAGCCTCGATATCCTTCGTATAGCCGGAACGATCAGCGGTTTCCTTTATCGGGCCGGCAGTCCAAATGTGCAAAATGGTATTTTTTGCTATTTTTTTCCCTCTAAGCAATTTAGCGATCTTGCGTAATTCTTCAATGCTGTAATGAGGGCAGCCAAGACTTACATAGTCCAGTTTACCGTTTTGTTGTTTGCTATTGAGAATATCATATGATTTTTCTATATCGATGGATGAAATATCCCGAATTGCTTTGGGTTTTTCCCCACCCAAAGCGGCTTCAATTTGGGTGGCTTCCGGTGTGATCCCAACGATATGGCACATTTCTGGACCGGCCGTAGTTGCCATGGCCGCAAAGAAATATTTGAGCTTAACGATATCGGGGCGATCCGATAAGCCTGTTATTACGGGTATGCTATGGGTGGGGAGAAACCGGCCGATGGTATAACCGAGAAGATCCCAATCCCTGCTTGATTTCATCGTGCAACAAATATTGAATACATGGGTACCTTTGCGGTTTTCTGCGATATGATTCCCCCATTTGGGTATCCTCCCACAGGCGGCAGCCCAAAAGCCTGCCTCCAGCCCGTCGGCATTGCCGGCAGCGCCCCATAGTGAGTTCATTAAAGTTACGGCATGAGATTCACTGGATACAAAATGTTCTCCCCTGAGAGGAACAAAACCACAAAGATAGGGGACGCAGGTTCCTGTAAGGTTGACACCCTGTTTTTGAAAGTAGGTGAGGAAATCGTTATTGTGTTGGGCCTCTTCTTCAGTTGCATTCATTTTTAAATAATGAGCTGGATCCAAAGGCCCCGAGTCTGCTTGGCAATAGCAAACAAATTCTTCTTGGGGCAAAATATCATGAGTGCAATAGTGCATTTGTGCGATGGTTTCCGCAATGTTGTCGCTACCAGCCGCATCAAGATAATGATGGCCTCCGCAAAAAAGGTGTGCCATGGTTACCTCACATAATTCTGTGGCGTTCAGGATTTTGGCATAATCGACAACCTTTTTTATAGCCTGTTGTTTTAATTTGCCATGAGCACCTGCTAACATATCTTTTTCATATTTTGTTGATTTGAGCATATTTCCCTCCTTTGGGAAATGGTGTCCTCAATATTGTTCGATGGCTTCCAGTAAGTTTATATCCAATCCCTTTGCCTCAAGATATGCCTTTATGGAAGAGGTGATATTATGATCTTGAGCGGGAACCGTATATGCATCCACAACTTGTTCATCTGTTCGTCGATTCTATGGCCCATTTGACCCAGAGGATCAGCGACAAGACCTCGGGAACTAATCGTGTTAATGGTTCACATAAATACTGGAAGGTATGGTCTTTGCAAGGTATTCCCCTGTATGACCCACTTCATTGATGAGATCTAAAGGAATCGTATCTTGATTGATTTCAAATTCACGTAGATAGCGAAGGACATAACGGTTAACTTCAAAATCATAATGACTTTTTCGTAGGAGATACAGGCATATCCGTCAAGGATGCCGGCAGAATGAATGATGAAATCTTACTTTATTTTGACAACAAGCTAGAACGTGAGCAAGGATTCATATCCGGCTTGGGCATCAATCGTTTTGCTGTCGGTCAGCGTCCCGCTGCCACGGCAGGGGAGTTGATAGAACTTGGCTAATTGGGCGCAATACTTATAACAGCGCTCCTCGGGAGACCTGATTGCGATGCTTCCGGTACGCATATCGGCGGTGGTGGATTGGGAGGCGTAAATTACCGGTGTGCCGGGATTGACCATCTGTGCTAAGGCGATGTGGCCAAAACTTCCGCATTGGTCATCGCAATGGTGCCGGCTAAGGTTACGGAGATGGGTCAAGCAGCGGCTGCAGAAGCGACGACAAAAGGTTGCCCGTGTTTTGCGGAAGGTTAAGAGTACATCGGTCATAGTAATATCGAGTTGTAAAGGTGTATTGGCATTTACAATCGTTAGAATACGAGGATATTTGGCGAGAGTCTTTTACCTCCAAATGCGAGAGCGGTAATATCCATGAGCATTTCCATTTGGTCTTTTGCGCCCGATGACACCATCATACATTTATCGGAATGGGTGCATGCGGCATAGAATAAATAGAGCGGACTGTTTTTGATGGGGATATCATTGGGTTGACCATCAAACCGCCATTTACATGATAATCATCATTGGTTTGAAAAAGTTTTGCCAGTTTGACATAGTCTTTTATGGAGGCAGACCGTTTGTTCCCATCCTTGTCCATACGAGGCGCACCATAACAAGGCGCCATATGAACATTGTTTCCGCCGATTACAATGTTATGCTGGGGATTGAGCATAAAGAAAAGGAGGATGGGGCTTTTTTCACCCAGTACATCAATTGCTCTTCCGTGAAATAAGCAATATTGCCTTTGGTGGTGATGCCATTTTCTTTCAGAATTGTTATTGCTTCGGGATGATGAAATTTCATCCCGGTGTTTTTGAGCATAGCCATGCTTGCTTCGTGTATTTTTTGCAGTCTATCGATCATAATTTGGCACTTACTACTAGATAGATTATTTTTTTTCATTTTATATTGGAGAGATTGGCGGCTAATGCCCATGCGTTTAGCAGCTTGCGTAATATTGCTCTTGTGTCCTTTTTAATATCTCGGATAATCTCTGCTTTTTCCTCTCCTTGATCTCCGATATAATGTTGCGTTCCTTAGTCATTATCTTCATTCGCATGGGGATTATTGGATAATTCCAAGGCCTTCCATTCATTATCAAAGATATTGGCATAACGGGGCATGGATTTTATGGAGGATCGTGTCTTTATCGCCAACAAAATTCATAGCACATTCGATAATATTGCGTAGTTGCCGGATATTCCCTGGCCATGCATAGGCCTTAAATCCCTGAATCACATCTGGATGTACACCGATGATTTTTTTCTTGGATTCTTTATTGAATACTTTTATGAAGTAGGAAACCAGTAATTCAATATCGTCAATCCTTTCCCTAAGCGGAGGAATTTTAATAAAAAAGACAGCTAGACGATAAAAAAGGTCTGAGCGCATTAACCCTTCATTTATGGCGGCAATAGGATCATGATTTGTGCTGCTAACAATGCGGATATCAATGGGGATGCATTTTTTATCCCCTAATCGACGAATAGATTTTTCTTCTATGGCACGCAATATTTTTGCCTGTAAAGCAAGGGGCATTGAGTTTAACTCATCCAGAAAGATGGTTCCCCCGTTGGCTTGCTCAAAAAGGCCTTCCATTTGGGATGCGCCGGTGAAAGCCCCTTTGACTGTGCCGAAAAGCAATCCTTCCAATAATGATTCGGGAATGGCGGCGCAGTTAATAGCGATAAATGGGTGTTCTGCGCGGTTGCTTAAACTATGGATTTCTCGGGCAAAAAGCTCTTTGCCGGTACCGGTCTCGCCATAAATCATGACGGGAGAATTACTGGCGGCAGCTGTTTGCATCATTTGCAAGCTTTCCAAGAAATTCACATTATTGCCAATGAGCTGGGGGTTTGTATCTTTTGTTGCTAAATTTGTATTGACATAGTGGATGGAATCCGCTTTACTCTCTTGGAGAAAATAATATTTGCGTGTAAGTTTTTCCAACATTGTTTTGTCTTTGTAAATACAGATGGCGCCGACAGCTTTATTATTTCTAAAGAGGGGATGCGCTTCAATAATCACCTCAAAATCCCGGTTATTTTTCATCGAATAATGTTGTCGGTATTCTCGTATCATTTGTTTGCTTTCCAGGGCATGCAATAATTGGCTGGTTTGCGGGTTAACATTATAGAGATCCGACACATGTTTTCCGATAACGTCTTGTGCGCGATATCCTTCCAAGTTTTCCAAAGCAGCATTATAAAAAATAAAATGTCCGGTATCATCAATGACGGATATTCCATCTTCCACCGTATTGAGAACGGTCTTTAATGCATGAACCAAAAGGGGAGAAGGAATCTCCCATTCAGGAACAATGCGCAAAAAGGCAACATAAAAGGTTTCACCATCAAGTTTGATATGGGTTACATCACTTTCAATTTTTTCATCTTCCAACATAGGCAAAGTATGGGGGAAGTGAGGAAAGTCCGGGAATAGATCAAAAATGGAATCATAGTTGCCAAAATGCAGGGAAAACGATGGATTATGATATGTGATATCCCCTTGCGCGTTACAAACCACTAAGCATTCTTCTTTATTTCGATAAATGGTTTCGAAATAATTTTGTAATAATCTTCGCTCTTTCATTTTTTGTCACTCCCTTTTGATTGCAACCAAAGTGCAAAATATTGCAAATAGATTTGCAATTCAATCGTAGCAGATTTTTGCACATATGACAAGTTTTGCTACAATTGGATCTTGAGCGGTTTCCAATGTCCTTTCGCAAAGTGCCGAATAAAGGAACTCCGCCTTAACGGCGGAATAAAAAAAAGAAGAGAGATGTACCGATCAATAGATCGTTTGAGAGTAAAAATATGGAGATGAGAAAGAGCTTTACTGCGGCCTTTTATAATGGTGATGATGGTGCGTTTAGCACCAAGACCCATTATACATGACCATAATAATCTCTGTGGTTGATAACAGAATAGGCATAATCTAACAATGTCCCCCAGTCATAAACGGGCAAATCGACAGCTCTTTGAATGGCTCTGCCAAAGGGTTGCATGCCGGTGCATTCTAGCATAATCGCACCTATGCTTGGATTTTTGCTGATCATGTCTTTGATGGCGGCAATAATATCTTTTTCCGATTTTTCGTAATTGGCCATGGGAACTTCAGGGCGTAATTCTTCGTTCCATAAGCTGATAAATTCGGAGTTTTTGTATTCATCCATACCGCCGCCGATTACAATATTGCTATTGGGATCGATGCCAACGGCCTTAAGATGGTTATCGGTTAAAGAGTTTTTGACGGCACAATAAATGGCTACAGTTTTGTTGGGGCCAATACATTGTTGAATCATGGGAACCTGTAAAAGGCTGGACATGAAAACGGGTATATCAACATAACCGGCAACGTCTTTTTGGAAATAGGCAAAGTATCCGCATTCGGCGGCAATTGCACGGCAACCCAGCGTTTCCAGGCGTTTTGCGGCATCAAGGATCGGTTGACGACAAGGTGTCTTATCCTCATCATAAACAAGCTTTTTGATGCTGATATCGCGAACGACATCATACTGGATGGGATAAGGAAAAGCGCTGGCATTGCGAACATCCCCGGGAAAACCAGGATATACTTCATCAAGAAGCATAATGCCCAGCCCCATTCCATAGGCAACCGTTTTTTTGCGTGCGTAAATCGTGCTGATGCCGGGATCTCTGGGTAAATAGATCATATATATACTCCTTTCACTTCTAAATAAAACAAAAAATTAGTTTCGAACCCCGCGGGGGGTATACCGAGGGTGGATTCCCCTCGGTATACGAGGTTCTTTGTTTTATGCGATAGGCGGAGATTTACTTTATAATGGCAGTTTCCGTCCGATGCCATTGGCGATAGCACGGTTGAATAATTCTCTGCCAACAACAACGTCATTAACGGAGATGCCAATATTGCTGCAAACGATCAGCCTGTCTTTGCTTTCTCTGCCGGTTTCACCCGCCAAAATTTCACCGGTTTCGCATGTGATTTTCGGTAATCCCCCGGGGAAATAGCCCATGCCGGCGAAGAGTTCATGTTCGTCGATACTGTCGACAATGTATTTATCGGCACGCATGGTGGTGGCAGGATCAAGGTAGGTATTGAGATCGCAAGGCAAAATCGTTTGTCCTGCCGATACCCATTCATCTTTTATGGCTTTAAATGTATCTTTTACGATGATTGTGGCGGAACTGAGGACTTCGCAGGATTTGGTGACCTCTTCAGCGCTTTTTGCTTTGATGATCGTTGCTTCGATTTCCGGTTGTACTAAACTGATAAGATGATCCATTGCTGCTTCGTTGATATCGTAAACATAGATCTCTTTCAGTTTCTTTAAAGTGCGTACAACAAAACGAACATGTTCGATGCCTTGAACGCCGCAACCGAATTGGCCATATGTGGTGGCATCCGGGTGAAGGGCGGCAGCGGCGAGAACCGTAACGGCAGGAGTACGCATAGCGGTTACCCAAGCACAATCCATGATGGCAATGGGACAACCGGAATATACGTCGTTTATAATCAAGAGACCGGTTGTTTGGTCTAAGTTGAAACGTTCTTTATTTAATGGATAGCATTCGATCCATTTGCAGCCGACGGCATTTTTTCCCGGCACATAGGCGGGCATGGCATGGAAGAACACTTCCGGAAGAGGATGTACGCCGATTTTAGCAGGCATTTCATAAGCTTTTTTCCCATGGGCGATCATAGCATCTTCCGTAAGTTTTAAAATATCGTCACGGGTAAGGCCTACATTGACAACATCTTCTCTGGTCATATACCAGATCTCATTGTTGATGTCCAGATATTTTTGGATCCATTTGCGGTCAGTTAAATCAAGTTCAACGGTTTTTACATTATCCATATTGTGCCTCCTAGTGATTGTATAGTTTCGTAATGTGTGGGGGTTGGGCGGCGTTTTAACGCCGCCCGGGTATATTTATGGATGGTACTTATTTTAGATCATTGATAATTTTTTGGAATTTATCGGTGGTGGCGCGGGGTAATTCTTCTACGGTGTAATCATTGATGATACCCATGAGACGTTCTTTGGCGGCATCACCAAAGGTTTTGCTGCCGTTTGCGGTCCATATTGCATGACGTTCTCTGTTATACATCTGAGGCAGCCACCATTCTTTTTTGAAGTTGTTGAAGGTGTGTTCTTCTGCCATAAAGTTTCCATCGGGGCCAACGCTTTGATTACATCAATAGCCAGGGTTTCCCTTTATTGACTTCGATTCCCTTAACGATCCGTTTAACGGAGCCAAGGATTTCATCCGCCATGACCAAGTTAACCAAAGAGGTGCTCATGCCGCTTTCAAAATAACCAACGTCATGGATGAGATTTCCACCGCTTAAGGCGGCCATCAAGAGACTGGTGGCCATTTCGGCGCCGGATTGTTGATCCTCGGCTTTGGAATCAACACAACCAGCTGTGCTGAACATGGGAATATTGTAAAAATGTGCCATTTCGGAAAGTCCTGCAGCCAAGATATTAAATTCGGGGGAGCCGTACGTGATTTGCATGCTTCTTGGATCCATCATGGTGATAACGCCGCCCATGATGAAGGGCGCGCCTTCACGGACCAATTGGTTCAAGACTAGGCCGCTAAGAGATTCGCAAAGGGCGATAACAATGGTGCCGGCCATGGTAGCGGGTGCCGTAACCCCTGCCTGGGGTGCGGGTGTGTAAATGCTGGGAAGTCCATGTTCCGCCATCAGCATGGAGATATCAAGAGCATCGAATTCATGTACTAAGGGAGTGATCGGTTCGGTGTAAATAGCAAAGTTCGGATTGCGTTGGAGATATTCCAGGCCGCCAAAAATTTCAGAAGCCATATCAATCATTGCCTTGCAGTTTTTGGTATTGTAAGCCCAGTGAACGATAGGTTTCTTGGAACTGGTGAGCATGGCCTCAAATGTGTAGACGTCAATCAGTTCTTCAGGGACATCATAGATCGTTCCAAAGTCCATCAAGAAATCGATGTTGGGTAGAGCATCCATGACCCGAGCTGCTCTTTTGGTATCGGAATATTGGCCAAATCTTCTTTCTCCGGTAATCGGATCCATAATGAAGGTGGTGGTAGGTCCGGGGCCATAATAGAATTTGTGTCCTTCAAGAAAGACGGTTCTTTCTCCGTCACGGTTAGCCAATACGACGCGAGATGGAGCGCTGCGCAGAGCTTTTTCTACCATGGAGGCAGGTATTTTTACTCTTTTACCATCCACTAAAGCACCAGCTTTTTTAATAAGCTCCAAAGCTTTTTCGCTATGCATCTCTACGCCTACGGATTCCAAAACTTCCAGAGCGGCAAAATGCAATTCTTGGCATTGTTCCTTGGTAAACATTTTGAAATAGGTTCCCTGATTCGTCACATAATTGGTTGTTCTCATTTTGTTATGATATCCTCCTTTTTGCTAAGAAACTTGCGTTTGCAAGGTTCATCATTTTGTTTTACGTTATAGCAATCCACATGCCACTTTAATCCAATGAGAAATTAAAATTTTTATATAGCAGAAAATTATGCAATTCGTCGCATGAATATTTATTTTTTTGCATGATGATTGTTTAGATATTTTCTGTTGCGGTGGCGCCTGATTTGATTTCTTCCAGCTCTGGCGTCTTTTCATCACCGCCATGTCTTAACTTAGCAAGGAATCCACGAGAAGAGACGACATCATATTCGTCAACGTGCAGCATTGCTTTGATATAACCGGCTGCCATTAGCAGTTGGATAACCAGGAATTGGTAGGCCGCAGGCAATAACACTTGATTGTAAGGCTGAAGCACCTCCTGTTGTTAGCAGCACATATGCCAAAGCTCCCATGAGAATACCCCAGAAAATCTTTGATGCAGCTGGAGCTTCCATTTTCTCTGCTGCCGTGTCGCCCTCATTCATTGTAAAGTCTTTTTCAACGGTCATCATGGCGATGGTTGAAGTCATGGAATCGGAAAGGGTGATGAATGAGATTGCTACTGCCAACATGGCGACGGTGCAAGTCAACCCAGAGAGCGGGAACTCGTTGAAGAGGGCAAACATGGACACTTCATTGCCTCTTTCTGCAATCAAATTGGCAATGCCGCCATTTTGGAAGAAATCGATGTAAATAGCCGCATTTCCGAATACGCCGAACCAAATGAGGCCGAAGAGGGATGGCAATAAAAGGTTGACAACGACAAATTGCCGTATGGTACGGCCATAAGCACAGCGAACGAAGAATAGGCCGACGATAGGAGCATACGCAAGCCACCAGGCCCAATAGAAAATGGACCAGCCGCCGGACCAACCCGTGGCAAACATGAAGTCAGTTGTGAATGACATTTTAACCAGACTGGAGAAGTATTGGCCGATCGCTTGTATCGTACCATCAAGAACAAAAATAGTGGGCCCAAGAATGATTAGGAACAAGAGTAAAAAGAAATAGAGTCCAACATTGAAATTGCTTAAGTATCGGATACCTTTATATAATCCTGTGTAGCTGGAAATCACATAGCAGGCAGTGATTACGACAACGATACCTATATAAAGGATATTACTAATAGGAATGCCCCAAAGGAAATTCAAACCGCTGCCGATTTGCATAATTCCGAAACCATAGGAGGTGCCGATCCCGCCAAGAATTGCAAAAATCGCAATCGCATCAATCGCACGACCCCAAGCGCCGTTGATTCGATCGCCAAGCAGGCCATACATGCCGGAAGAACAGAGGAACGGTTTTTTGCAGTTGTAGTAGAAAAATGCCATACAAAGTGCGACGCTTACATAAATACCATATGTATGAAAGGTCTAGTGGAAGGCTGAAAGAGAACGGCGATTTCTCCGGTCTTTCAGAAAATCCCTCTAATCCCTAAGAAAGCAGGAGGACTCATGAAGTGGGTCATGGTTCCGCAACACCCCAGACGATCCCGGTAGCAATACCGGCGCAAAGAGAAATGAAAAACCAGGAAGGAGTGGATAATTCTGGTTTTGCATTTGGTCCTCCAAGTTTGATCTTCCCATATTTACTGAAACCGGCCCATACAAAAGGCTAATAGTAGTGTAGCACCTATGCATAAAACCAAGTGAAATTTTTCAGAATCAAACTCAATGTTGCCGAAGCACCTGTTGCAAATTGAGAGGGAAAAGCAATCCAATCATCACGAAAGCCAAAATCAATATCGCCGGAGGGAAAAACACGGATTTTTTTATAACGACTTTTTCCTTAACCATAGGTTTGATGACTCCTTTCATTTTTGCCGAACATAAATCTTCATATTGATCTGGATGCACAAAAGTTATGCCTTTTGCGCAAAACAAATGTTTACAAAAATTTTGCGGCGTACTACTGGATGTTTTAGCGAATTATACCATTATTCAATAAATCGAAAATTTTATAGTGAAATTTTGGCGTAGCCCCAGGGGTGCTGGGGAAAAACAAAAATTTTACCCTCAAATTTTATTGGAAAGCTCTGAAAAAGGCAGTTTGATATGGTTTTGGAGCAAAATTATGCTCGATCTCGCAGGAGATCGCAATATTTTTATATCATATTTTTTTGTTACAAAAACTGGGCCGACAAAAATACCGGCAGAATCAAAATGTCGATTATAAATATTGAATAGGATAAATGAAAAATTTTTGGCGGTTTTAATGCAATGATTGCTCGGGCCAGCTCTGCAAAATAACGCAAAAATATGCCGGTGAATTCGTAGAAAATTTGCGCGAAATTAAGCAAGAAAAAGATTTTGTTGCCGTGTTTTGGGACATCGAATGTAGCGAGTGTTGAATTTATTTTAGAATTATTTTCTTCTCGGAGGCTCATTTTTTTTGTACGATCTATATAGGAAAGAGAAAATGGGAGCGGTTTGAAAAGTTTGGCTGGATTCTTCGGATCGTATTTGCATTATTTGTGAACGAACAAAGTCGAATTATTGAGATATTTCCCACATGGTTTTGTGACTTAGAAGTAGGGAATGTAGAATCACTAGGAGTTAGGACATACTGTACCGGAAGAAGGAGTGTTGGGGTTCTCTTTTAGCGATGCATTTTGCCTTCGACTGCGCATGAGAGACGGGCATATTGATGATTATTGATTATATGGCGGTGCGATTGAAAGGAAACATATAGTATGGTTATCATATGGGGTGTGTTTTGATATGAGCTCAGCGATAGCGAAAGCGTAGCGTGAATATAGCGAAAAAATAATTCGGTGCTCTTTAAAAAATGTTTATTATATAATGTATGTGTTTTTTCGGGTCACTATGATCAAAATGTCCATAAATTGTGAAATGGGTTTGAAATTTCGATCAACAGAGCGCCAGCGCCCAGCGGGTGACGCTGGTCGCAAAATCCTGAAGCAGGAATTGAAGCAACCACTCGTTTGACGTGCGGTTATGATAATGATATTATGATTAAAGCGGCGGCATACGCCGTGTTTTTTCCGGACGGTCTTCGATCTGCTTATCGTTTCGGGCGAGCGAATCAGATAATAGCGGGTTTCGGCAGGATCGATTGGTCATGTCGACAAAAAACCGCGGGAAGCGCAGCAATAGGGATACGGTGCCGTTTCATATTCGGCGATTTTTCTTCTGGCGCTTGGCGTCTTGTCTTCGGCGTTTCTGGATTTCTTTTCGAAAACGATATTGGCAGCGCCTTGTGCCCCTCATGACGGCGATTTCCGCAGTCGGCCAGGCGATAACTGTGTCGGCGTTCAGCAGCTTTGGGAGCACATGGCAGGCATATGCCCACAAAGCTTTTGGTGATGACGGTCATCTTCGGCACATTTGTTGAATATGCATAGAGTAATTTTGCCCCATGGCGGAGGATGCCGCCCTCTTTCGCTTAACACCGGGGAGATATCCCGGGGTGTCGACGAAGGTGACGATGGGGATATTGAAGGCGTCACAGAAACGAATGAAACGAGCGGCCTTATCGGAGCAATTGATATCGAGGGCGCCGGGCAAAGAATTTGGGTTGATTGGCGATGACCCTAACGGAAGCTGCCGCCCAAGTACAGAAACCGGTAATGATATTTTTAGTGATAGACAGTTGTACTGGGAAGAACTCGCCATCATCGGCGATGGCCTTGATTGCGCCCATCATGTCATAAAGCCCGTTCATTTGATCGGGGATCAATTTGCGCAAAAGATTTTTCCGCCTGATCGATGGGATCGATTGATTGATTGGCCGGGGCCGGTTCCCTCATTATTGAGGATATAGCTTACCGGAAGTTGCTTGATCTGCGCGGGATGCAACCTTCATTTTTAGCATAGAAGCGCATTCTGCTCTTTATTGTGGGTCTGGCGCCCGCTTCACCGCGCTGACGCTTCCGGTAACCGTTTGACGACGTTGTGGCTGCAAGAACATTTGGCTTGTCTTATCAACCATGAAGATGAAGTCGGTCAATGCGGGAGAGTAAACAGCGCCGCCGGCACAAGGCCCCATGATCACGGAGATTTGGGGGATTACGCCGGATGCGAGAGAATTTCTCTTGAAAATCTCGCCATAACCGTTCAAGCCGTCGACGCCTTCCTGGATTCTGGCGCCGCCGGAATCATTGATGCCGATGCAGGGAGCGCCCGCTTTCATTGCCAAGTCCATGACTTTGCAGATTTTTTGTGCGTGCATTTCCCCTAAAGACCCCGCCGATACCGTGAAGTCTTGGGCATAGGCATAGACGATGCGACCATCAATCTGGCCATAGCCGGTCACGATCCCGTCACGCGGCATTGTCGCCCCTTCCATTCCGAATTCATGGCAGCGGTGGCTGACGAAACTGTCGACTTCCACAAAGGTGCCTTTATCAAAGAGTGCTTCTATCCTTTCATCAGCGGTTAGTTTCCCTTTCTCATGTTGCGCGGCAATTCTCTTTTCTCCGCCGCCCAAACCATTGATGGCTTGCTTTTCTTTTAATTCAGCAAGTTTTTGCTCTACGATACTCACGGTGTTCAACTCCTATCTCACTTAATAACCTAAACATTTATATTTTATCAGAAAAGGGATGGTACTGTCAAAGAATCAGATTATTTTATCAATAACATTTGGTAGCGGCTTTTGCCCTCGCGTGGCCGGACAGGTACTTGCCCAAATTTTAAAACAATATTAAAATAAAAAATGCAGCTGGGGCATAAAATCATTCAAGAGGCGATTGTAACGGCCAGCAGACCCTTCGGGGCGATTGCAGGGCGCTCTTCCTAAATACGCTCCTTTGTAGCTTGCAGCAACAGGATCCTTTTGTGTAAATACAGAGTTTTTTTGATTGATCACCAAAGTACGAAGATGAAGAAACGCTGGGCAAAGCCGGGGGAAAATGGCAGGACTTTTTTGCATATTGCCTCTGCCAGTTTCTCTCAACTGGTTACCGCGAGTCTAAAATTCGCTGGGAGCACCGATTGCAGGAGGATGTAATATTTTGAGAATTCCCGGTGAAAGACTTTGAAAAGACGGATTACTATGCTATAATAAACAGATAAAATAGCCGTAAGCAGACATAATAGAGAGATAAACTTTTGTTTAGGAAGCGTTTTTTGAAGGGAGGACTACTTTGAAGTTCTTTAAGAATCTCACCATTTATATACTGATTGTATTTTTGGTCATCACTTTTTTTCAATTCATCGGAGGCGGCTCCGGTACAGAGATCACGGAGTTAACTTCATCTGAGTTTTACACAAAAGTAGAAGCGGGTGATTTCTCCAAAGTAACGGCCGTTGCAGATGAAAATGCCTGGACAGTACAAGGAGAGGACAGTGAAAACAGCCTGTATGCCGCCACGATTGAACCGGATTCCGGTCTTCGGACTTTGGTCGAAGAGAACGGCGGGAGCTTTTCTTTTGAACAGGCGGCGGGCAGTCCCTGGTGGCTTAGTTTGTTGGGGACCGTATTGCCGATCTTGCTCTTGGTCGGGCTCTTTTTCTTCCTGATGAACCAAAGCCAGGGCGGCGGTTCAAAGGTGATGCAATTCGGGAAAAGCCGAGCGAAATTACAGTCCGCTGATGCCCAGAAGATCACCTTTGCCGATGTTGCCGGCGTTGATGAAGTACGGGAAGAATTGCAGGAAGTCGTTGACTTTTTGAAAGATAATCGCAAATACAATATGCTGGGAGCGAAGATCCCCAAAGGCGTTTTGCTCTTCGGCTATCCCGGTACCGGGAAAACGCTTTTAGCCAAAGCTGTAGCGGGGAAGCGGGGGTTCCCTTCTTCTCCATCAGCGGTTCCGACTTTGTGGAAATGTTCGTCGGGGTCGGGGCTTCCCGGGTGCGTGATTTGTTCGAACAGGCGAAAAAGAATGTTCCCTGTATCATTTTCATCGATGAAATCGACGCGGTCGGCCGCCAGCGCGGTGCCGGCGTCGGCGGTGGCCATGATGAAAGAGAGCAGACATTGAATCAGCTTTTGGTGGAAATGGATGGTTTCGCCGAAAATTCCGGTATCATCGTGATTGCAGCCACCAACCGGCCCGATATTTTGGATCCGGCGCTCTTACGCCCCGGTCGTTTTGATCGGCAGATTTCTGTCGGCATTCCTGATGTCAAAGGCCGGGAAGAGATCTTGCGTGTCCATATCAAAGGGAAACCCTTGGCCGATGATGTTAATTTGGAAATCTTGGCCCGGAGAACCCCCGGTTTTACCGGGGCCGATTTGGCCAATATGGTTAATGAAGCGGCCTTGCTTTCCGCCCGGCGCAATTTGCGGAAGATCCATATGGCGGAAATGGAAGAAGCCAGTGAACGCGTGATTGCAGGCCCGGAAAAGAAGAGTAAAGTGATCAGTCAGAGCGAGCGTAAGCTTGTATCATATCATGAGGCGGGTCATGCTGTGGCGGCGTATTTTACCCCCAATACAGACCCTGTCCATAAGATTTCCATCATTCCGCGGGGACAGGCCGGCGGCTATACCTTAATGTTGCCCAAGGAAGATCGGAATTATGTCACCAAATCCCATATGGAAGATGAGATCGTGGTTCTGTTGGCCGGTCGTTTGTCGGAAGAACTTGTCTTGAAGGATATCAGCACCGGCGCCCAAAATGACTTAGAACGGGCAACAGCAACGGTACGGAAGATGATCACCCGTTACGGTATGTCGAAAGAGTTGGGGCCCATGTCCTTCGGGAAGAGCCAAGACCAGGTCTTTTTAGGCCGTGAATTGACCCAAGACAAAGCCTATTCCGAAGAGGTTGCCTGGGCGATCGATAAAGAAGCCCGGAAGATGATCGACGCCGCCTATGAGAAATGCCGAGAGCTTTTAGAAACCCATATGGATAAACTGCATCTCGTTGCGCAGACCCTCTATGAACAGGAAACCATCGAAGCAGAAGAGTTTATCGCTTTGATGACAGGCGAAAAACTGAAAGAACAGAGCGAACCGGTAGAAGATCTTCGCAATGATGACGATAATGAAGGGGAAAAGGAGACGCCGGTACGGGAGCCGAGATCGGAAAAGACGGATCTCCAGCCCGGCATCAACTTAAATTTCACTTATGGTGCGGATGGAAAGAATAGAGAAGATCTTGTCTGATCCCATTTATCAGGAGTATTGTGCCCAAAATACAAAATGGGAACAGACGCGGGTTTTCTGCAAACATGATATGGAGCATTTTTGGCAGACTGCCAGGGTCGCATATATTCTCTATTTGGAGAGTAAGGACGATGATTTGTCTTTGCCCCACCTTGACAACATCAAGGAGCTGCTTTACGCCGCAGCTTTGCTCCATGATATTGGGCGTTTCAAAGAATATGAATATCCTACATTGGATCATGCCGCGGAAAGCGCGGTTTTAGCCCGCCCATTGCTACTTGCGGCGGGCTTTCCCGCAGGTGAGATCAATTTGATCTTGGAAGCGATCAAAAACCATCGAGAACAGGGACATGCCGGGCTTTCCCGTCTGCTTTATCAAGCCGATAAGGAGTCGCGCCCCTGTTCAACTTGCCCTGTGCTGGATCGCTGTAAAAAGTTCGACCGGGAAAAGAGACCCGAGGTGAGATATTGAATTGATTGGGAGGTAGGGAAATGGGCCGTTTTAATTTACGCATGGTAGACCTGCGCACGCCAACGGAGGCGCGAGAATTTATCGCTCAGTTTGTGAAGAGCGAAGATTTCGGGTCCGGGTATATGGGACAAAAGACCCAGCATTATAATGTTTTGGTGGAAAATGTAAAAAACCCTGCTGTACATATTTTGAAGGAGACGATGCTTTCTTTGGGCGGCGACGCGGCTACCCATCGTGACGCCTTGATGGACAATGCCGGGCCTACGAATGTTTTGCTCATGGGAAACCGGCTCCAGTTAAAAGCCTTGGCGAAGAAAATGAAGCTGCAGCCTTTTGGGCTGCCGAAGTTTTCCGAAGAGTTGATCCAATTGATGCAAGCGGTGCTCCCCCGGGAAAGGGTGATGACCTATCGGGGCGGGGAAATGGAATTCGGGAAGAAAACGCTGATCATGGGGATTTTGAATGTTACCCCTGATTCCTTTTCTGATGGCGGCACCTGGTTTGATACGGAAAAAGCCATTGCCCATGCTTTGCAGATGGAAGAAGACGGAGCAGATATCATCGATGTGGGCGGGGAATCGACCCGGCCCGGTCATGATCCGGTGGATGCGGATGAGGAGATGCGCCGGGTATTGCCGGTGATTGAAGCCTTAGCCGGGAAATTGAAGATCCCGGTTTCCATTGATTCCTATAAGGCGGCCACAGCGGACGCCGCCATGGCGGCCGGTGCGCAAATCATCAATGATGTGTGGGGTTGCCAGGCGGATGATCAGATGGCCACGGTGGCGGCAAAGTATGATTGCCCCCTCATCTTAATGCACAATAAGACGGAAGCGGTTTACGAAGACCTGTTCAGCGAGATGTACCAGTTCTTCCAAAAGAGTATCGATTTGGCCCTCGCCGGCGGTTGCCGCCGGGAGCAGATCATCCTTGATCCGGGGATCGGTTTTGGGAAGGATGTGGATCATAATTTAGCGATTATGAATAAACTGGCGGATTTCAAATGCTTTGGCATGCCGCTTTTATTGGCCAGTTCCAGAAAACGGACGATCGGCCATGTTTTGGATCTGCCCCCGGAAGAGCGGGTAGAAGGCACCGGTGCTACCGTCGCTTTGGGTATCGCCCGCGGCGCCGATATGGTGCGTGTTCACGATGTTAAGGAAATGGTGCGGATTGCCAAGATGTCGGATGCGATCGTTCGGGGCGTTTACAATGGATAAAATTTATTTGGAGCAGCTTCATTTTTACGCTTATCACGGGGTCTTACCGCAGGAAAAGGAAGAGGGCCAGGATTTTTATGTCTCCCTTGTTCTCGATCTTGATTTGGCCCCGGCGGGGAAAAGCGATGATTTACTCGATACCGTTGATTACGGCGCAGTCTATGAAATGGTGAGAGAGATTACGCTGGAACGGCGTTTCGACCTGATAGAAACTTTGGCGGAAACGATCGCTGCCGCAATTTTGGCAGCATTTGCGGTTAACAAGGTCAAGGTGCGGGTGGATAAACCGAAGGCGCCGGGGAAGAGCGCTTATTTTCCCGCGGCGGTGGAAATTGAGAGGACAAAATAATGGTGAAAGCAGCGATCGCTTTCGGCAGCAATATGGGGGATAAATTGGCCAATCTGCAAAGGGCCATATCCCATTTAGAAAAACACTGTACGATAGTAGAAAAAAGCCGCCTTTATCAAACGGAACCGGTGGGATATACCGATCAAGATTGGTTTTTAAACGGCGCTGTTCTGATTGAAACAGCACTTTCTCCCTTGGCTTTGCTCGATCTTTGTCAGGGGATCGAAGCGGAAATGGGTCGGGAGCGGCTCATTCGTTGGGGTCCCCGCAATATTGATCTTGATCTCTTACTTTATGGAGAAGAAAAGATTTCTTTGCCCCGTTTAGAAGTTCCTCATCCCCGGTTGCATGAGCGCCTTTTTGTTTTGCAACCTTTGGCGGATATTTGGCCTACGGGGTTGATCCCGGGCCAAGGTACGGTGGCGGAAGTATTGGCCGCTTATAGCGGAGAAGAAAAAATTATGTTCTATACAGAGGGAATTTGGTAAAATGCAGATCATTACAAAAATTGACGATTTGAAAAATGCGATTGCCCGGGTGGAAAAAGAGGGGAAAACCATTGGGTTTGTCCCTACGATGGGGTACCTTCATGAAGGGCATTGTTCCTTGATCAGAGCCGCACGGCAAAAGGCGGATTTCGTTGTGGTGAGCGTTTTTGTGAACCCCATCCAATTCGCTCCCAATGAGGATTTGGCGGTCTATCCGCGAGATTTTGAGCGGGATTGCCGCTTGATTGCCGAAGAAGGTGGCGACCTTGTTTTCCATCCCCAACCGGAGGAAATGTATCCCCCGGATTTTGTGACCCAAGTCAAGGTGGCCAATTTGGATCAGCCCCTTTGCGGGAGAAGTCGCCCCCATCATTTTGCCGGTGTGACGACGGTGTTAAATAAACTCTTCAATCTGGTGCGTCCCCAATGGGCATTTTTTGGTGAGAAAGATGCGCAGCAGTTGTTTATCGTTCGCCAAATGGTGAAAGATCTTTGTCAGCCGCTGGAGATTATCGGTTGTCCCATTGTTCGGGAAGAAGATGGCCTTGCCAAGAGTTCCCGCAATGTGTATTTGACCCCTGAGGAAAGACAAGAAGCGGTCGTTTTGCGGCAATCGCTCTTGGCTGCGGAGAAAATGATCGCGGCAGGGGAACTTGATGCCCGAACGGTCATTTCTGCGATGACCAAGATGGTGGATGACACTTCCGGTCAGGTCGATTATATCGAAATGGTCAGCTTACCGGCGTTAGCGCCAATCGAAAAAATCAGTGGAGAGATCCTTTTGGCGATGGCGGTATTTTTCGGCAAGACGCGGCTGATCGATAATATTATGTTGAAAGTGTAACCACAAGAAAAATATTTGCATATGATAGGGTACTGGAACAAAGGGGTGTTGCGCATGTTGTTTCTGGTAACCCTTATTTTTTTGCTTTTTATTGCCATTGCACTCTTTGTAAACCGGGAGGATGAGAAAGAGGAGGACGAATTTTGGGATGAATTCCCGTAAAACAGTGATAGAATGGTCAAATACCGAAAGAAGCGGGAGCAACCTCTGACGAAATCATAAGGACAGAAGAATCCGCCAATTTTGGTATTTGGCCATTTTTCGCTGAGATTAAATTTAGGATGGGGGGCATCTAAGTGGGGAAAAGTAAGTGCAACCAAGGTCTTCCCGATGGGGAATGGGTCTTGAGAGAGATGTTGAAGGTTGCAATGGAAGATGAGAAGAATGCCAATGTGCACTATCGCCGCCTGGCTAGGGAAGCCAATTACTTTAGAGACAGAAAGCGGATTTTTGCTATTGCCGATGACGAAGCGCGCCATTTTCGTCTTTTGTCCCATATCTATCGAGGGCTTTTTGGCGGGCCGATCCCGAAAGTACGGGTTTATCCGCAGCGGATCGAACGGTTTGATGTCGCCGTGGCCAAAGCCATTGCCGATGAATATGACGCCATACGGTTCTATAAAGAAATTCTCGCTAAACTTTCGTGTGACGAATACAAAAATATCGTTCGCAGTATTATCGCCGATGAACAGCGCCATGCCCATATCCTTGAGGATATGCTTGGGTTTTGTCAAGGAAGATGAAAAAAGAAATAAGAGAAAATACCGGTTTTGCTACAAGCGTAAAGGCAAAACCGGTATTCTTTATTTTCTTATGGTGTAGAAATGGGTCGTTTCCTCCAATGCGTCAACTTCCCAAACAAAAAATCCGCCGGGCTGTTGATGAGACGCCTGCGGATTTTATCTTTTTGCGTGGGATTTTTAAAAACCCAAATTTTCCCCGATGATGACGACGGTCATTGCGATGGCCAGGGGTTTTCTTTTGAGAATTGTGTAGGCTCTGCAAATCCTGGTGGGGGAATTGCAATCCATGCAGCGGCCCGTTTCCACACAGGGATTGTTCAGTTTCAGGCGCTTACTGTTGGGGGGCGCCGCAACATTGGCGATCCGGTCCATAGCGTCTTCCACATCGGCACAAATCTTATTTTTTCCGGTAACGATGATGGCTCTTTTCGGTCCGAAAATCATATTGGCCACGCGGTTCCCCCGTGCGTCGCAATTCACCAAATACCCCTTCTGGGTCAAGGCATTGGTGGAGGTGAGGAAAATGTCGCTTTCGCTTTGTTGCCGCGTGATTTCGGCAGCTTCCTCTTTTGTGAGGCCAAGTCGGTTGTGGTCAAGGCCGATCGCGCCCTTTTCTTCTACTTTATTGAGCAGATCCATGGTTTTCAAAGTCATGGAACCGCCGAGTCCCACTTTCATTCCGGGTTCGATTTGGTCAAGGATATAATCCTCGGCTTCTTGGCGTTTTTCGAAGTAGAGGGCCTCAAAGCCATTTTTCTCCAGATGTTGTAAAACTTCACTGATTTTATTCGGAATCATTCTCATTACTCCTTTCCTGTCTCAGGCGTATCTCCATATCATTCACAAATTGAACGGCACTGCGGCCCGAAAGACCGTGTTGCCATTTTTCCCATAGTAAAGCTTCTTGTTCCAATCGGTCTCGATTGATTTCAAGGCCCCGTTTTTCCGCGATATCGGTGACGATCGCAAGGAACTTTTCTTGATCGGGGCTTAAATAAGAGATTGTGAGGCCAAATCGATCTGCGAGGGAGAGTTTTTCATTTAAGACTTCCCGCGTATTGATTTCGCCGCCTTCTCGATCCTGCCATTTTTCGTTGATCAAATGGCGCCGATTAGAAGTGGCATAGATCAGGATATGATCCGGTCTAAGGCAGAGACCGCCTTCAAGGATAGCTTTAAATTCTTTATATTCCGTCTCAAAGTCCTCAAAAGACAGGTCGTCGATATACACGATAAAATGAAGGGCGACGCCGTCTAAATAACGGCCCAGCTCATATAATTGCGATATATCGCGGGGGTTCAGCTCAATGATGCGCAAGCCCTGTTTCCAATAGCGGGCGCCGAGCCCTTTCACGGTGGAAGATTTCCCGGTGCCCCGTTCTCCGTAGAGCAGCACATTATTGGCTTTATACCCTTGGAGAAAAGCTTCCGTATTGCGGATGATCAGGGTTTTTTGCTTTTCGTATCCTAAGAGGCTGTCCAAATCCACCAAATCGGAATTATTAACGGGAATCAGTCCGTTGTCCCAGTAAAAAAACGGGTGAAAAGCCAATTCACCGAAACCGAATTTTTGATAATAGGCGAGGATCTTTCTGGCAAATTCCGCCGGTTCTTGATGGAGCAAAGCGTCAAAGAGTGCATTTTCTTCCGTTTGCCAAACCGGATTCTCTTGAGCCGGTTGATAATCTTTTAATGGTCTTTGCCCCGGGATATCGCGGGATAAGAGGTCTTGGATGATGGCAAATTCCCCGGTTGCGATTGCGAAAAGGCCGGTTTTTTCCAGCTTTTCCCCCCGCAATGCGCCGCGACTCAAAGGATTGTCTGCCATTAGAAGCAGATAGAGCAGATATTTTTGCCAGATATTTCCGCTGACCCCTTCTTTTTCTGCCCAAAGCAGAAGGGAATGGAGGGCATCCGCTTGATTTTCGCCTTTCATCAAGCTGATGATGACGGGATCCAATGACAAAGAACGATAAAGCAAGAGGTTTTGCCAGTGGCTTCGATCCATATATGTCACCTCGCACCTTTTTCTGAAGTTACTTTATGATTTTTGGTGAGCAGCGAAATATGGCGTCTTCTTACGGAAGAGTGACGTCGATCGCTTGATTGCCCCCGTAGACGATTTTATAATTACCGGAACCCGGTAAGGTCACCCTGACGCTAAAGGCATTGTCTTCTGGCGTGATTGCAACACTCATCCGGTTCACATAGGTTCTCGTGTCTTTCATCTTGAAAATTGTGATTGTATCGCTGCTTAACCCGGAATAACCACTGATGGTTAAATTCGTTCCGGTGAGCGTAGCCCCGTTTTCCGGCGCGGTGATTACCGTCGTTTTTCCCAAAAGGCAGACGTCTACATAGGTGCCGCCGAAGGGATCTAAACCATTGGTCTGATCGATAAAGCCGACGCCGATATAGATATAATCGGGGTCGAGCAAGATGGTTTTGTGGTTGTCATCATCGAGCCAAGCCGCGACGATTTGGGCGGGATCGTCATATCCCGCGGCCAGGATTTCTCCTATATCGCTGTAGCCGTAGGCGGAGGCTCTAGCCGATAAATCGCCATCAGATGGAGAAATATGGTTGAAGAAGGTGTTGCTCCACATCGACATTACTGGACTTTGGCCATAACGGATAGTTGGGGATCTCTTCTAAAAGAGCGAGGCCTTTATTGGCTCTGGCCTGGTTGATCCCCTTAATGATCAATTCTTCCTTTGAGCTTTTGCCGGCCGGATTGGTGATGACCACGGTTTTACTACTACCGATCCATTCGACTTCGGCGCCCAAAGCTTCCCCGACGAAGCGTAAAGGAACCATCATACGGTTATCGATAATTTGTGCCGGGACATCCAAAGTGACAACTTGTCCATCGATACGGGCTAAAACATTGAGATGTTGAACGCGGATCTCCGATCCGTCATAGGTAACGACGGCGGTTTTACTTTCGGAAAGGTATTGGGTATTGGCGTTGAAAGCATCGCTAACCGCTCTGAGCGGGATCAGGACCCGCCCGTCAATATTCTGGGGCGGCACATCGGTAATCAAAGTCTCTCCGTCGACTTTAATTGTGATCGCCGCGAAAAGGCTTGTATTCCAAAGTAGTATCAATATGGTTGCGCTGATGAGGATTGAAAAGAGTTGCTTTTTATTCATCTTTACCCCCAAATCTTTTGCCAGGTTTCCCCGCTTTCTGTTCCTTGCCAGATTGAATGGATGGCGATCTGTTCCCGCTCCAAAAGGATGCGGGCGCTTTCTGCTTTTGCGGCCGTCAGTTTGATGCCGGTGCCGCAGCCCAGCCCGATTTCCATAGGGAGAGAAAACAATACGGGTTGGAAGCCCTTGGCATGTAAGGTATTTTCCGCCTCCAAAGCAAGTTCCAAAGAGGGGAAAACGAAGAGCACATCGGCTAAAAGTCGAAAAAATAAACGAGATGTCATTCTATCTCCTCCTATTCTATCATATTTTTGTCAAAAAGGCCAAGGCGTTTTTGTTCTGCCCCTTTTTTTAGGGAAAAAGTAAAAGGAGCGAAGCTTCATCGACGATTCCGGTTTGCGGCAGATAGTGGTAGGCTTGGAAATATCGTAAGGCGCTTTCTGTTGTTTCCCCAAAATAACCGTCGGCAAAGCCACTCCAAAACCCCAAGTCATTTAGTTTTTGTTGCAGGAAGACGATGGTTTGGCCGCTGTCTCCTCGTTTGGCGCCTAGGGACGGCGGTGTGATACGCCAGGCTTGCCCGGTGATTTTGACTCGTGTCCCCATCGGCACCAGCGCATACAATTCTTCCACATCTGAGTTATACATGCGAATGCAGCCATGGGAAACTGCCCCAGAAATGGAAGCGGGTTTATTGGTGCCGTGGATGCCGTAAATGCCCCAAGGCACATTTAACCCTAACCAGCGTGTCCCGAAACCGTCTCCCCAGTTGATTTGCTTATTGATGATGCGGTATTCTCCAATCGGCGTCGGGGTTGATGGTTTGCCGACAGCGACTTGATAGGAAGCTACTTGCTCGGCGTTGTCATATACATAAAGGAGTCGCTGGTCAAGATTGATCTCGATGTAAAAAGGGTTGGTTTCTGTGCTCCAAAGACCTTCTCTTGTACCAATCAAAAGGAGAGTAACCAATAACAAAATTAAGAAGATGATTTTCTTCATGAACGGTTGCTCCTTCGATTTCTTTTGTATCTTATGTAGCGAATGTGGAAAAATGATAAAAAACCTTGCGTCCGGCGTGTTATTTTTTCGGGGAATATGATAAAATAACCATAATAAAAATAAATCCCAGCCGCTTTGGAGGTGGGTATGCGCACTTTCCATACGATGGATGGTTATCTATTCTACTTGATCAATCAATCGATGCATTGCCGTCTCTTTGATCGTTTCTTCCCTATATTTACTTATATCGCTGGTATAACGTTTACGATTGTTTATATTTTGCTGTCCTTTGCTTTGGACCCGGCTTTCGGTCGTACGATGCTTTTCGCGGTATTGCTTTTGCCAGTTTTAGTGCAATTGGGGAAGAAGTTGATTCGTCGAGAACGGCCTTTCGATGCTAAAGATATGGCCCGAGTTTGGGAAAAGTTTATGCCGGGATTTTTCTTTCCCTCGGGCACACCACTACGGCCTTTACGATGGCCGCCGTCGCCACGGACTTTTGGGGATTGGCTATATTTTTTATCCGATCGCATTTTTGGTGGGGCTTTCCCGTATTTATTTGGGCGTTCATTATCCTTCCGATGTTTTTATCGGCGCTTTGATGGGGATGTTTTCTGCAATGGTATTCTTACGCTGATGTGAGGTTAGGACAAAAGAAAGAAGGAGTCTATATGAGAGATTTACGCATGAAGGAATTGGCGAAAAATCTGATTGAGTATTCTACACAATTGCAGCCGGGGAAAGATCCTGATCGAAGCCATCGGCAATACCGAAGCCCTCGCTTTGGAGTTGATCGAAAAGGCTTACGCTGTTGGAGCGATCCCTTTCTGCATTTGGAAAATCCCTGTTTGGAAGCGGCCTTGATGAAAGAAGCGCCGGATCAGCATTTTACGATGCGGCGGCAATGGGAAGAAGCGCGTATGGCCAGATGGACGCATATGGGGATCCGCTGTTGTGAGAACCGTATATGGCAAAAAATGTTCCCAATGATCGCCAAGAACAAAAAATGAAATTGCTTTGGGAGCCGGTTCATGGTAAAATTCGGGTACCGAAAACAAAGTGGGTGATTTTGCGTTATCCCAATGATTCTATGGCGCAGCAAGCGTCGATGCCAACGGAGGAATTTGAAGACTTTTATTTTAGAGTCTGTAATTTGGATTATGGCAAGATGTCGAAGGCGATGGAACCCTTGGTGGAATTGATGAATCGGACAGATCGGGTTGAAATCAAAGGGCCCGGAACCGATCTTAGTTTTTCGATCAAGGATATTCCCGCCATCAAGTGTGACGGGCAGCGCAATATCCCCGATGGGGAAGTGTTTACCGCGCCGGTGCGGGATTCGATCAATGGGGTGATCAGTTATAATACCCCTTCCCCCAATCAGGGTTTCACCTTTAAAGATATCGTTCTTACGTTTAAGGACGGGAAGATCGTTGACGCCAAAGCCAATGATACCGCAAGGATCAATGCGCTGTTTGATACGGATGAAGGCGCTCGTTATGTGGGAGAATTTGCCTTTGGTCTCAATCCTGAGATCAAAGATCCCATGGGGGATATTCTTTTCGATGAAAAGATTGCGGGCTCCATTCATCTTACGCCGGGAGCCTGCTATGAAGAAGCTCCCAATGGCAATCAAAGTGCGACCCATTGGGATCTCGTCCTATGTCAAACCCCTGCCTATGGCGGCGGAGAAATTTATTTTGATGGAAAGCTCATTCGTAAAGACGGGATGTTTACCTTGGATGCTTTATTACCCTTAAATCCCTAAGAAGGAGAGGAACGCTTGTGCACAAGAAGAAACAGGTTAAAGTGCAGATTGGCAAAGGCACTCATCAATTTCCTCCCGGTATCAGCTTGGAGGAAGTTTTGTCCAATTTGCCCAAGAATGATATTCCGGTTGTGGCGGCTTATGTCAATGGTCATTTGCAAGAATTGAATTATCGTTTAATCGCAGATAGTAAGATCGAATGGATCGATTTGACCGAGCAGTTGGGGGTACGCATTTATCGTAGGAGCCAAAGGCTCTTGCTTCTTGCGGCCCACGAGAATTTGTTTCCCGAGCGGCGCTTGCGTATACGCCATACCTTGGAGAACGGTACCTATTGGGAATCCCAAGGGGAGATCCCCTTTTCCGCCGAAATGCGGGATCAATTGGAACTTGAGATGCAAAAGTTGATTCGGGAAGAAACGCCGATTCATCGCCTGTGGGCCTTTGTTGAAGACGCCAAGCGTTTTTATCGCCAGCGGAATGATAAGGAACATGAAGTTTTGCTTTCTACCGGCAGCCGCACCAAGATTCCCTTTTGCGAGATTGCCCAAAGCTTAGAAGTATTTCACGGTTTAAAGGTGCCCAATTGCCGCTACTTGCCTTGTTTTGAGTTGGAACCTTTTGACGTTGGTTTCATTCTCAGAGCGCCAAGTTGCTATAGCCCCAAACAGGTGCCCAAATATGTGCCGGTGGAAAAGATTGGCCTCTTGTTTAACCGCAGCGACCGTTGGGCGGAGGTGCAGGGCGTAAATACGATTGCCCAGCTTAACAGGGTAATCCAAGCCGGAAAGATCCAAGATTTGATCGAACTGGGGGAAGGGTTGCAAAGCCAAAGCATTTATCGGATTTGCCATGATATTTTGGAAGATATCAATAATATCCGTTTGGTTTTGATCGCCGGCCCGTCTTCATCGGGGAAAACGACCTTTTCTCATCGTCTGAGTATTCAGTTTCGCATCAATGGGATCGAACCTCTGACCATTGCGATGGATGACTATTTTGTTGATCGCGAGAAGAATGTGCGGGATGCCTGGGGCAATTATGATTTTGAATCGATTGAGGCGGTTGACTTGCCACTGTTCGGCAGCCATCTGAAAGCGCTGATTGCCGGGGAAACGGTGGAAACACCGATTTACGATTTCCATGCCGGCAGGCGTATGGAGCGGACTCGGCCCATGCGGATGCGGAAAGACCAAATCTTGATTATTGAAGGGATCCACGGCTTAAATCCCAATATCACCCCCGGTATTGATAAAAAGAATAAGCGCCATATTTATATCAGCACTTTGACCCAGCTCAACATTGACGATTTTAATCCCATCTCCAGTTCGGATAGCCGTTTAATCAGGCGGATGACCCGGGATATGCAGTTTAGAGGGACTTCTCCGGTGGAAACGATCATCCGTTGGGCCTCGGTGCAAAGGGGAGAGGAGCGGAATATTTTCCCTTATCAGGAGAATGCGGATTTCTTTTTTAATTCTTCGTTGCTTTATGAATTGGCGGCGTTGAAGCCGATTATCATGCCCCGCCTATTGGAAGTCAACACGGAGCAACCGGTGTATTATACCGCTCGCTGGCTCGTGGATTTTCTTGATTATATCTTGCCGATTCCGACGGAATTGGTGCCCAGTAATTCGCTGCTGCGTGAATTTCTCGGCGGCTCCATTTTTACCGAGTAATCTTTGCTGCGTAGGGCAAACCCTATCATACCCGGATGAAGTGGGTTTCCCGGTAGTGTATTGGGAATAAAAATGAATCAAAAAACGCCCCGCAAGGATGATCCCTGCGGGGCGTGAAACTGCAGCCCAAAGCCGATAAATAAACCAAAGCCTGACTGCTTATGTATCTCAATACACTGCGCGTCCAGGGCCTTTGCTTTTCCTAGCTCTAGGCTTTTGTCTTATGTTTCCCATCTTGTCGACTTTGTCGATAATCTGACGCCCCGCAAGGATGAACCCTGCGGGGCGTGTTGTTTTGTTTTGTTCGTTTTATTCTTCGGCTAAGTCTTTGACGGATTTATTCGCTCTGGAAATAGCGATTCTGCCGGTGCGGACGATTTCAATGATTCCCATTTCGCCCGCGAGCAGGCACATCGCATCGATTTTATCTTCTTCCCGTCATTTCGATGACCATGCTGTCGGGATGCATTAATCGACGATCTTGGCCCGGAAAATATTGACGATATCGACGAGGCCAGTCGATCTGCCGGAGAAGCTTTGACCTTGATCAAGGCCAGTTCCCGATTAATGGAAGATACGCCGGTGAGATCCACGACGGCGATTACATCGACCAATTTGGAGATCTGATTGATGACTTGTTCCAATTCATCTTCATTGGCAACATCTACGACCACGGTGATCCTGGTTAAACCGATATCTTCGGAATAGCCGGCATTGATGCTGACGATGTTGAAGGCGCGGCGGGAGATCAAGCCGGAAACATGGGTGAGAACACCGGGTCTGTCTTCCACCAAAACCGCGAGGGTTCTTTTCATCATTTTTCGCCACTCCATTCTATCATTTCATCTAGACCTGCCCCGGCGGGTACCATGGGCAGAACGTTTTCTTCCTGTGTGACCATGATTTCTACTAAAATGGGTTTCTTGCTGCCTTTGGCTTTTTCCAAAGCGGGGGCAAGATCTTTCAGCTTCGTCACCCGCACGCCTTTAGCGCCAAAGGCTTCGGCAATTTTCGCCAGATTGGTATCTATTTCATAGAGAGAGCCGCTATAGCGTTTGTCATAGAAGAGGCGTTGCCATTGGCAGACCATGCCTAGGCAGCGATTGTTCATGACGATGATTTTGAGGGGGAGTTTGTGTTCGACGACGCGGTAGCCAATTTCTGGCAGTTCATTAAAACGCCGCCATCCCCGACAATTGCCCAAACTTCATTCTCTTTGCCGAATTGAGCGCCGATTGCAGCCGGTAAGCCAAAGCCTGTGGTGCCTAAACCGCCGGAAGAGATAAAGGAAAAACGGCTTTTTCGGCTGGAAGAGCTGGGCCGACCACATTTGATGCTGGCCGGTATCCGTCACGATGGTCGCATTGCCCTTTGTCAGTTCATTGATCTTTTGGATCACCCGTTGTGGCTTGATCTCATCTCCCGCGCAGGGGAAAAGCGATCGGTTTTTCCTCTTCAGGTCAAAACTTGTTTCGTCCAGTCATCGCTGTCCGGTTTTGCCACAATTTGATCAGTTTTAAGGACCAGGATAAATCAGCCAAGACTTTATGATGGACGCGAACGTTCTTGTTGATTTCCGCAGCGTCGATTTCAAAATGAATGATTTTGGCATTGGGGGCAAAACCGGAGACTGATCCGGTGACCCGGTCATCGAAACGCACGCCCAAACCGATCAAAAGATCGCAGTCGGTAACGGCCCGGTTCGCAGCATAAGTGCCGTGCATGCCGACCATGCCGAGGTGGAGATCCGCATCTCCGGGGTATACCCCCAGCCCCATCATGCTGGAAATCACCGGGATATTGGTTTTGGCGACGAGCTCTTTGACG
Organism: Clostridiales bacterium; assembly: GCA_040766525.1. GTDB lineage: Bacteria > Bacillota > Dehalobacteriia > UBA7702 > UBA7702 > JAXGQJ01. The sequence goes on along the minus strand of JAXGQI010000003.1, from coordinate 35,152 downwards.
AGATCGGACTTTTCTTGGTTCCGTGTGCCGCCACCGATAAAGAACAGGGGCTTTTTAGCAGCGGCAATCATATCCGCCGCTTTTTGCACCTCTTCGATTTTACCTTCATACAAGGGTTTATAACCGGGGAGATAAATTTCTTCTTCAAAGCCCGGTTCCAATTCCATCATTAAGATATCTTTCGGTACATCCACCACCACAGGGCCCGGTCTGCCGGTTGCGGCAATATAAAATGCCTGGTGTAAGCAGCGAATGAGATCTTGTGGTTTTTTAATTAAGTAATTATGCTTCGTTATCGGCGTTGTGATGCCGCGAATATCCGCTTCCTGAAAGGAGTCTTTCCCGATCATATTTCTAGCGACCTGGCAGGTAATAAAAACGATGGGTGAAGAATCCATATAGCCGGTGGCGATCCCGGTAATCAAATTGGTGGCACCGGGGCCGGAGGTGGAAATGCATACGCCGACTCTCCCTGTTGCCCGGGCATAACCATCGGCGGCATGGGCCGCACCTTGTTCATGCCGGGTAAGGATATGCTTTATATTGGCGTTATATAAAGCGTCATATAAAGGCAAGGCAGTTCCGCCGGGATAGCCGAAAATGGTATCAACGCCTTCCTTTTCTAAAACTGCCACAATGGCTTGGGATCCATTCATGCGTCATCCTCCTACTCTGAAAATATTTAATCAGAAGTATAACATTTTTTCCCTTCCAAGGCAAGGATTAAATCTTGCATTAACATATTATAAGGAAGATTTATTCCGAGCCGAACCCCTCTGCGGCAAATTTCCCCGTTGATGGCGCAAATTTCCGTGGGGTTTCCTCTCTGAATATCCATCAGCATCGATGAATAATTGGCCCCGGTTTTCGCGGCGACCGTTTTGGTATAGGAAAAAATATCGGGGTGGAGGAGCGTAACGCCTTCCCTTTCAGCCACATATGCCCCTTCTTCGAGAATTTTTTCCATGAAAAAGAGGAGCTCCGGATCCTGGAGGAGAGCGCCGTTTTTGATCCCCATCAGGGCAGTTAAGGGATTGATGGCAGCGTTGACAAGCGTTTTTGTCCAGAGTGCATGATTGATCTGCTGTTCCGGTTTGATGGGGAGGCCACAGTCTGAAAAAATCTTTGCAACTTTGGCGAGAAACGCATCATCTCCACCGCAGGGATAACCTGCGATGATCTCTCCGCCACCGGTATAGCGCAGCTGATTTTTTTCGTAGGCATAAGCGCCGTGGGTCGTTGTCCCCGCAATGATGTGATCTTTCTTCGCGAATCCGGCGATTTTTTCCACATTCCCCAAACCGTTTTGGAGGGTCATCACATAGGTATCCGGCCCGATTAAGCTTTGGGCGGAAGTTAAGGCCTCAATGGTATCATAGGTTTTTACCATCAAAAGTAATAAATCCGGAGGGGTGAAATCGCCGGGTTTTGAGGAAATCTGGGGGTGGATCCAAGTTTCTTCCCCCTCCATTTCCAGGCGATAGCCCTTTTCGGCAATATAAGCGCATTTTTCTTCATCTCGTTCCAGGAAGGCGGGCATCTCTTTTCCCAAGCGGGCGCCAAAAAACAGCCCCATGGACCCGGCTCCCAAGACCAGGATCTTCATTGTTCGTCCTTCTCTCTTTTATTTTATCAGCGGCCCCATTGCTTTTCTTTCTTCCGCATTCAGCGGGAAGGAATGGTCTGTATCGGGGAAGCTCCCTTGACGTACTGCGGCAGCATAGGCTTCCAGCCCTGCGATTGCTGCCGGGCGTAGATCGGCGAATTTTTGCAAAAAGACCGGTTGAAAACTGTCGTTCAATCCCAATAGGTCGTGGAAAACCAGAACTTGGCCATCACAACCGTTTCCGGCGCCGATGCCGATAATAGGGATGGAGGTTTGCTCGGTAATGGTGGTTGCCACTTCGGTCGCCACGCATTCCAGTACCAGCATCATTGCGCCGGCTTCTTCTAAGGCATGGGCCGCTTCAATGAGGCGTGTCGCTTCCTGCCGGCTCCTGCCTTGCACCCGGTGGCCCCCTAAGATCGTCGTGGTTTGGGGCGTGAGGCCGATATGGCCCACGATGGGGATGCCGGCACGGCGCAAAGCTCGGACTCTGGGGGTAATTTCCCGCAGGCCTTCAATTTTGAGGGCGTCGGCGCCGGTTTCCTTAATCATCCTTAACCCATTGCGTAATGTATCTTCGTCGGAAATATGGTAGGAACCATAGGGCATATCCAGAATGACAAAGCGGCCTTCCGCTCCGCGGACGACGGCTTTCCCATGGTGGATCATTTCATCAATCGTGACGGGTACGGTACTGTCATATCCTAAGACGACCTGACCTAAAGAGTCTCCTACCAGCAATATGTCGATTCCCGCAGCAGCCGCTAACCGAGCGGTGGGTACATCATAAGCGGTTGCCATGACCAGCTTATCCCCGTTTTTCTTCATTTCCTGCATTTTCTTGATCGTTAGTTTCGACATAATACACCTCCGGTTAATTGATGTTTTGTTGTGATAGTGCTGTTAACCCCTTCTTGTGCCAGTTGCCATAACGATAATAACCGTAACTGATCAGTGCGCCGAGGGCAAACCCAACGGTCAGCCCCGTCCATAATCCAACGGGTCCCCAATCAAAGCGAATGCCCAAAAGCCAGGATAATGGCAGGCGAATCCCCCAAGCGCACAAAACGGTCAAGACCAAAGTGGACATGGTTGCTCCCGCCCCCCGGTAAGCGCCGGTATAGATAAACATCGTGCCAAAAAAGAAGTAAGAGATCGAGCCGATTCGAAGGTAGGTGACCCCTTCCGTAATGACATGGGGATCGGTGATAAAAATGCCCAATAGACTGCCGGGGATCAATTGGATGCAGAGGACGAAAAAAGCGGTAAAAGCAGTCGTTAATAATAAGGCGCGGTTCACGCCTTCCTTTGCTCTCTCCAATTGACCTGCGCCGATATTTTGCCCCACAAAAGTGGAAATACTCGCATTAAAGCTCATAATATGGATGGAAACATAGGATTCCACCATGATGCCGATGCCATAAGCGGCGGTTACATTGGGCCCCATCAGATTGACCATGGACATCATGAAAATCATCGTCAATGAAACGGCAATCTGCTGAAAGGAGGAAGGAATGCCGAGTTTGAGGATGGTTTTTGCGATTTCGGTCTGAAAACGGTATCCCCGGTAGCTTCCGGACAGAAGATGGTCTCCTTTATATAAAAGGTAAAGTGCGTAGCAAAAGGCGATCATTTGCGCCAGAATCGTAGCGAAGGCCGCACCGGATACCCCAAGATCAAAGTAAAAAATCAAAATCGGGTCTAAAATGATATTGGCCACGGTGCCCAGAATGATCAACCGCATCGGCGTATTGGCGTCTCCCATGCCACGAAAGAAAGCGGCGATGAGATTATAGCCGAAGACGAAAACAACACCGCTGATATAGATCCGAAGATAATTGCCGGCTAAAGGGAGAATGCTTTCATCCGTCTGCATGAGAGCCAAGAGCTTTTCCCCGGTAAGGAAGCCGAGCACGCCGATAAGGATGCCCCCGATGAGACAAAAAACCAGGGACGTATAAGCCGTTTCTTTCAGTTTATGGTATTCTTTCCCACCGACATATTGCGAGATCATAATATTGGCGGCCAAGCCAAAGCCGATAAAGAAGGCCGAAAGCAGGAAAATAATGGGGAAAGAAACCGTTACGGCCGCTACCGCTTCTTTCCCGATGAAGCGGCCAAGCCAAAAAGCATCTACCGAAGAATAAAATACTTGTAATAAATTAGAAGCGATAAAGGGCAAAGTAAATACAATCAATTCTTTTGTGATGGGCCCTTTTGTCATATCAATGGCGCGGTTTTTCATTCAATCTCCTCCGAGGATGCCTGTATCGCTGTTGCTATCCTATCATTATAACATGAAAAGGGCGGTGGTTAAAGCGAAAGAGGTAGAAATATGGTGTAAGTTATCACCTTGTTGATCATTTTCGCCTGGCATTTTACGCTCTCCCGGCGGCCTGCTATCTGTGCGAATTGGCGAAAATACACCGTTCAAAAAAGGCCCCAATCCATTGGGGCCTCTCGACGGCAAAAAGCCGAATGCGTTGTCAAACCAAAGTCTCCGGAGCCCATCTGTGCGGTCGGAGCCTAATTTTCGTATGGGTTTTCGGTCAGATGACTTGTTTCATGGCGCGCTCAAACTGGTCGAGGTTGCGGCACTCCAGTACGAGATTGCAAAATGGTGCGTAAGTGGAGATGATGCTGTCATCCTTATTCCAATTCTCTTTGGGGTCGGGATTGAGCCAAATCACCCGTTCAACGAGGCTTTGCATATGGGCCAACTCCTCTTCCCGGGGCGGATACCAATTGTTTTTGGCGTCTCCCAAGATGAGGAGAGTGGTTTTTTTATGGAGGCAGTCGATATATTGTTTGCGGAACAGTTCAAAGACTTGTCCGTAATTGGAGATCCCCAACCTGGAACAGCGTACATGACGGATCGCTTCCCGCACGGCGTCTTGGACATTGCTTTCCTGGAAGGCAACGGTGGCTTCCTCGATTTCATCAACATAGAGGAAGGTGCGGATATCTTTGAAGCAGCGCGTCATGGAATAGACCAATTGGAGTAAAAAGGCGCTGTAGACCGATACGGAACCGGAGATATCGCAAAAAATAACGATGGAAGGCTTGTTTTTCACCTTATCAAGATAAAACATTTTTTCCGGGGTATAGCCCTTTTTCCCGGCTTCCATCAAGAGCTTCCGCATATTGACTTGCCCGCTTTTGGAGGGTTTCAAACGGTAAGAATAGCGGGCTGCCAATTTGTTGGCCAGGCGCGTGATGCGCCGTTCCATTTCTCGCACTTGATCCTCATTGAGAGCGGTGAAATCTTTTTTCAAGAGGTTTTCATCGTCCAAAAGCTGGGTGATCCCTTCCTCTTTCCGCTCTTCGACGATGCGTTTTTCCAGGCGTTGCCGGATATAGGTTTCCATCTCTTCCAGGATTTCCATATCCGCGAAACCTTCGGAACCTTCCAGTTCCACGGCATTCTCTACCATGAACCATTCCATGCGCACTTTGATCTTTTTTAAAAGTTCTTCAAGATCGGAATCTAAGAGAAGCAGATCGTCAAATTGATTGTCCATCAATTCTAAAAGTTTGGACAGATCCCGTTTTTTTAAGGCGGTATAGAATTCCGTCGAAGCCGCCCCCATCCCGGCTTTGCCTTGGCCGCTGCCGTCGCTGTTTGCGGTCTCATCCTTGCCGTCACAAGGTTTTTCTTCCGGCATATCCTGGATAAAATTGGGCTTCTTGGTTTCCATGGAAAAAAAGATACGGTATGCCATATCGAAAATATCCTGGTCCACCTCATCTTTGAGCATGGTGGCCCGGAGTAATTGATAAAATTGTCGTTCATCCTCAATCCCATACCGGGAAATTGCTTGGATGGCGTCGGTGATTTCACTCAAGGCGATCTTCATCCCCGCTTGCCGAAGATAGCGGGCAAAATTCAGTAAATGCTGTTCCATTTTTTCTTCCTAAATTTGAAATAATTTTTAATTTGCAAACTCCATAAATATGATATACTATTATGGATAGAAAATCCATACCCAATTGAAGAGACATGGAGTTGAGAAAATGTTTGACGCTGAGATCATTAAACAGGAATTACAAAGGGAGAACTACTATGCCGCCGATGATTTGGCTTTGATTGTAAGTTTGGCCAGTTTCCTGCAAAAACCTATTTTATTGGAAGGCCCTGCTGGGGTCGGGAAGACGGAACTCGCCCGTGTGATGGCCAATGCTTTCGATATGGACTTCATCCGCTTGCAGTGCTATGAAGGTCTGGATGAACATCATGCTCTTTATGACTGGAATTATCAAAAGCAGTTGCTCTTTCTGCAAAGCCAATCGAGGGACAGTCATTGGCATGAGATTCAAAAGGATATCTTTTCCGAGGAATTCCTGTTGCCCCGTCCTTTGTTGAAGGCGTTTTTGTCGGAAAAACAAGCGGTGCTCTTGATCGATGAGATCGATAAGAGTGACGAAGAATTTGAAAGTTTCCTTTTAGAGGCGCTTTCGGATTTTGCGGTGACGATTCCGGAATGGGGAACGGTCAAGGCGAAGACGATTCCGCTCGTGATCCTCACCAGCAATGGCGCCCGGGATTTTAGCGACGGTTTGAAACGGCGCTGTGTCCACTTCTATATCGACTATCCTACCTATGAAAGGGAATTGGTGATTGTTGATGCGAAAGTGCCCGGGATTGACAAGGAGCTTTCCCGCCAGATCGCCGATTTTGTGCATAAACTCCGCAAAGAAAAATTGAAGAAAAAACCTTCCATTGCCGAAACTCTCGATTGGGCCAAGGTCTTGACGAAACTGAAAGTAAAGGATTTGGGGGATGAGCAGGTCCCTGCTACCTATAATTTCCTCTTGAAATATGAAGAGGATTTGGAACTGGCCGCAAAATTAGCCGCCAATAATGCTTAAATTTTATAAGAACATAAAAATTAAACCGCTCCGGGTATTCCCGGAGCGGTTTGAGACTGCAGACAAAAGCCAATAGCGTTGTCAAACCAAAGCCCCTGACCGCTTATGTATCTCTATATACACTGCGCTTCCAGGGACTTTGCTTTTCCTGGCTCTAGGCTTTTCGTCTTGTGTCTCCCATCTTGTCGACTTTGTCGACAATCTAACCGCTCCAGGTATACCCGGGCGGTTTTTAAGTGGTTTTATTCCTGGCGGATCGCTGCTAAAGCGCTGATGGCGTCGCTCGATTGGCGGGGTAGAACCCGGCGACTAAAGGTATGGCAGGGGCGATGCCAGTCCCCATCAGGACCAGCCAAGAGGGATAACCGAGATATGACCGGTGACCTCGGTGCCTTCCGCCTGCATGATCCCGGAAGCGATCAGGTTGAGGATAAAGAGATCATATAACTTACCAGGATGCCGAAACATCCGCCGAAGAAGGCCTATAGCTCCGGCTTCACAGAGAAGAGGGCTCGAATATCATCAAAACGGCAGCCAAAACCTTCATCACGCCGATTTCCTTCGTTCGCTCGTAAATCGACATGATCATCGTGTTCGTAATGCCTAAGGCAACTAAAGAGGAGATGGCGCCAATCCCATAAGGCAACTGGATGATCCTGGTCATTTCTAGGAGTGATTCCGTATTGATGCGCCGCTGTGGAGTGTGACCCCTGTTCTTGAATGAACGCCTCCACCTCTTCCACATAGGCGACGTCGCTGACTTTGACCTTGGCATTATAATAGCTGAATGAGGTTTTGATTCCATTTAGGTATTGTATTCTTTTAAGAGCTTTTTGGCCATTTCGATATCGATATAAATAGCATTATAGGAATCGCCGTAGTCCTTACTGTAATCGCCTTTGATAATGCCGGCAGTTTGGAAGCTATAAGTTTTCCCAGTTGCGCCTGCGCCGGGCGCGGGGTCGCCTCCGCTGCCGATACTGCCATCGCTGTTATAGCTGTCCGAAAGATCGGCGGGAATTTGCGTGGACTCCTTGCTGGTATTGACGGCGGTGATGGAGAGCCTGGCGCTCATCGGGTCAAAGGGCGGCGTCGGGTTCTCTCGGTTTCATCCGGGTAGAAATGAATCGGTTCTCAGGTGGCGTCGAGGGTGAAGAAGTTATAGACAGCATCTTCACCGAAGAGGACTTTGTTTTGCTTGCCGCTCTCCTCGATCAAATTGCCTTCCAATAGTTCATAACCGAATAAATCGAGGCTGCCGGTGTCGATCCCTTTGAGATTGCTTGCACATGCTGATATTTCCCGGCGGTGATTTTCGCTTCCCCGTAAAGATTCAGGACCAGCGTAACGCCTTGACATGATCCAGCGCGTAGAGCTGTTCAGCATCTCATCATTGAGTTCAAAGACGGATTGTTATTTTCTTCTATGATGTTCTCCATGTGCCGCCGCTATAATAAACCTCGATCACGGTGAGATCCATCATCTCATTGATAGAGGCTTCCTGCATTTCGTTAAGGCCTACGCCGAGAGAGATCATGACAACGATGGAGCAGGTCCCGATGACGACACCCATCACCGTCAAAATTGTGCGCACTTTTCTCCTGAGTAGGCTTCTAAAGCACATAGAAAGCAGATCGAAATCCTCATCGTCCTCATCGTCTTCTGCTTCCGCTAAGATGCGGGCAGCTTTTTAGGCGCGTTTTTTCTTTACCAACAGGATCGTTGCGGTGATGATACCGGCAGCGATCGGGGTGATGACCAAAAGGAAGAGAATGGGGCTGAATCCACTCGGTTTCTTCGATCGGAAGCTCCGATTCCTCTTCGATGGGGGGCGTGTAGTCGCTGATTTTCAATCGCGAATGTTTGGCTGAGACTTTGGCTGTTTCATGGTCGTTCTTCTTAATTTAAGATGAAATTTAGCGTTTCTGTTCCGGCTCGTCAAAGCTGAGATAAAGGCTGCCCACTGTATTGTTCAATTCGCTTGACGGAGCCAAGTTTCTAAATAGGCGGAAGCGATCATGATTCCTGCAGAGTTGAGCTGCCGCTCCAAGACATAAATTTCCCGTAGCCGATTGATGATCTATCTGTAATTCATATTCATTCCCAGTGATGATTTCGGATTTTCACTGATGCCAAAATATTCTGTAAACGGACTTTTTGTTGCTGTTGCAGCGGCACCATTGATGTTAAGATCGGCAGCCCCCGGGTATTTGACGCCCATTGTCGAAGTATTCATAGGATACGGCAATATGCGGGTACGAGGTCGCCACTGCTTCCAGCATCAGGGTATTGCCGATGCTTAAAGATTTTGTTCCGTTGAGGCGATGCTCTCCACATAGAACGTATCGGTATCTTTGAAGTCGAGACTTTTTCTCCGCCGCTGACTTTTGCGATCATATTTGGATCAAACATATTCATACTGGTGTTTTTTAAAGTATAATTCAGCGTAAATTTTTGCCGTTGGTGACGCAAATTTTTCGCCAAAGCCTTAGCCGCTAATGATGGCTGGGGGTAAGAGCAGTCGTCAATGTTTCTGTTTGAGTTGGTATTTCCGTATCGGCTTCTTCTGTAGCCAGGACCGGCGTCCAGCCGGCGCAAAGCAGCATCAGTATGGTGATTAGGGCAGCCAAGCGTTTCTTTTTCATGCCATGCGTTCTCCCGTTTGATTAATTTCTTCCGTACATTGGTTTGCGAGTAAGGAAATATTGGGTTGGTCATCGTCGATTTTACCATCGAGAATATGGATGATGCGGTCGCTATAGCGGGCAATTTCAATATCATGGGTCACAATCACGAGGGTTTGCCGGTATTTTTTGGCCATGCGCACCATCAAAGTCATGACCTCATTGCTGGTTTTGGAATCTAATTACCGGTGGGTTCGTCGGCAAAATAGGCTTGAAAAGCGGACACGAAGGCTCTGGCAATCCCACCCGCTGTTTGTTGCACGCTCATTTCCGTGGTTTCGTGATTGCTCAGTCCGAGCGGACGTTTGAGCATCTTTCCGGGCTTCCTTTCCGAGGCCTTTGCCTTGTCGAGCGCGAAAATCATGGCCGCGTAAAACCTTTTCCAGGGCTGTAATGGAAGCATCAGTTGTGGATTGGAAGCTTCAAACCAAAGCGTTGTTTTGTGGAAAAAGGGCGACTTTTTTCATCTAAGCGCGGAAATGTCGCGTTGCTCAGTCGATTTGCTGACGCCTTTTGTCGTTTCTAAGCCTGCCAGCATATTTAACGGCGTCGTTCGGAACCGGAGGTCGCCAGGACGCAGCAAATCTCTCCTTTTCCGTGGAGAGATGATTTTATCCTAATGCCCGACTTTTTCGTTCCCAACATGGTAGACGCGCGTAGATTTTGATTTCAATGAAAGCGCCATGAACCTCTTTTTATTTCTGTTCACCATTCAGTTTCGTCTCGATATATGGTTCCGTCATTGCCGATTTTCTCTCCTCACGCTTTGGGCAAAGGGGATTATTAACGCCAAAAGAGAGAAGATGTCTGGTAGTTTGGATGTTTATAGTGGAAGTCAGCTTTTTTATGCTGGGTAGCGGATCCCCGGTTGTCGGGCGTAGGCCTATATTCGTAGGTGTTCATTATAATCGTTGATAGAGCAGACTGTAATTAATTGCCACGATTGGGGCTGTAGTTTGCATAATGGCGGCAATTTCTTCTTGATCGGTGATCTTTTTCTCTGACTGGATACTACCGTCGTCATTTCCATAGGTCGTAGCCAAAATATAGCTGACTTCATCGGGTTCGAGGATAAAGAAGTCTTGTTCATAGCCTGTTTCTTCCAGAAGAGCAAAAACTCGATCAAAGGACGGGTAGATTGGGCAAAATCTGGCCATATAGAGCTGCCGTCTTTTGCGCTTGCTGAAGAGAACATGCCGATGGGCAATTCTTCTTTCGTGGTTGCGATATCAGGGATCAAAGATCTTCACGGCAGGCAGCAAAGAGGCGTTCTTCAAAGTCTTGCCCAGGGATATTCTTCGTAAAACCGGCATAAATCGTATAGAACTCATAGTTTCCAGTTTTACGGCATAGGTTTGTTCGGCGGAGGGGATCTGGTTTTCCGATGTTCCCGGTCGCTTAAGATGTGATCAGTCGTCAAGTATTTTCCTGCGCGAAGACTTGGGTATATCGCCGTGCTGAGTTTTGCCGTTATTTAAGGTGTAAATAACATTCAAATAGAGCGTATCCGCGGAATAACATTTCGTGTAAAAATATGGTTTGGTTTGTTCTTCCCATGTTTCGCGATATTACAATTGGCGGCATTACGCTATTCTCCGTCAGGCGATAGGCATCCGCCGTTCGCGCGATTTCCGTTTAATGTGGGGCGATGACGAAATGGGAGGAATCGTTTTCGCCGCGTATTCAGTATATGAAAAACATTATAGTCGCCGAATTCGACCCGGACTTCGTTACTTCCTCGGCATTGGGCGTATGCTGGTCGCTACCCTGTTAAATCGAAATGGGATTGCACTAAGCCTGAAAAGAGCAGGAGGAAGATGACCAGGCTCAGGAAATGGCGGCAGCAGCGCGCCAAGTCGAAAGCATAGATAATTTCAATGATGCGGCTGCAAATGAAGGCGCCGGATACGAAACCGAAGACCATCCAGCCGCCAGAATTGCCGATTTGGTGAAGAAAAGTGCATGCCGTCGTAGGTGCGATGACACAGGATATTGTAATAGAGGTTTTGCGAAAGAAAAGGCGATGGCGCGCAGCTTCCGAAGGCCGTTTCCGATAGAGAGAAGGGGCCAGCCCAGTTACAACTAAGAAGGTGAGGAAAGGAGGCATGAGGCTAATACGGCAAACGTATAGTCGCTGCTGCCGTAAACGATATGAGCAGTATGGAGAAAGATGGATGGCCCGTGCAACAGATGACTGAAAGCAGCATAAAGGTCTGGCCGTGGCATCCATCGTTCCCAAAAAGACGAAATACCGGAAGGGATCGCGAAGAAAATCGCTGAAACGATGATTTGGATGATCAGATTGCCTGTTAAAGTTCCCGCCAATACGATAAAACTGTAAATGACAAGAAAGAAGAGGGCGTGGAATAGAAGTGAACTCCAAACCGCCGTCCAATCGTGGAACCATAGCCAGAAACCAAGGTGACGACATGACGGTTATAAAGATACATCACAATAAAAGGGAAAAACAAGACGCTGGTTGCCCCGGCGATGTATTGATTCAAAAGAGTCTGGTGCGGCTGACAGGAAGGCTGTTGATAAAATCGACCTGCCGTTTATTGTGCATATAGTAGAAAAATACACAGCCGGCCAGCAAAGCTGCGGCAATCAAGAGGACTTTTGATACCGCGTTACTGAAAACGAGGATGCTGTTGACTTGCTGGGCGATATTGAAGGTAAAATCCTCGGCATAATTCTGGATTTCTTGGATCTGGATGCTGTTGGCAACCGGCAAGCAAAGAAAAGAAGGCCAAAGGCAAATGCAAGGGCAGCCATATTGTCCTTTTCCATGTTAGACGCGAGATTTCCTTTATATGAGAGGTTGCGGGACATCTGCTTTACCTCGTTTCATTGATGAAAATCTCTTTAAGAAGGGCAAAGCCTCAATAAAAGTAGGGTGCTCCTTTTCAACCGTTGCTAAGATCGTGTCGTATCGCCACGGGCGATGATCGTAAAGAGAACCCCTTCTTTCCATGCGCAGGTGAATCAGGGGGCACGCCCTCGTCAATTCTTTATTGGGAAAGATCGCTTGTATCTTGTGGATATGGGTTTTGATATCGTCCAATTCCTGTGATGAAGGAATGTATTTCTTTACATGGAGTAAACCAATATGATCGCCGAAATGTCTTCAACTCCTGCCGTTGTGGGAAGCGTATGGCTGGATTAGATCTCGCTCTATCGAAACCCGCGGCGAAAAGGCTTTTTGCGCCAGCGCATTTACCGGATCGAGCCGTCCAGGTTCATCTGCAGAAAATGCTGTAATCGACATTGGCGGCAATGGCGGCGATGATGCGGGGGATCTGTTTTTTCATACCTTTGAAAAGATCAGTGATTTTTCACGATTCTAAGAAATGAAGTGGCGAAACAAATGATCAAAAGTATGGTTTTTTATCAAAACGAGGGTAAATAATCTCATAATAATTGCGCATATCTTTCGGCGTGGCATTAGGGGAAAAAGAACTGCTCATCGGAAATATAGAAAAAGGATGATTTCACGGCGATATTTTCAAACGGCGCTTTGCCGTTAATGGAAATATGCCCGCATCCTGCTTCAATACCCCTGCTAAAATCCTAAGCAGCGTGGATTTTCCTGCGCCGTTCGTTCCGACCAAACCAAAAATGGAGGCGGTTTTTACCTGTAAACTCACATGGTTTAAAGCATATAAGATGTCATCGAATGATTTGCTGATATCAATAATATCAATCAATTCCTTCACCTGCTTTCGTAGAGAGCCAGTTTTTCGCAGACCGATAAAAAATCCGCCTTGTCGATTTATTGCTTGGCCTTCGCGTGAGCGCGATCAGCTCTGCTAAATCTTTATAAAGTTTCTCTTTGCCCTGTAAACAGACTTTCCGAATCAGGGTTGATAAAGAGCCTTTTCCCGGTATGGAATAGATGACACTTTATTTTCCAGCTCCTTATATGCCCGTTGGATGGTGTTTGGGTTAATGGAGAGTTCCATTGCCAAACTGCGAAGGGAGGGCAGCTGTTGTGGGCTTTAACACGCCGTGTAAAGCGAGATCTTCAATTTGGGAGATGATCCTGCCAAATAGAGAGGGCGCCGATCCTGATGATCGTCGAGATTGATCATAAAGTTTTATCCTTTCTCGATGTCACAACTGCACTAGTTTGTTTAATACAGATTGAGTATAGCAAGACGGCGGCATGCTGTCAATATCAATCTTTCCCGAAGCGCTGATTTCCCTTGTGTTTTTTCGACAATTTTTTTATAATGGAGACAAGATAGGGTTGAATGGAGGCAGTATGATGCATTGCAAATATGCGTATGATCTTGGTCCGGGAGATGCTTTTTGCGGTCAGCCTTGGAGCCCCAAGCCATGATGATATCAGTGAGGATAGGCAGACGAAAAAGGGGAAGCGGCCCTTGGTCATTGTCTTAGTTGTGTGTCTTTGTATTGCGGTGCTTTCTTTGGGTGCGGTGTAGACGGCCTTATCTTTAAGGTCTTCCGAAGTACGGAAGGAGATGAGCCTTCTGGTGTTGATGATGGTGTCAAAATCTGAGGCAACTGGTGCGGATCAGGAAGCAGCCCGCATTTTTCGAGGTGCTTTGCGAAATGAGTTTATCGGTCACGGTGTTAAAGCATATTTTGATCAAGAACCGTATTATATTGGGCTCGTTTATCAACTGGGCGTATATGCTGACTATTTTGAGACGCCCCTTGTCGCCACGATCTTGTCAAAACGGCTGGAACCGTTTCGCTTGGTGTGGCGGGATGAAATTGTGAGTGAGTATTTATGGTGGCTTTGAGGAGCCGCTGGGGAGCAGCTGTATGGGAAGACGATTATTGACGGCGCCAATGCTGTTTTATTCAGATAAGCGACCACTTTCAGCGAATACAATGTGGTCCATCAGGTGCTGGTTAATCAAACAGGCTTGTTGGATTTTTCCGAAGCTGTTTGGGAAAACGGTGCGTATGTTGAAGATGACGGTGCCTGGTATGTGTCGTTTGACGGCAGATGGCAGACATTGGATTTAGAAGGGGATTCCATTTTGTTTACCCCCATCGATATCACGTTTTCGGCCGATCGTTGGAGCGGAAGATATTGTGATCGAAATTGTCCAGGTGGAGGAAGATACCGATGTGCCGATTTTTACAATCAATGGGGAAAGCATTTCACCAGCAGATTTTTCTGAAGACGGAACGGGAATGGGGTATCACTATAACGCTATGATCCCGGTGTCGGCCGGGGCGAAGATTGTTCTTTTGGATCATCCGGAAGTCTCTTTTGCCCATTCCGGCTATGAGTGGGAAATCGGGGAGATAATTCCGTTTGAGGAAGGGATCGGCTATGCCATGATTGACACCGGAGATCTCGGCGGTGATTTTTCCATTTCTTTTTACCGATTATGTGGACGCTTTCTATACATTTGATCTGACGATGGAGTGATCCCGTAAAATAAAAAAATTTCAATGGTGTAAAAATGACACGCCCTTGACTAAACCAAGAGCGTGTTGCTTTTCAGCGCTTGTCAATGACGGCAATATGGTGATGTCAGCATTAATCTGTCATTGATTTTTCTGATTTCACTGTCCGGGTTATTTTACCTTATCCTTCTTTACTCTGCTATATTGTCTGCGCAAAAAGACGGTTCATTTGTTTAGCGAAGTGAAGATATGCGTTTTCATGAAAAGCTTGATTTTTAATGACGGTTACAAATACGAGCAATAGTGCCCTTGGGCGTTATATATCGTTGGATGCTTTATATTAGCCGCTTTTGCGTAGCAGCGGTAAGCGCTTTCGGCTAAGAATGAGAAATACGCGTATCATGGCGGAATGCTTTTAGCAAGAGCAATGGCAAGAGCCTCATCAATGGGATGCCATTGGAGAAGCGATGCAAAAAATCGCCGCACTTCTGCCGAGAGAGAAGCATGACGGCCTTGCGGATCTATAATTGGCTCAGCGATGATATCGGCGGAGAAAAACCAGGCGGTAGAATCTTTCTTGGGGTTTTTATCCCAATCTTCCGTAGAAAACGAACTGCTGTTCCCAAGAGGCAGCCGGTTATTGCCGCCCCTCCGAAAAAGGAGGAATCGTGGCTATTACGGCAATGATGGGAAAAGAGAGGCGCTTGTGGTTTCCTTTTGCATATTTTTGCATGTGGATACCGCGGACGATTTGCCTTTACAGTGATGAGAGGAGGTCGATTGAGATGCTGGAGGATACGGTGGCCAATGACCGTTGGCGGTTATTAGCAGGAGAGTGATCCGTCGGGGTAATCGCATTCGGATCATTCATACCGTCAGCCGCCGTTTGGGGGAAGTATTGGCGTCTATTTCCTGGTGGATGCCGTTATATATGACAGGGAAGATCGAACCGTATTATTATCCCAAGAAACGAGACGGGATTTATCGCCGCACGATGATGATTGCACCGGAGATTGGCGCCATCGTTTCAAATTCCGTTGGGGATATGGAAGGATGCGAAGCCATAACGGTGATTTGGGAGGAAAAAGGGATAGAGGCGGCCATGAAGGAGTTTTCCAATTATTTTGCTCTCTGTCGTCCGTTGATGCAGGTGATCCCGGCATCCCACAGTCAGGAATTGCTGACCGTATTCAGTAGTTTAGATGCCAATGTGGCTAATTCTTTTATGTTGTGTAACGGCCTTTCGATCATGACTTTGCCCAACACGGTTCTGCGGCAAATGACGGTGTCGCTGGAACCCCGTGAAAAGAAAGGGATACAGGATTATTATCGTATCCGCAAAGAGAACTTTAAGAAAAGTGTGCGTAATCATAAGTTTACGGAGATTCTGCGGTTACCCGAGCTTGCTTCGATCCGAGAAGGGAAAGCGAAGTTGCCCTTTGTCACTTTATCCGGTGTGGAAGGATTAGCCTATACGCCGGAGCAATATCGTCAGCATTTAGAATCTGTCGTTTCCATGTTGAAAAAATATGACAATTACCATGTGCAGCTTAATCCCGGTGAAGATAACAGCATGATGATTTATGTAAAAGAAGAGTATGGGGTCATGGTCATGTCCTCGACCGCAGTGTTTTTTATGGATGAAAGCCATGTTACAGTGGCCTTTGAAAATTATTTGAAGAAAATCTTTATGGAGAATCAGGGATTGGCTTCCAAGAAGAAGACGATTGCATTTTTGGAAGACTTAATTAAAGAATTAGCATAAAGCGATTCCGTTTTGCCCCATCTTCTTCTTTTTGGAGCGGGGGCGTATCGGGAGAAGCGTAATTTGGGTGGCGTCGATCATGACGGCCGCCCTTTTTTGTTTTTAGGTATGAGATTATCATTGGGGGGGCCGTTCTTCACGCTTCCCGCCGCCTTAAAGGTGCACATTTGGGGGGCGATCGCGCATATGCTAGTACATATTCTTTTGCTGTTCCATCGGCTAGGAAAGAATAGGGGCGGGACAAGGGGTGCGAAAGCCATTTGGCGCTTACGCACAGTTAAATGGGATTAGTTGCAAAGTAGCTTGATCAAAAAGAGAAAGGATGTGATGGAAATGAGGATCAATTGGAAAGTGCGTCTGAAAAACCCGGTATTTTGGGCGCAAATTGCCACTTTAATAATAGCACCAATGCTGGCAGGAGCTGGAATGTCCTGGGGGGAAATCACTTCATGGCACATCCTTTGGTTGTTGGTCTTAGACAGTATCAAAAATCCGGTTGTTGTCGTCGCGATTTTAGCGGGAATTTGGGCTGCGGTCAATGATCCAACCACCGCGGGGTTTAGCGACAGTCGCCGGGCCTTGCGATATCGATTGCCAAAAGTTGATGATCCGTGAATTCAGTCAGATTAAGAAAGCGTAGGGGTATTTTGAACGGTATCCCGATGGAAGGCCCGACACGGAAGGGTTGGGCCTTCCCTTTGCTTTGAAACGGGATCTTAATAGTGCCTTATCCGGCGGGAATCTGCGGGAAAATGAAGGCCTTGCATTTGTCGGATCACTATGTTATACTTACTAAGCTAAGAAAACAAATGGATCGTTCTGAATGTTGAATCTCTTTAACGAAGTTTGGAGAAGTCAAAAAGACACCGTCCAAATTTGATAGAGAGGTTTTTTTATGCACTAAACCAGGCCGGCGGGATGATCATTGGCGTTATCTGTGGCGGTTTTGGGAATGCCGAATTGTCCCTTGGGTGCGGGGAACCTGTGGCATTCGCAAAAATATGAAAGAAGAAACAGCAGATAAAGTGAACTTTTAGGAGAGAGCCAAATGCTTTCTCCTTATTTTGTAAAAAGAAATGAAGGTAAAATGGAAAATATTAAATTTGAAACAATGAACTTGTCTTTGGCGATAATGAACGCCTTGAAAAAAAAGCAATATGAAACGGCTACGCCGGTGCAAGCAAAAACAATCCCTGCCTTAATGGCTTGGGAAGATGTAATCGCGAAAGCGCCGACAGGTACGGGGAAAACCTTGGCTTTCGGTATCCCTTTGATTGAGCATGTCAATACGGAAGACGGGAAGCTGCAAGTATTGATTCTTGCTCCTACCCGTGAATTAACTTTGCAAATCTGCATGGAACTAAAAGAGCTGGCCCAATATAAAAAGGGCGTGCGTGTCCTGAGCATCTACGGGGGGCAATCTATTGATGTGCAGATCCGCGCCCTGAAAAAGCGGCCGCAAATCATTGTTGCAACGCCGGGTCGGCTTTTGGATCATATCAATCGCAGGACGATCCGGTTGAACAATGTTGTTACAGCGGTTTTGGACGAAGCCGATCGCATGGTGGATATGGGTTTTTACAAAGATGTGACGAAGATCATGGATCTAATGACAAACCGGACCAATCTGGCGTTGCTTTCGGCAACGATTTCAGGAGATGTGGCGAAGATTAGCCGTGACTATCAGAAAAATCCTATCCGGGTTACAGTGCCGGAAAATCGGGAAAATAAGCCTGATATTATGCAGTATAGCCTGAAGGCGGCGGAAAACGAAAAGATCCATGCCATTGATAGCATCATTCATGCGAAACAGTATGGCCGTGCCATCGTCTTTTGTAATACCCGGCGGAAAGTGAAGAAACTCACCACGACTTTGTGTGACCGGGGCTATTTAGCCGACTGCATCCACGGAGAAGTTCGTCAAAGCACACGAGAAAAGGTTTTGGGTAATTTCCGTAGAGGAAAGCTGCATATTTTGGTGGCGACGGACGTGGCGGCCAGAGGGATCGATATTGATAATGTGGATACGGTCTTTAATTATGATATCCCTGCGGAAAATGATTATTATGTTCATCGGATCGGCAGAACCGGGCGGGCAAAAAAACATGGCGAAGCCTATACCTTTATTGCCAATCATTCCGACTCGGTGCGTCTTGGTGAAATTGTAAAATATACGAAAACCAAGATCGCCCCTTTGACGATGGACGCAATTTGATGGTATCTGCGATAAAGATATTGTAATGCGCCACTCTATAAAATGCTGGGCATTGGCCTTTTTAAGGCTAATGCCCTTTTTTGTGCGCTTTGGTCTTCGGCTTGACGGTCAGTTTTGCGCATGATGCTTCCCGGTATGGATGTAAGAATTTGCTTTTAGCGTCTTTTGCCAACAATTTGGAAGAAGCGGCGTCTCCAAAGAGGCGCCGCTTCTTCAATATCTTTGAATAAGAGAGGAGCAGGATGGGTTCACTGCCACATATTTGCTTAGAGATTATGGTATTCGTTGTAAAATGCAAATTCGATGCCAAAGATACGGAGTCGATGATATTTTATGCCAAAAAAACCGTTTCGCCGGATAAGATGGGGGAAAGGCAGGGAATGGGGGTACTGAAGCAGGGTGCGGACTGTTCGCCGTCACCGTATTTTTGTTATTTTGAAACGGAAGGCCGGATGATTGTGGGATATTTCAACAAAACGGAAGCAAAATTTGCCTTTAAATGTGCCTAAAAAATTTGCGTGAAAAATATCTTTGCGCAAAATATCTTTTCAAAAGAGGCAATTTAGGGCAAAATCAAGGGCATTTGGTTCTATGCCGGTGGGGGGCTACTATCCATGAGATCATCATAAAGCAGGCGTGAAGGTTCTTTGTTTAATATTATTTCCCGCGTTGCTTGGCACGACAAGATTTTGGCATGAATTTTGCTCTTTTTTAGAGAGGATAGGGATGATGCGTTGTTTTTTCCTTGTATGTGTTAAAAAACCAATGGGCGAATCGGGAAAATGAAGAAGAGCTCAAGGTCGGTTGTGTAAATATAGCTATGATGAATAAAACCGGCATATGATTGATTGAACTGACCGCCATTATCATATAAGGGCATCTCTAAAAACCTCATGCAATATTCGCCCAAATATGATATAATATACCTATGAAACAGATAAATTTTTTTGCCGAAGATAATCGCCTTGACAGGCTCAGTAAAATGGGTGACCCACTTGAAAAAGTGGCAGGTGCGGTGGATTTTGAAATATTCCGCCCCACGCTTGACACAGCAATTCCAAGAGAAAAGGGCGATAAGGGAGGTCGTCCGCAATGGATAATATGCTGATGTTCAAGATAATGCTATTACAAGAGTGGTATCATATTGCTGATGATATGACCGAATATTTGATAAACGACCGTCTGAGTTTTCAGCGATTTTGGGGTTGTCGCTGGGCGATAAAGTTCCTGACGCCAAGACGATATGGCTTTATCGTGAAATGCTTAAAAACAGCGGAAAATCAAAGGAATTGTTTGATATGTTTGCCGCATTAATGGAACAAGTCGGGGTGATTACACGCGAGGGCAGCATCGTTGACGCAAGTTTTGTTGATGTGCCGAAACAACGCAACAACCGTGATGAAAACAAGAAAATCAAAGAGGGCGATGGCGAGGAACTTTGGCAGGACAATGAAAACAAACGCTGTCAAAAGGACATTGATGCACGCTGGACAGAGAAAAACGGCGAGAAGCATTTTGGATATAAAGACCATGTTAAAGTTGATAGCGACAGTAAGATGATTGCGGATTTTTCGGTTACAGATGCCGCCGTTCACGATAGCCGCGATAGTTGATTTGATTGACGATAAGGACAATGTGTTAAATGCTGACAGTGCCTACACTGGCAAGGAACTGCACGATAAAATCGAGAGAAAATCCCGATATAATTTTAAATATCCACGAAAAAGGATACCGCAACAAACCGTTAAGCGAGGAACAAAAGGCTTCAAATAAGGAAAAATCAAAGGTTAGAGCAAGGGTAGAACATGTTTTTGGACATATGACAAATTCGATGGGTGGCATGACCACTAGAGTCATTGGGATAGACCGCACAACCTGCGTGATTACCTTAAAAATCTTGCCTACAATCTTAGCAGATGGGCTTATTTGGTTGGTGTAAAAGCTGCGGTATCCATATAGAAGGATAAGTCTGCCCATTTATAGAAAATGGGCGGTAAATCGTGGTGTGCATGGCTGTTTAAGACAGATATTTTGATGATTCTACGATAAATTCATACATTTTTTGCAAAATCCCTTGATTTTTCGGGGGGTATGATATGCTAAAGGAAATTTGACGTTTTTAGAGGTGCCCATAAAGAGGATGGTAAATTGAGTGAATTGATTGCATTTGTTATTAAAAGACAAGATAAAATTCTAGAATTACTCGGTCAGCATTTGGAAATGGTGTTCATTGCTTTGTCCATTTCCATTGTTCTCGGTATGATGATCGGTTATTTGATTACTTATAATAAAAAGGCCGCTCAAGTTGTGCTTTTACATTGCGGGTATCTTTATGACGGTGCCTAGTTTGGCGCTGTTTGCCTTTTTGGTCCCGATTATGGGGCTGAATATGACGCCGGTGATTTTCGGTCTCGTGATCTATACCCAATTACCGATTATCCGCAATGTTTATGTTGGGCTGACCAATATCGACCAGTCGATTATTGACGCTGCCCGGGGCATGGGGTTAACCGCCTGGAAATCAATTTAAAAGTGCGTTTCCCACTGGCATTGCCGGTGATTTTTGCCGGTGTCGGACCGCTGTTGTGCTCGGCATTGGTATTGGCGCGATTGCCGCCTATATTGGCGCCGGAGGTCTCGGCGTTTATATTTTTCAGGGCATCAATCGCGGCATTATGAACATGGTTTTGGTGGCGGCTATTTTGGTCGCCTTGATTAGCTGGTCGTGGATCGGCTGCTTCAGCTGCTCCAACGGGCCGCAGAAAAGCGTATTTCCTAAAGGAACGGGTGATGGTATGATTCGGCTAGAAAATGTGTGTAAAATTTATAAGGGCAGCAGTGTTCCTGTAGTCAACGATTTGAACCTGCATATTAAGAGAGGGGAAATCTGTGTTCTCGTCGGGGCTTCCGGCTGCGGTAAGACAACGACGATGCGTATGATCAATCGTTTGATTGATATTACGAAAGGGCAGATTTTTGTCGATGACAAGGATATCATGACGATCGATCCGATCGAATTGAGACGCAATATCGGTTATGTAATTCAAGAGACCGGTCTATTTCCGCATTATTCGATCGAAAAAAATATTGCCACAGTTCCGATTGAGAAAAAATGGGATAAAGAGCGCATTGCTTCCCGTGTTGTTGAGATGATGGAACTTGTTGATTTAAATCCCGCCCAATATGCGAAAAAGAAGCCGTCGGCACTTTCCGGCGGCCAAAAACAGCGGGTCGGCGTTGCGAGAGCTTTGGCCGGCGATCCTCCGATTATGTTGATGGATGAACCTTTCGGCGCTTTGGACCCCATTACGCGGTCCCGATTGCAGAATGAGTTTTTAAATATTCAAGCCAAATTGAAAAAGACAATCGTGTTTGTTACCCATGACATGGATGAAGCTGTGAAGATGGGGAATAAAATCGCCGTCATGCAAGATGGAAAATGCGCGCAGTTCGGCACCCCCCATGATATCTTGACGAAACCTGCCAATGAATTTGTGGAAAGTTTGGTCGGACAGAATAGAATCTTAAAGAAATTTTCCTTGATGCCCTGTAAGGGATTCCGTTCTTCCGCCCCGTTTTTCCCGATCAAGGCGCGGGAAGATATTTTGCGGGGGATCGAGCAAGCTCCCCCCGGTTTGGAGCAGATCGGTATTACCGATGATGCCGGTCATCCCTTGGGTTTTGTGGCGGCCGGTTGTAATTTCAACGGGAGCAAAACGCTGGAAGATGCGATTGTGCCCTATGCCGCCACGGTGAAGGAAGATCAGACCTTATATGATGCCTTGAGTCTGATGTTCAGCAGCGGGGACAGAAGCATTTTCTGTGTCGATGAGGAAAACAAGGTCAAAAGTTTAATTGGGATTGCGGAATTATACGAAGCGGTGGACGAAGATGGAAAAAACGAAGACAATCAAAATGATTAAAAAACATGGGCCCGATTGGATCATGCCGGTGTCGATTGTGATCCTGGCGCTGATTTTCGGCCGGTATGTACTGGAATATCCGAAGGATAGTATCGTTTCCAGTTTTTTGACTTTGCCCAAGATCATAACCTGTTTACGGCAGCATATATATTTAATCGTAGTTTCATCTACGCTGGCGATCTGCACTTCAGTTCCCCTTGGATTGATCCTAACCCGTAAGATGTTTAAAAAGATTTGCGGTTTTGTGGTGGCATTGGTCAATATTTGCCAGACGATTCCCAGTTTTGCTGTAATTGCGCTTTTTGTCGGTATCCTTGGGATCGGCGCTAAGACGGCTATTTTTGCTTTGTGGATCTATTCTCTTTTGCCGATTCTCAATAATACGATTGCGGGGATCAATGGCGTTAACCCTTCCATTATTGATGCGGCGCGAGGGATGGGGATGACGAAGGCACAGATCTTATTTAAGATTGAAGTTCCTTTGGCGTTTCCTGTGATTTTCGCCGGGATCCGCACGGCCGTTGTTATCAATGTCGCTACGGCGATTATTGCCGCCTTTGTTGGCGCGGGCGGTTTGGGTGATTTGATTATTGCCGGTAAGAATATTAACCGGATGCAGATCATGCTCCTTGGCGCGGGGTACGCGACGATGCTGGCATTGTTTATTGACAGCATCCTCGGCATTATAGAAAAAAGGTTGACGACGACGGACAATGTGACGCTGGCCCCGGAAAAAATAGCGACCAAGAATACAGCTGCGTAAAGAATGTTGTTGATCACATTCAAAAATAAATACTTTACTAGGAGGGAATTAAATGAAAAAGAACACATTATGGAAAGTTCTGGTTTTGGTGATGGTTTTCACCATGGCGCTTTCTCTCGTTGCTTGCGGCAGCACCGAGGCAGAAGGCGACGACACCGAAGGTAATGGCATCACGGTCAAAGTTGGCTCCAAGGATTTTACTGAACAATTGATTTTGGGACAATTAACACTGCAGGTATTAGAAGACGCTGGATATACCGTCGAGGATAAGACGAATGTATCCGGTTCTGATGTTTGCCGCGCTGCTCTTGAAAATGGCGAATTTGATATCTATTGGGAATATACCGGTACAGCTTGGCTTTCTTTCCTCGGAAATACGGAAGTCATTGCCGGTGCACAGCCTTTGTATGATGCGCTGATTGAAGCCGACGCTGCCAATGGCATCACCTGGCTCGATTATGCTCCGATGAATGATACCTATGCATTGGTCATGAAAGCGGAAAGAGCGGAAGAACTTGGGATCACCAGTTATTCGGAACTTGGCGCATATGTAACTGCGAATCCCGGCGAACTCGTTTTGGCTGCCGACCATGAATTTACTGTCCGTCCTGATGGGCTTCCCGGTCTTGTAGAAACATACGGCTGCGACTTTGGTGAAGATATTGTCACCATGGATATGGGGATCGTTTACCAGACCTTGGGCGATGGCCAAGCGGATGTCGGTATGGTGTTTGCGACTGACGGTCGTATTCCCCAGTACGGTCTCGTTGTTTTAACCGATGACAAGAGCTTCTTCCCGGTTTATAATGCCGCTGCTTGCATGCGTACGGAATATGCGGATGCCAATCCGGAAATCGCCGAATTGCTGAATCCTATCGCTGCTTTGCTGACGGATGAAGTGATGCAGAACCTGAACTATCAAGTGGATGGCGAAGGCCTGGAACCGGATGAAGTTGCCCATGCCTGGCTCGTTGAACAGGGATTCCTTGCGGAATAAATCATAGCCTTTCAAATTGAGAAAGCATCATCGTTTTTTGTCCTTGGGCGGGAAACCATATGCTGCTCAATATGAAAATACCGGGTTTTTTAGCAGAGCATACAGTAATATTTGTAGCCATATGATCTAGTTTTTGATGAAGCATTGTTCGATAATGAGAGGGAAAAAGCCATCGGGTACTCCGAAAATGGTGCGTGATCAGTGAACCAATGCGGGGATCATGACCGATGGCTTTCTCCTCTTAACCTGCATTTAGGGCTTTTGATGGAAAATTTGCTTCCCTCTGAGCGGAAACCGTTGATTGATCGGTGGCGGCTAAGCCGCGGGAAGCTTGGATGGGATTTGCCGCTTGTTCTCTTATCCCGGATCGATAAGAGGATATGTTCGTGTTATGAAGGAACGGTCATGGCACGCACATGTCCCGCGAAAAAGTGGACGAACCAAAAATCAAGTGAATATTATCGGAGGATAACATGGAGATTACCGATTTCAACATGGAGTTTTTTTCCTTGAAAGGGAAAAATGCAATCGTAACCGGGGGCAATTCCGGATTGGGGCAAGCCTTTTCTCTTGCCTTGGCAAAAGCCGGGGCCAATATTTTGGTGCCCAGTATTGTGGATGATGATGGGACAACCAAAAAATTGATCGAAGCGGAAAATGTGAAATACGCTTTTATGCTTGCGGACATTACGGAGAACGGCGTCCCCAAGAAGATCATTGAAACCTGTGTTTCGGAGTTTGGCAGCGTGGATATCCTTGTGAACTGTGCGGGGATCTGTAAACTGGCGCCGGTGGAAGAGTTTGGGCGTGCTGAATGGGACCCCATGATTAGCGTGAATCTTACCGCCGCATTTGAATTGAGTTTTGAAGCGGCTCATCAGATGATCCCGCAGAGAAGCGGCAAGATCATCAATATTTGCTCCTTGTTTTCGTATTTGGGCGGGCAATGGTCACCGGCCTATGCTGCCACCAAACATGGTCTCGCCGGCTTTACCAAGGCCTATTGTGATGAACTTGCCCAGTACAATATTCAGGTGAACGGTATCGCTCCCGGCTATTACGCAACCGAGATTACGGCAGAAACGCGAAAGGATCCGGATCGTAACCGCAAAGTACTGGAGCATATCCCCGCTGAGCGCTGGGGCGAAACCCAGGATCTGATGGGCGCGACCGTATTCCTTGCTAGCAAAGCTTCAGATTATGTCAATGGGCATTTGCTCGTGGTAGACGGCGGTTACTTGGTAAGATAAATTTGGGTAGTAAGGAGAAAAGGAAATATGGACATCATCAAAGAAAAAATTTTGAGGGACATTGAGAAGATCATTCCTGTTGACAGGATTCTTAGTGATGAAGACGAATTGAAGCAGTACAGTGTCGACCGCTTCAGAAAATATCCTGATGTGTTCGGCGTTTATACGCAGCCGATCCCCGCGGCTTTGGTCAAAGTTACCAGTGCCGATGAGATTTCCCAATTGCTTTCCTATTGCAATGAAAATAAGATCGCGGTGATCCCGAGAACCGGCGCTTCGTCCATTGAAGGCGGCCTTGAAACGGCTGTTCCCAACACGATCGTTATCGACGGCTCGCCGATGGACAAAATTATCAAAATAGATACCTATAATATGCAGGTTACGGCGGAGTGCGGCGTAGTATTGGAAACCCTGGAGATGAAATTGCGTCAAATGGGGTATACCACCGGGCATTCTCCCCAGTCAAAACCTCTGGCACAGATGGGCGGATTGGTTGCGACCCGGAGTACCGGCCAATTTTCCACTTTGTATGGCGGCATCGAAGATATGGTCGTTGGGGTTGAAGCGGTTTTCCCGAACGGAAACATCTGCCACATCAAGAATGTCCCCCGGCGTGCCGCGGGTCCCGATATCCGTCAAATTATTATTGGGAATGAGGGCGCTCTTTGCTATGTCACCGAGGTTACGGTTAAAATATTTAAGTATATGCCGGAAAATAACCGGTTTTACAGCTGGCTCCTGGATGATATGCGCACCGGTTTCGAGATCTTGCGGGAAGTGATGATCTCCGCCAAACCGTCCTTTACGCGGCTTTATGGATTTTGAGGACGAGCCTATTATTTCAAACATTTTTGTGAAAATAAGCCGGTCTTGATTTTTATGGTCGAGGGGCCAAAGGGGATTGCTGAAGCGGACAGGAAATGCCATTGAGGAGATCGTTGCCAAGCATCATACCTATAAACAAGTGGATCGCAAACTCATTGAAGAATGGTATTCCAAGTTAAACTGGGACACTTCAAAAGTGGACGAAGAACGGGAAGAAATTAAGGCGACCAAAAATGTCGGTTTCACGACGGAGATTTCTGCCAACTGGAGTGATATTTGCGATATTTATGAGGTCTCAGTGCGCCGTGTCAAAGAGGAGATCCCCAATATCACGTTGATGGGGGGCCATTCTTCCCACAGTTATATCAATGGCACAAATGTATACTTCATGTACTATTATGATGTGGATTGTGCTCCCGAAGAGGAGATTAATAAATACCATAACCCGATCAACAAGATTATCGTTCAGGAAACATTAAAGCGCGGCGGTTCGATGTGCCATCATCACGGCGTCGGCAAACACCGTGTACATTGGATCGAAGAGGAATATGGTAACTCCTATTATATGCTGAAGACCTTAAAGGACGCTTTTGATCCGAAGGGGATCATGAATCCGGGAACGGTATTCCCTTTGGAGAATAAGTAATTCGGATGAGGGCGAAGGTGACTGTAGCGTGAGTGAGAAGTATATTATTGCGGTCGATGGCGGCTCCCAAAG
Source organism: Clostridiales bacterium (assembly GCA_040766525.1). Classification (GTDB taxonomy): domain Bacteria; phylum Bacillota; class Dehalobacteriia; order UBA7702; family UBA7702; genus JAXGQJ01. The sequence goes on along the minus strand of JAXGQI010000003.1, from coordinate 8,149 downwards.
CACCAAGGTTACGATCTTTGATTTACAGGGCAATGATATTTGCCATGCGAGCGTGCCGCTAAAACCGATGTTTTTGGCGACTCCCGGGGTCGTGGAGCATCCCGGTGATGATTTATGGGATTCCCTTGTTCGTGCCTGTGATGCGTTGCTGGCCAAATTTGACGGTAATCCCCAGGATATTATTGCCCTTGGGCTTTGCAGTATCCGCTATTGCCGGTGTTTATTGAAAAAGGACGGTACCCTTGCCCAACCGGTCATCAGCTGGATGGACGCGCGGGTTTCAAAACCCTATGAACACACAAACCCGGAGGTGGCCTATGTCGTTTCCACCAACGGATATCTGACCAAAAGGCTGACCGGAGAGAATAACGACACTGCCTCGAATTATCAGGGCCAGTGGCCGATCAACACGGATACTTGGGATTGGAGCACGGACAAATCTGTCTTTGCTTATTATAATATCCCCCGGGAAATGCTCTTTGATTTGAAGATGCCGGGAGAAATTGTCGGTCATATCACGCCCTTTGCCGCTAACGCATTGGGATTGCCGGCAGGGATGCCGGTGGTTGCAACCGGCAATGACAAGGCGGTGGAAGCCTTGGGTTCCGGGATCATTACGGAGGATGAAGCCCTGATTTCTCTCGGGACTTATATTTGCGGCATGGTTCCGGGAGCAACAAACCCGAAAAACACGCAGCATTTTTGGACGAATTTTGCTTGTATGCCTCATCAATACTTGCATGAATGCGGTGGGATTCGCCGTGGCATGTGGTTAATCAGCTGGTTTAAAGAGCTATTGGGGGAAGAGGCCTCATCAAAGGCAAGGGAACTGGGTATCAGCGAGGAACAGGTTTTGAATTCCCTCGCCGCAAAGGTGGCAGCCGGCAGCGATGGCTTGCTCACGGTTCCCGAATGGTTGGCACGGCCGGATAAACCGTATCAACGCGGAATCATGATCGGTTTTGACGGGCGGCATAAGGCGGGGCACATCTTCCGTTCCATTCTGGAAGGCATTGCGATGACCATGAAAAATACGATGGATGCCATGTGTGCGGAATTGGGGATCCCGGTGAAAGAGATTGTCGTTTCCGGGGGTGGTTCCAACAGCGATGTGTTTATGCAGATCTTTGCCGATGTGTTTGGAATCCCTTCCGTCCGGAATCACATCAACGGCGCCGCCAGCCTTGGCGCTGCAATTTGCGCTGCGAAGGCCATGAAGGTGTATGACAGCTTTGAAGCTGCCGCCTGCCAAATGGTGCGGAGGGAGAAAACCTTTGTCCCGATCGCGGAAAATGTCTCCTTATATCAAAAGGTGAATGAAACGGTCTATCAAGATCTCACGAAAACCACGGATCAGGTCTTGGAAAAAGCCTACAGCGTATTCGGCGAGGCTTAAATAGCGGTCGTGTGGACGAACAGGCGAAACTCGATTGTTTCGGCTGCTTGAGGGCCATTTCGGAAGAAAATCAAGATTAAAGTAAATCCCCTAATCCGGGTCGATGGATTCTAGACACGGAGTGGGGGATTTTTAGCATTACTTGGGGACGCATCGTTGCCAAAACGCTAATTGCGATTTGTTTTTTCTATGAGCGTATCAATAGACCGTTTGGTTCCGATGATTAGGGGATAGAGCTTTTCCGCATCCGCGTTGAGAGCAATGGCGACGGGATTCTCAATTGCAATCGCTTCGATTGTGTCTTGGCAGAGATCAAGGGTAAACAATGTATCAAAATACTTCAGAAATACGGTTTGGAATTTATTGGCATAAGAACCGGAATCTTGGATTTGTTTGATCGCAGCGGCAATTCTTTGTACTTCATTTTGGGGCCGCATGCCTGCATTTTCGTATATAAATAAGCAATTACAGCGGAAAATGGAATAATTACCGTTTAACTTTTTGATTTTTTTGGCAAAAGCGGTCTTGGTTTTTTCGAGGGTTGAATTTTCGTTATGAAGGTCTCGAAGTTGTCGCAATGTCATGGAAGCGAATTTTTTATTTTTGGCAGCGAAAGAATTCTGGTATTTCATGAGTTTTCTCTTATTGAGTGCACTTTTATTTTTGCCACGATTCTCGTTCCAGAAACTTCTGATATCGCCTTCCTCTTGGGTCAATGCTTGTGTGATCTCGACGCCCATATCGTGGATCTGATTTTGCCAATCGGGGCTTTCGTTTTTGATAAAGCCGGGTTGGTATCCTTTCCATAAATATTTTAGAAATAAAATCGCTTGAATTTCCAAGCTCTCCTTCATGGGAATCATTAATACTTCCTCCATATCGCATATCGGAAATAAACGGGTTTCAATAAAATTAGTGTAATTTAAACTTATCACGAAAAATTTAAATGGTCAATATCGGCAAAACGGAAGATGCTGCCGCTTAAGAAATTGTTATGCTTTTCTTGCGACGATGCCATATGTTTCAGATTCTTTTCTGAAAGGATCTCCCTTCAGGTTTGCATAGACGCCTTCCACGCGGAACCCATTTTCATGAAGCATTTTCGTTATTTCCTCGAGTGAAAACAGCCGGTGATAGATCCTCATGATTCGCATTGAACCATCTTCATCGATGAGCACATATTGCAGCCCTTCTGTTTTGGGATCTTCGTATAGATAGGTATTTAAGATTTCAAGATAGGGGTTTGGGCTCCAGAAACCTTCTTCCCATACGGAAATATTGGTTGCTACTGATGTGGCCTTGTATTCCGAAACAATATCAAATAGGAAATATCCATCCTCTTTGAGTGCTTTATGTATTTTGGCAAGCAGGGTGGTTTGCTCATTTGTGTTGAGGGCACAAAAATCATAAAAGATCAGGGTTGCAATATCGAAGGATTCTTTAAAGTTGAGGTCAAGATAATTCATTTTAATGAAATGGGTATTCTTATGCTTGGGTTCCATATTATTCTTAGCGTAATCAATGGACCTGCCTGAAAGATCGACGCCTGTAACCGTTGCTCCTGTTTTTGCAAATTCTTGAACATAAAGTCCCGGGCCGCATCCTAAATCTAATACGGAGTGGCCTTCGCTCATCGCCGTCGATTTGATGATAAAATCTGCTTCTGCTGCGATGGTTGCTTTTGTCTTGCTGGCAGCTTCCATATCGGGATTGAGATGGAATTTCAGCATTTGCTCCGATACATATTCATCATCCCAGAATTTATGGGTGCTTTTTTCAAAGATTTGCGGTTGTGCGATAGATTTTTCCAGTAAGCCCAGATTGATTTTATCATTGTTAATTATTTTCATGATCGGCATTCTCCTCTAGATTTTATGATAATTTTTTGATGGTAAAGTTGGTTTGTACAAGATTTGTTTGCCGCTGCTGTCGTTATTTTAAAAAGATCGAGCCAAATGGGCTCGTTTGAAAATAAAAATCGTCTCAGAATTATGAGACGCTAATTTCATGATGCTCAGAATACTTAAAACAACGCAACACAAATAAACCATCCCAACAGTCATGGTTCCATACGGTTTATTTGTTATAAAATCGTTGTTTTAAATATTCGCCCCGATTCATTCAATTGTTACAATGAACCGGATCAACCAACTCCTTCAACTTTACCACATTTTTATCATAGCATGTCCCATGGGGAAATACAAAAAGTACCCGGATGATATCCCTCTGGTTTTATTCCCTTAGGTAGCCGTGATCCTTTTCGGATACAGCAGCGATGCACGGTTTCTTTTTCACAACTTATTTCTTTAGTTTTTCAATCTCTTCTTCCACTTCCTCGGCGCCTTCTTGATAGAATTTTTCTTCATCAGGTGCCACTTCAGCAGGCGAAGGAATTCTCCGGCATGAACGCGTTCCTCATCGGCGATATCTTTCAGTACCTCTATCGCCAGTTCATTATCGGTTGATTCCGCCAACTGCATATAAAGTTGAATAGCTTCGTATTCTGCCGCGATCATGAAGCGAATGGCTCTGACCAATTCCTGGTCATTGATTTTGCGATCTTTCGCAAGGCCGGAAAAGGATGTCCAAAATCAGGCATTTTTTCACCTCCTCGCCTATAAAATTTGCTTATGTCAAATTAATATTCGATAAATTTACTCCCCGGAGTGCCACAAATACTGCATTTTTCCGGGCGGAATTTTTTCGATATTGCCGCAGATCGGACAGAGATAATAGAATACCTCTTCCGTTTGATCCAAATTTTCCAATGCTTCTTGGTACAGTTTTGCGTGCACTTCTTCCGCCTTCATCGCATAAGTAAAGGACATCAGGGCGGCCTTATTCCCTTCCTTTTCCGCTTGTGCTACAAAGTCGGGGTACATATCCTGGTATTCATGGGTTTCTCCCATAACGGCGTCTTTGAGGTTGTCGGCTGTCGAGCTGATTTTCCCTGCGACTTCAAAATGTTTTAGGGCGTGCACGGTTTCGGCATCGGATGCAGCTTTGAATAGTTTGGCCGCATTCGCTTTCCCGTCTTTTTCTGCTTTTTTGGCATAAGCCAAATACTTTCTGTTGGCCTCAGCTTCTCCGGCAAATGCGTCCATTAGGTTGTCAAGCGTCTCGTTTTTACTCATTTTTTATCCTCCCTACGATTTTGCTTTTTATTAGAGTGTTTTACTCTTAATTTTAGGGGATCGTTCCCATTTGATACCGCAATAATCTATAAGCTTCAAGCAAGGTCAAAACGATCGGCATTCATCACTTTGTTCCAGGCAGCGACAAAGTCCTGTATGAATTTTTCCTGGGAATCGTCGCAGGCATAGACTTCTGCAATGGCCCGGAGCTCGGAGTTCGAGCCAAAAATAAGGTCAACGCGTGTTCCGGTCCACTTCAATTCATCTGTTGCGCGATCTCGCCCTTCGAAAACCTCTGCGTCTTCAGATACAGGTTTCCATACAGTGCCCATATCCAGCAGATTGACAAAAAAGTCGTTTGTAAGGGTTTCGTGGTTCTTTGTGAAAACACCGTGTGGCGATTGTCCATAATTTGTGTTCAGTACGCGCAGACCGCCAATAAGAACCGTCATTTCCGGAGCGGTAAGGGTCAGCAGCTGCGCCCGGTCAATCAGCATTTCTTCTTCCGATATTGTGAACTTGGTTTTTTTGTAATTGCGGAATCCATCAGCTTTTGGCTCGAGAACGGCAAAGGACTGCACGTCTGTCCATTCCTGGGATGCGTCTGTACGCCCTGGCTGGAAGGGAACAACTAGATTGGCTCCTCCGTTCTTTGCCGCCTGTTCAATACCCACACAACCGCCGAGAACGATTAGGTCGGCAAGGGATACCTTTTTGTTCCCTGACTGTGCATTGTTGAACTTAGCTTGGATTTTTTCCAAGGTCTGAAGCACTTCGTCAAGCTGTTCCGGCTCATTCGCTTGCCAGCTTTTCTGCGGTTCCAACCGGATGCGCGCACCGTTTGCCCCGCCTCGCTTATCTGAGCCGCGGAAGGTCGAGGCGGATTTCCATGCCGTTGCTACAAGCTGCGGAATTGACAGGCCTGAAGCCAGTATTTCACTCTTAAGATTTGCGATATCCTGCGCATCAATGATCTCATAGTCAAGCGCAGGCACAGGATCCTGCCAAATCAAGGCTTCCTCCGGAACCTCAGACCCAAGGTAACGCGAGCGCGGTCCCATATCACGGTGGGTCAGTTTGAACCAGGCACGAGCAAAAGCATCAGCAAATTCTTCAGGGTTGTTCCGGAAACGCTCTGCTATCGGACTGTAAATCGGATCCATCTTGAGAGATAGATCTGCGGTAGTCATCATTGGCGCATGCCGCTTATTCGGATCGTGGGCATCCCGCACGGTAGTTGCCGCAGCCGGATCAGTTGGCTTCCACTGATAGGCACCGGCAGGGCTCTTTGTCAAGTCCCACTCATATTTTAACAGTGTATTTAAGTATCCCATATCCCATTTAGTCGGATTGGGTTTCCACGCACCTTCAGGTCCGCCACCAATGGTATCGCCGCCTTTACCGGTACCAAAGCTGCTTTTCCAACCAAGTCCCATTTGCTCGATCGGGGCTGCTTCCGGTTCCGGCCCGACAAGAGCCGGATCGCCCGCGCCATGGCATTTGCCGAAGGTGTGCCCGCCTGCAACAAGTGCCACGGTTTCTTCATCGTTCATTGCCATGCGTGCAAAAGTCTCGCGAACATCACGACCGGAGGCGACCGGATCGGGATTACCGTTTGGTCCTTCCGGATTAACATAGATGAGGCCCATCTGCACAGCTGCCAGAGGATTCTCTAGATCCCTGTCACCGGAGTAGCGCTTATCCTCAAGCCATTCCGATTCGAACCCCAGTATACATCCTCTTGCGGTTCCCAGACATCCTCACGACCCCCTGCGAAGCCGAAGGTTTTGAATCCCATCGACTCCAAAGCACAGTTCCCGGTCAAGATCATGAGATCCGCCCAGGAAATACGACTGCCATATTTCTTCTTGATTGGCCAAAGCAAGCGGCGTGCCTTGTCAAGATTAACATTATCCGGCCAACTGTTGAGCGGTGCAAAGCGTTGGGTCCCATCTCCTGCGCCGCCGCGGCCATCGCCCATGCGATATGTTCCGGCACTGTGCCATGCCATGCGAATGGAAAAGGGCCATAGTGGCCGTAATCTGCCGGCCACCAATCCTGTGAGTCGGTCATCAATGCAAAGAGGTCTTTCTTTATCGCTTCAAGATCGAGTTTCTTAAATTCTTCAGAGTAATTGAAGTTTGCGCCCATCGGATTGCTCAGGTTTGCGTTTTGATGTAGAATTTTCAGATTCAGTTGGTTCGGCCACCAATCTCTGTTCGAGGTGCCGCCGCCAGATACGGCTTTTCTCGTCTTCCCTGTTACTGGGCATTTCATTTCTCCCATCATTTAATCCTCCTTCACTTATTTTTATGTATGTTTGCAAGGCATTGAGGGCAGATCCCTTTGAAATACACGTTTTTATCATTGATTTTAAAACCGGACAGATCTTTGGAGGCCAAGGCATCGATATCGATACCAAAGTTATAGATTGTTCCACAGGAATCACATTTGAAGTGTCCATGATTTTCAATCTCAATGTCATATCTGGTTTCATTGTCCTCGATCGTAATGATCCGCACAATGCCTGCTTCCACCAAGATTCGCAAGGTGTTATAGACAGTTGTTTTTGATAAGGTAGAGATCTCTTTATGCAGTTCGCTGTAGATCTGGTCTACCGTCGGATGGCAGGGATTTTGGGTAAGATATTCCAAAACTTTCAATCTTTGATGTGAAAGATGGATATTTTTTGTTTTTAATTCTTTTTTTAAATCTTCAAATGAGAAGTGCATTGAACTCGCCACCTAATCATAAAGTCAATAAACTAAATTATAATTGTAATTATATTGTAATCGTTACAAATTAATTATGTTTCTTAAATAACTTTTTGTCAATAGGACAAGCGCATTTTGTCCAACTTTATTCCCATAGGTGACGGAACACACGAAACAGACATGGAATAAAAGACCAATCACACCAAGCAATGATCCAGGAGGTAATTGGTCTTCTATTTTGATAAGGCTGGCTAATCAGGCGGTTTTCAATCCCGGTGTAGCCGCTGCTTTCTTTGTCGCGTTTTATTGCCAAAGGAAAACCCTAGGTTTTTGTTTGCCAAAGGCTTTCCGGCAATTCGGCTAAAAGCAGAAGCGCACACGCATATGCAGTTTCGTGGGGTAAGCCCAGTGCTTCTTTTAAACGGTTATTGAGTTGTTCAACCCTTTGCCAAAGCTCTTTAGCGAGGGCTTCGCCGCTTTTCGTTAAAAAAACATTTCCGTACGGTTCTTTTTCGAGTATCTCCTTGTGGGCCAAATTGTTCACCATACGATTGACCGAAGGACCGGAAACCTGTAAAGCCTCTGCAACGGAGGCCGAGTGGACGCCTTTCCCCTGTTCGGATAATTTGTAGATTGCAAACAAATACCGCATTTGTGCGCGTGTTAGATTCATCTCATTACAGCCCTTTATTGCTTTGATTCGGATGGCATTGGCCGGAACTTGGGCAATGTTCACATTGACACCCGCAGGAGGTTTTGTGCTCCCTCCGATCTTTTATCATTTTACCCACAGCCATTGCGAGAATCCCGCATACAACAGCGCCAACCATAATGGTAGCAAGATTTTGCGTAATCCATTCAAACATGTACCGTCACTTCCCTCTCGTTCATATACTCGTCGTATT
>JAXGQI010000029.1:0-19283 GCA_040766525.1 Clostridiales bacterium | reverse complement strand
TTGTGGCTATAAATCGATTCATCACCGAGAGCAAGCAAATTGCGATAAATATCATCGGAACACATGTGTTGCGTTCCTTCCAAAGATACAGGATTTCGCTCTAAAGACGCCCGTAAAAAGGAACACCAAGGGGAGCGGGTCAAATCACGGAACGCAGCAAAAGCCAAATCAACAACCTCGTTTTTCCCTCTCAAGCCATCAAGATAGGCGATCACTTCTTCATTTGAAGTGCAGTCTTCCAAACCGTCGAAGGAACCGGGTTCCGTTGAGAAATCCTTCTCCATCCCGGGTAGCCGCGGGATCACAAAACAATAGGCATAGAATTCCTCGGCCAAAGCCGTCGCTTCGTCTTTTGTGAGATTAGGCATCCAGGCGCTGATCAGGTCGGACCACTCCATCCGATTGTCAAAATTCAGCTTCATAAAATCTTGGTTTTCTAGATTTTGCATCAGGAAACGGCCATCAATCGGCTCTTCACGCAAAGGACCGGCTTGCCGCATCAGTTTCCCCACGGATTGGTGGGAGAGTTTCAAGTTCCCGTCAACCTCAAGTTCAAATAAGCGTTCCGCCTCCAAATAGCGGAGCCCGGTCTTTTCCTTAAGATAAAAGGCGAAAAGCTGTTGCCATTTTCCCGCTTGGCGTAAAAAGGAATAGAATATATCCGCATTGATCTCAGGCCGCAAATATCCATCCAATACCGATTGGAAACGCAAATAATTTTCTTTAGACATGGTGGCATGATCATACATCGTATGAACATAACCATCCAAGTTGGCGACAATTGTCACCTTTTCATTTTCTAAAGCGCGCCGGGCTTTTTGAGAAAGCGGCGTCCCATTGTTCCACATGCTTTTCGTCACGATCCGGCGATTATTGGTTAAGATACCGTCGCCGATAGCCAATAGATTTTGGGAATGTAACGGCGTCGCCATCATATACATTTGATTTAACGGGATACCCGCCACAATATGCAAAGCGGCAAAATAGAGCATAGCGAGAGAAACACATTCCCCTGCCCCGTTACGGTAACCCGGTTTTAAATGAAATGCGGTCATCGCCTCCACCGTTTCCGTTTTCCAATAAGGAATAATATCCGTCGTATAGCGGTCAAGGCCAAAATGGCTGCGTATGTCGATATCGTAATAATACCGATCGCCTTCATAACCCATCAGGGCATTGGTGGCTTCCACATCAGCGAAATCCACAATCTCGGAAAAACGATCTCTTTCCCGCTCCTTATCCGTCAACCCCCATGTTTCCAGATCAAGATTAAAAACATAGTGGTCGATAATATATTGTTTTACCTTCAAGACCTTTTGATAAGTGCTCAGCTTGTCTATCTCCTTGAACCAGGGATCATTTTTCCATTCCCAAATCAAAGGAGACATCAAATTCGCCAAAGCTCCGGCAATCATCAGATCAGGGAAGATAAAAATCTCCATATCAGATAAAGTTACAGCGGAACTCATTTTTTCCATTTTATATTTTCTAGTCTTTGTCAAACTCATTCCACCCACCTCTGTTAACTATGATTAACATATATATATTTATTATAAAAGCCCCGTAGCATAAAAACAATACGGATTTTTTCTTTTCCATATAAAAAAAATAGCATTTTCTTAAAACACCAGGGGAAATCCACATAAAAATAATTCCGGAAGAATAAACGTTCCGAAATATTCGGGCACCAAAACGAGAAGCGGAACCCATATATTTCATATCCGGAAAATTTAATTTTCGGAACCATAAATCAAAACGATACAACAAAAAGGAGAAGCCTTACTGCTTCCCCTCCTCTTTCATTTGATGCTCTTTATATTTTTTTCTGGTGGCCTCGCCGCCACGAAGATGCCGCTCTGCTTTATTGACCTCCAAAATCTCCCGAACTCTCTTTGCCACCATTTCATTGATGAGGGGCAAACGCTCGGTCACATCTTTGTGAACCGTGCTCTTTGAGACCCCAAAAACGCTTGCAGTCTGCCGGACCGTTGCGGAAGATTCGATAATATAGTGGCTGATCTCCATGACCCTCCTTTGAATATAATCCTGCATTGAACAAAAGCCCCCCTGCCAACTCCTTCTTTGTAGATATATATGACAGTTTTGGCCATTTATGACAGGGAAACCGCAGGGCAAAAAGGCTTAGGCAGGCGACCATTCAGAGAGACAGGCAGTTTTTGCTCTCAGCACAAAAGAAATCCCTATTTTAGATCAAGATAGGAATAGATCACTTTTTTGCTAAAGGGGATTTTCTTTAATTGCCAAAGGCAATGCATCCCTTGGGGAAATGCCGCCATATCCCCCGGCTTCAAGTGATACTCCTTTTCCCCTTCCTGAATCAACAATTCTCCTTCCAGTATATAAAATGTTTCCGGGCGTTCCAATAACCAATCCTGGGGAGAAAAATCGTCATCCTGCCACAGCGTCCAATGATCGATTCCCATCTCCTGCGCTTCCCCCATCGTCATTTCTTTTACCTTGAATTCCATCGTCTACTCCCTCCTTTACACTTGGCTTTCCCCTATAATAGGGAACCAACGGATCTCTTAAATTTACTTCGTCAAACCGGCATAAAGATGTACTTGGCGCTGGCGCATGTTCTCTTTTTGCCGCACATGTTTTTGATATAAAAGGGGATCAATGGTTGCGGTTAAATAGGCTTCTCCCAGCGGCGGCGCGATCTGCTCCTCATGATAAGGAAGACACGGCCCAAAGATACCGCTCGTCCCCATGGCCGGTAATTCCTGATTCGCCGCTAAAATAAAGCAATTGCATTCATTGGCTTTGATACGCCAAAAATGCCAAAAAACCTGCTCATCGTCGAGAATCGGCTTCGGCCCCGGGAGTTCGGCAGATACGGCAATCAAATCGGCTCCCAAACCAGCCAAGATCATCGCCGTTTCAGGGAAAAGGCTATCCCAACCGGAGGCAATCCCCAGACGGCACCAGGGCAAATCATAGCAAGTAAACTGTTTCCCCGGTTTTGCCCAGCGCCGCTCTAAAGAAGAAAGATGGATTCGATCTTGCCGAAAAAGCACGCCGTCTTGATGGAGCAAAACAATACCGGGGGTTAAACCTTCATCCGCCTCCCCAATTTGGGAAAGGACTAGATGAAGATCGCTGCCCGACAAAGCGTCACACAACTTAGGGAAAAGGTGTTCTCTCTCAAAATCCACTGCTTCATATGGGGAAGCCAGATCAGAGATGTTAGGGATAAAAAGGTTTTCGGGGAATACCAATAGATCAAGTTGATCTCTTTTCCCCTTTTCTATAATTTCTAAAGCCCGTTTGAGCCTTTCCTCCCGGGAAGTATGACCGGGACATTGCCAGATGCCGACTTTTCCTTTGCCAAGATCCGGGATCGGATCAATATCATAAAGGCGATAATACAATTCACCGGGGAAAAGCTGATGTGGTAAAGACAAATCCTTATATTTTCCGGGAACGCGATCAGATAAAAGATCCATTTTCAGATCCGGCCAGCGAAGGGAAGCGGGATCCATGGTGCAATAACAAATTCCCTCTTCTCTCGATAACCGCTCTAACGGTAAACCATCCGGCCCAATATGGCCGGAACCTCCCATAAATTGGACACCCCTCTCTTCATCCGAGCGGTTCGCGGAAAGCAGATGGCAGCCATTCTCCCAGGCCCGCGAGATCCAAGACCAATTCGGGCAAGGTTCATCATTCCAGTTAGTAGGATTTAAAAGCACTTCAGCTCCCTTTAAAGCCAATTGACGGGCAGGCTCACAGAAAAAATAATCCATACAGATCGCTAGGCCGATCCGGCCTAAGGCCGTCTCAAATACCGGAAAACCTAAATCTCCGGGACGGGCCCAACGGCATTCGGGCGCATACAAATGGGTTTTACGGTATTTTCCGATATAACCTTCGGGACCAATCAGCGCCGCCGTATTAAAATAATCGTCGTTTTCATCCCGCTCCCCCAGGCCCAATGCAATGTAAACCGATTTTCCCCGGCAAAGCTCTGCCAAAACATCGGTACTCGGCCCCGGCACACGCTCCACCTGATCTCGAATTTCTTGGCGGTCAACAAAACAGTATCCGGAAAGCGCCATTTCCGGGAAAAGGATTAGTTTGGCGCCCTGATCCGCCGCCTCCGTTGCCAGAGTGTAAATCTTTTTCAGATTCTCTTCTTTCTGGCGAAACCGGGGATTAAATTGTACCGCCGCTGCCAAAAAATTTTCCATCTTAAACTCCTTATGGGAAAACAAGGCAGTACTTTGCCTTGTTCTCTACTTTTCACTCAATCCGTATTGTAGCAAGGGCTCACTTTTCCTCCAATGTTTTCTCAACTTCCAGCATCTTCCCTAAGGCCAGCTCTTCCGGCACATAGACCGCATGGCACTTAGGACAAGAAAGCAACTCCACCGGAAAGGTGCTTTTCATATAGGTAATATGTGCTTTACCGGGCTTCAAAGGGATTTGGCATTGGGCGCAAATCAAGCCTTCGTCATTCTTTATCGCAATCTTCATGCTGCACCTTCCTAAATACTATATTTACGGTGTTCATTTTCCTTAATGTCTTTATTGAGCTCAAGCCGGTGGCTGTAAGCTTTATGTACGCGAAATGCGTCTTTTTCCTTTTCATATTCCACCCAATAGGTAATCGGCCCAATTTGCAGCTTGGCGGTACAATGCCCATTCTTCGGGTGGAGGATCTTCTGATTACTTGCCTCTGCCCCTTGGATCACTTTGCGAATATCGTCAAGTAGGATCAAGCGCCGATCAATCACCCACTGCATCTCTTCGGAAATCAATAATTGCATGCGCTCAGCCTCCGTTCCCGGGGTCTGATCCGCCCTATGCCAACGCTCCTTTAACAGTTTTTCTTTAAGTTTTTTCCGGTTTTGTTGCCGTTTGGAAAAAGTCGTGGCCTCAAGCGGCGGCAGATCAGGATAAAGCAGATCTAGAAGATGTCGGGTCTTTTTCCCCGCCGCGCGAAAACGCTCTTGGCACATGACGCAATAAACCAAATATTCCCGGTCGCTTTCTTGGATGCGCAGATCCGTCATTTTTTCTGCTACCGTAGGATTGGCAAAAGGCACCAAACCGCCAAAACCGCAGCACTTCGTCAATTCACCGCTATAGGTCAAATCTTCGATCTCGGCGCCGCAAGTATCGGCAACCTGCCGCACAGCCTTTTGGAGCGCCTGATTATACCGCGCGGTACAAGCATCATGTAACGCAAGCGTCTCATTTTGATGGGAAACGATGTCTTTTAGACCATGCTCACAATAGACTTCCCAAAGAGAAATTATTTCAGCTTCGGGGAGCATGTCGCTAAACATCTGTTGGCAAGTGGGGCAAGCCGTGATGATCCGGGGCTTCCCCGCATCTTGCCATTGGGCAATGAACGCTGCTTTCACTTCTTCATACAGCTCTTTTCTCCCGGACCAATAGGCCGGGGCTCCGCAACACCCCAACGCTTAACCGACGCCGTCCGCTAAATGGGTTAGGAGAAAATCGTATGCCTTTTCCACCAAAACCGGGCGTAAGCCGATCATCTGGCAACCGGGGAAAAATAAATTGCGGCTTTCTTTTTGTCCCGGCTGCGGCAAAAAGAAGGCACATTCCGAACTATTACTAAAAACCATATCACGGATGGGAAAATCATGGATCGTCTCCGGCATAGCGCCCTTGGCAACCAACTCTTCCTTACCCATAAAACAAACTCCCGTCATATCCAGCCCATTGGGACAAATTTCACCGCAAAGGCCGCAATAAGCGCAAGAATTCACCATATTCTTGGTCTGGCGCACCCCCAAAGTCATGTTGACATTATTGGCTATTTCACGCACATACTTTTTCGGGTAACTGCCATATTGCGCTAAAAACGGGCACTGTTCCACACAAAGCATACATTGGCATTGCAAACAACGCCCCGCTTCCGCAATAGCGCCGTCACGATCGTAATCATCGCCTAGGCGTTGAATGGGAGGCGCACTTTCCACACCGCCCTTGTTCACATTTAAGCGGCTTTCATAAACGCCTTCATTTTCCCTGCCCTCTGTAAGAGAAGCATTTTTCATTTCTCTATCTAAAGTAATTGCGGCACTGCGACCCTTTGCCGCCATCTCAATGATACTCAAGCTTTGCCCCGAAGCGATACTGTTATACACCCGGTCAAAGCCGTCGCCTTCACGAGGTGGATAGGCCCCATCATACCGATATTCCACAATAATATTCGAATGAAGAAACGGTTCAAAATCGAGCATAAGATCCTGCTCGCTCAAACCGTTAACACCGAGAAACGGCCAAAGCGCGCTCCCCAATTTCTCCCCGACCTCAAAATATGTAACTTGATACCCCTTTTCATAAAGAAAAGTCGCGGCCACCAAACCCGTAAGGTCATTACCAATGACCGCAATGCGTTCTTGCCTTTGGGCAATTTGGCGCAAAACAGGGTGGTTACCACGATCCAGATCCAAAACAGCCCGCTCGATCCCGGGGATATCAATACTGCCCCCTAAGGTTTGCCGCTCACAAACCTTTCGGCAAGGCGATGGGCAAAGGTGCGCAATCAGACGAGGAAAAGGCAGTGATTTATACACTATTTTAGCCCCTTCCCGAAAACGCCCGCCGGCCACCGCCGCCATCAATGACTTCACATCCAGATGTAAAGGGCATTGTGTCGTACAATTGGGCGGCTCATTTTGGGTACATTTGTCTTCATAGTATCGAATTTCTTTTCGCTCCATGATTTACTCCCTCACCGGGGGGTGTCCCCCAAACCCCAAACAATATCGCGGCAATGATAGGTGGAGCTACGCGAAAACCCCACCTATCATCTCAATCTATCCGCTGAGTTAAAATTCTTACCGAGCTTCCGATTTCTTTATTCCCGCCAAGATTTTTTCGGGCAAGGCCGGCAGTTCCCTGATCCTTACGCCACAAGCATGATCGATGGCATTCAGAATAGATGCATGCGGAGAGCTTAAAGGTAATTCTCCAACGCCGGAAGCGCCAAAGGGCCCGGTTTCTCTCGGTGATTCAAAATATATGACTTCCATCTCATCCGGAGATTCAAGAATCGTGGGGAAGCCGCATTTTACAAGGGTATTGTGAACCTTAGGATCGAGAAAATCTTCTGTTAATGCGAAACCGACGCCTTGCACCATACCGCCGAGCATCTGCCCATCCACAACCGATTTATTGATAATTATACCACAATCAGCCGTCATGGACATTGCATTGACTTGTACTTTCCCGGTTTTCATATCGACGGCCAATTCCGTCATAATCACGCCATACATATATTGCATGGTGGGATTGCATTGTGCGGTGTCTTTGTCAATCATTGTGCAATATTGGCCCGAAGCGAAGCTACCGACATACCGTAATTCCTTACCGTCTTTCACCATTTCCTCATAAGTACGATAGCTGCCGTCATCTTTTTTCATGGCTTCCATCATCTTTTCACAAGCATCAATCATGGCATTGCCGATGAACACCTGGCCCCGGCTGGCAGCGGAACAACCGCTGTCCGGACATCTGCCGGTATCATTCATCACCAGCTTGATCTGATCCAATTTGATCCCCAAGGGTTTTAAAGCTTCATGTATAATCGTCAGCGTCCCCATGTCGGAACCTTGTCCGTGATCTTGCCAGGTATTATAGACGGCGACGCCATCCGGCAGCAATTCTACCCACGCTTCGGAAAAATCAGCAAAATCCGCGCCGACGCCATAATTCGCCAAGGCGATCCCGACCCCGTATTTTACTTCATCCGTTGATTTGGCCTTCGCTTCCGCCACGGCTTTTTGATAGCGGGGACGAAGATAATCCAACATTTCCGGCCAAGGATAAACTTCCGGCGTGGCGCCGGTAGGCGTAGTGTCACCGGGACGGTAGACATTGAGATAGCGGAATTCCAGTGGGTCCATCTTCACTTTATGGGCCAATTCATCTACAATACATTCGCTGCAGAAGAGCGCCTGGGGAGAACCCCAAGAGCGGAAGGCCGTGCCATAAGCGTGATTGGTGCATACGGCGCTGACTTTTCCGCGGATCCGATCAATCCCGTACCCCGCGCCGATATAGGAATTCCCTCTAAAGGCCAAGCAGTCTCCCCACTCGGAATAGGCTCCGTGGTCATAAATAAAATCATATTCCAGACCCAACATTTTGCCGTTTTTGTCCGCCGCCATACGGATATCCGCATAAGAGGAAGACCGTTTCCCTGTATAAGTGATATTCTGTTCCATATCGAATTCCAAATAACAGGGTTTGCCGGTAGCGATAATCGCCACCCCTAAAGCGCTTCATTGGTGGGGCTCATCTTATAGCCAAAGGTAGCGCCGCTATTATTTTGGATCAGGCGGAGCTTCCCTTCTTCCACTCCCAAAGCTTCACGGATCATATCAATATGGATATAAAGGGCGATACTTTTGGAATGAATCGTCAAAATTCCTTCTTCGTCAAAATAACCGAAACCCACATCATTTTCGAGGATCAAATGCGGCTGCCTGCTGGTATAATAATTGGCCTCAGCAACAAAATCCGCCGTTTCAAAAATCGGTTCGGTATCCTCCCCTTTGATCGTAGGCTGTTCAAAATAGATATTGGGGGTGCCGGGATGGATCTCGATCGCATCGTCGGCCATCGCTTCCGGAGCGTGCATATAAGCAGGCAATTCTTCAAGCTCTACGACCACTTTCTCTGCCGCGGCTTTTGCATGCGCCGTAGTATCGGCACAGACAATGGCAATCGCATCACCGTATTGGAAGATTTTATCATCCGCTAAAATTGGCCGGTCAAAACCGTCGCCTTTATTCCACGGGAAAGTTGCCATCCCATTGATGCGGTTTGTGCCTTTAATATCCTTGCTGGTCAAAACACATTCCACCCCGGGCATACCCTCCGCGGCTGTGGTATCGACGGAAATCAGATTGGCATGAGATACTTTTGCTTGCACCAAAGCCATATGTAGGGATTCGGGAGGAAGTTTCAGTCCTAAATCTGCGCCGTAATCAAAAGTACCGCAAGCTTTGTCCGCCGCAGAAGGTCTAGGAGCATAAGAGCCGAGTATTCCTTTTTCATCATCAAAGTCATAATACAATTCCTCGATCGGCATTTCTCCCCGCAACACTTTCGCAGCCGCCATGACCGCATCAACGATCGGCTTATAACCGGTGCATCTGCAAAGATTACGATGTTTTTGGAACCATTGCCTTACTTCCTCCCGCGTGGGGGCAGGATTTTGATCTAAAAGCGCCTTGGCCGAAACGATAAACCCAGGGGTACAGAAACCGCATTGGGCCGCTCCGTATTTCATCCAAGCTGCTTGTAACGGATGGAGATGCGCCTTGTTGCCGATCCCCTCGATCGTCGTGATGACGGCGCCGTCGGGCACCTTTTTCATCTTGGTAATACAAGAACGCACAATCCTTGCCATCCAGGATAACGGAACAGATGCCGCATTGTCCCGCTTTGCAGCCCACCTTCGTTCCGGTAAGGCCAAGCTGCTCGCGAATCACCGTTGCCAAAGAAAGCTCGTCGTCAGCAATGATCCGTTCCGGTTTGCCATTAATAACCAAATCTTTTTTACTACACATCTTGTTTTTTTCCATATTCAGCATTCAACCTCTCTTTTGGTTTTGCACTTTCCAAACTCTAAAAGCAAATCCCATGCCAAAAACTGCCGAATCCTACAAAAAAACATCAAAACGCCTGTAAAAGAGCGCGGATATGAAAATAGGCTTCTTTTTCACAAAAAAGAAGATTTTACCATCGCAGAAAAAAAGAAGGGGAATTCTGATTGATAGAGAAATCTTTAGTACAAAAGAGTAAAAAACCGAAAAAGAAAGGGTGCGATCCCATGCCAAACCGCTCTGACCGCATTACTGCCCTAGAAGCAGAAATCAAAAAACTCAAACATTCCAATGGCCTCCTCGGCCATATTGTTGATCTGATACGAGAAACGATTTATGTCACCGATCGCGAAGGAACCATCGTTATTTACAATCAAGAATCGGAACGCATGGAAGGCCTGCATAAAGAAGATGTAATCGACAAGAAAGAAGAAGATGTCTATCCCCTCCTTGACGGGAGAACCTTCTACAAAGAAGTCGTGCTCAAAGTTTTCAAAACCGCAAAAGCCATTCGGGACCAGTATTACCGCTATATGCTACCCAGCGGCCAAATCACCAATTTCATTTTTAGTTCATACCCCTTTATTGAGGACGGGGAAGTGACCGCCGTCATTACCGTAGGCCGCAATATGAACCAGATCAGCGACTTTATTGCCACCACCTTTGAGCTGCAACAACAAATTTTGCAGGCAGACACCTCCCTCGTTCAGGGAAAAACCGAGATTCATCTCGACAATATTATCACTGAGCATCCCGCTCTGAAAAAATGTATCGAAACCGCTAAAAAGGTGGCGCTAAACCAAGCGCCGGTCATTATCTGCGGCGCAACCGGCACCGGCAAAGAACTGATCGCTCAAGGGATTCATAATGCCAGCCTCTGCCGCTCCGCGCCCTTTCTCCCCATTAACTGCGGCGCCATTCCCGAAACCTTGCTGGAAAGCGCCTTGTTCGGAACGGTCAAAGGGGCGTTTACCGGCGCAGTGGACATGCCCGGTCTTTTTGAGCAGGCCGGTAACGGCACGATCTTCTTAGATGAGATCAATTCCATGCCCATCCAATTACAACCCAAACTACTCCGGGTTCTCCAAGATAAAATGGTGCGCAGGGTCGGCAGCAAATACGAAACACCAGTTAAATGCCGCATCGTAAGCGCCTGCAATCTTGACCCCTTTGAAGCAATGCAACAAGGGATCATCCGCTCCGACTTGCTCTTTCGGCTTTCGACCTTCGTTATCAATCTGCCCCCGCTCAATAAGCGGAAGGAAGACATCTCCTTATTGCTGCATCATTTTATCCAAAAGTTCAATATCAAGTACAATAAGGATGTCGGAGTTTTTCCGAAGTATTCCTGCGTTTCATGGAGCATTATGATTGGCCAGGAAATGTACGGGAATTAGAAAACCTGGTAGAAAGCATTCTCTGCATTATCGGACTGGAAGAAAATCATCACGATCCACCATATTCCGGACTATATCCATAGCCGAATGGAAGAAAATATCGCCAAAGAAGAACAACTATCCGGCCAAGCAGAACAACGAAAACACAAACGCCGTCCCGCTCAAACTGGACGATATTCGCGGTAAGGTCGACGATAATGAGCGTCAAAGGATCGAGGCGGCCTCTTCTGCGCCACCAATGCAACTTAACCAAAGCCGGAGCGGATTTAGGCGTCTCGCGCCAAACCTTAATCTACCGCATGAAAAAGTACGGCATTTGGAAAAATAGAAAATAGTAGTAAAAAGTAAATCATAGCAAAGATTCAAGCAAAAACTATGCATAACAGAAGGCATCGGGTGCAATAAACACAACGATCGTTCTTCTGTGGCAAGCGCAATCTTCTACACCGTCACAGAAAAACATTTCCTCCTGATTCGCAGCCACAGAACCAGCGATAACTTGGCGTTTTATTGCGCCCGCATTCATATTGATCCCCGGTAAATCATTAGAGAAAGAAAATAAACATTATTATTTTTCTCAAAATGGCAAGATTTTTGCTTATGTGGAAAAGCAAGAAACTAAAGGAGGTTAATCTATGAGCAACTTTTCATTTCTTGTTCCCACCCGAGTAGAATTCGGCGAAGGGGTCTCGCAAACCTTGGCGGCAGAAATTGCCGCATTAAAAGGTAAGCGAATCATGATCGTCACCGATCCGGGCCTTGTGAAGATCGGGTTGGTGCAAAAATTCGTCGATATGCTGGAAGCAGAAAATCTTGCTGTAAGCGTATTTGACAAAATCGAACCGAATCCCAGAGATACCACTTGCGACCTCGGCGGCAAAGTCGCCGAAGAATTCGGCGCCGATTGCCTCGTTGCCATCGGTGGCGGTAGCCCAATGGATACGGCCAAAGCCATTTCTCTGTTGATGACCAACCCCGGCCCCATCAATCAATATTTTGGCTATGACATGATGGAATTCCCGGGAATCCCGCTGATCACCATTCCCACCACAGCCGGAACCGGCAGTGAAGTCACCATTTGGGCGGTCATCACCAATACGCAAAAAGAACCTCATGCCAAGGATGCAGTCGGCAGCAATCTGATTTGCCCCCGCGTCGCTTTGGTCGACCCGGAACTCACCTATGGTCTACCGCCCCAGCTGACCGCTTCTACCGGCATCGACGCCTTATGCCATGCTTTTGAAGGTTATACGGCATTACCGGCCAATCCCTATACCGACATTTATGCAGAAAAAGCCTTTTCCCTGATTGCGGAAAATCTCCTGCCCGCATATGCCAACGGTGACAATGTCATTGCAAGAAGAAATATGATGCTGGGCCAGCTTTTCGGCGCCATCTCTTTCTCCAATGCCGACACCCATGCCAACCATGCTTTAGCGGAAGCAATCGGCGGCGTTTACGACATTCCGCACGGCGTCGCCAATGCGATCTTCTTACCCTATGTGATGGATTATATCTCCATTGCCAATTTACCGAAACATGCAAAAATGGCCGCCTGCTTTGGCCGCGATATTGAAGGTCTCACCTTGACGGAAGCGGCGTACCAAGCGGTCGATATGATAATGGAACTGCGCTCCTTGTTAAGCATTCCCACATTGAAAGAAGTCGGCGTAAAAGAAAACGATTTTGATAAAATCGTCGAGCTTGCCATGAACAATTTAGGAACTCCCGACTGCCCCCGGAAGATGACGGCAGCAGGTTATCTGGAGATCCTGAAAAATACATATGATGAGATCGACTTATAATCGCTTTTCGGTAAATATTTTTTGTCAGAATAGGAGGGAATCCAATGCTCAATGAGATCAACGAAGAAGTTCTTCGTCGCATAGAACTTATGGAAGATCCGGACTATGATCCGGGTCCGCCCTTAAACAAAAAGGACTATATCGGCATTATTGTAGTTGGATTAGTCTGCATCATCGGCATGATCGTCGGTTACTACGCTTAAATAAATCGAAGTAAAGGAGAAAAGGTTATGGCTGTTCAAGATCAAGTCAATCAAGAGACCTATTATGGCATTATTCCCATGACCAAACAAGACCGCATCTATGGTCTCTGGGATACCATTTTGGTTACCGGCGGTTTTGCCATCGCTACTTGGTGCTATGTACAAGGCGGTTATATCGGCACCGTATTAAATATTACCCAAGCATTATCCAATACACTTTTCGGCATGGCATTAGCCGGCTTATTGATATATTTTGCGGTTTTGATCTGCACACGCTTCGGGATCGACCTTTGGGTTTATCAAAAAGCAGTTTATGGTTACAAAGTCATGCAATTATCTTTATCTTATCTATCGGCTCCACCTGGGATATGAAGCGACCAACTGCAAACTCTTCCGCAAATTCCATGATCCTCGTCGCAGATAGTCTCGGCATAACATTAGGCGGCGCTTGGGGCCTGATCTTAGGGGTGCTTTGCGTCGTTTTAGGCTGGATCATCGCTTTACGGGGACCGGTCAGTGTCCGCCGGGCCACAAAAATCATGGTGCCCTGCCTGTTTTTAGTCGGCGTATTCATCATGTATCTTGTCTTCCAATGTATCCTTTAGTGAGTTAACGCAAATGAAACCGATCGACGCCGATTACTATGAAGGCCGCAGCGGCTATATGCTGATTTTGAAAATGAACATCGCCTTCATCTTCGGATGGGCGCCCGTACTTAGGGTTATTCCGAGATTGGTTAAGACGGAACGCAAAAGTTATTGGGGTCACCTTATCGGCTATTCCCTGATCATGGCCTGGTTTATCTGCATCGGCGCCTTAACCGGTCTGATGATGGGCAGCATTTACGGCGTATATAGCACTGACCCGACGGAATGGTTGATCAATCTGGCCGGACTGGAGATTGGGTCTGCTTTCTCTGATCTTTATCGGTTTTGCTAACATTACCACCCAAGCGATCGCAACCTATAGTTTGACCGTCAGCACAAAAGTAATCAATCCGACCTGGAACTATAAAACCATCGCTACCCTTTGGTCCGCCTTCTGCGCAGCCTTGGTACTTTGGAACGGCGTTTGGGATTATTACACCTTATTCTTGGCTTTGTGGGCGCGATCTGTTCCTGTCGTAACCCTGCTGTTGGTAGACTTTTACCTTGTACGCCGAGGAAAATTCTCCATGCGCTCCTGTACAGAGTCGGCGGCAAGAATTCTTACAATTACACAAACGGGGTCAATTTGGTCGCCGTGTTCAGTTTCTGCTTGGCGATCCTTTCCTACTTCTTGGTTTATGACCCGGTCAATTATGTACCGAGAAGCGAGATTTTCATGTATCTTACCGCTTCAGGAACAAATGCTTTGGTCGCCGGCGGCTCCTATTTCCTGTTAAGCCGCATCCCGGCAGTGAAAAAGTATTTACTGAAGGACAGAGAAGAATTTACAACCAAAGAAGAACCTGCAACAGAACCTGCAACGGAATCCGCAACATAAGCATCATCCCTTCTCACATAGATATTTTGTTTCATACTTTCGTTTCTGTTATGAGAGCTGCTTACGCAGCTCTCATCTTGTCAACAAAGTGGGCAAGATGAGAGGCACAAGACAAAGGCCTAGAGCTAGAAAAAACAAAGGCCCTGGACGCGCAGTGTATATAGAGATACATAAGCGGTCAGGGGCTTTGGTTTGACAACGCTATCGGCTTTTGTCTGCAGCCTCAGAGCTGCTTACGCAGCTCTTTCTTTTTATGTGTATTATAAAAACACAAAAACGGCCTGCAATCTTATGATTACAGGCCGTTAATTCCTTATTGATTTGATTTAATTTTGATTCTTCAGGATATGAATGATCTTATATCCATTGGCTTCAAGCGCATTTTCGATCTCGTCGGTATTCAAACTATTGATGCGAATTACCATGCTGCTGGTGTTACCGGAACCGCGATAAACTGCGATACGGCTGATATTCACGCCAAAAGAACTGATAATCTTGGCAACATCCGACAATTTCCCCGGAGCGTCTTCCGCATCTACGGTAATTCTTGTGCCCCGCTCCCGGATACCCATCAAATCGGTAAATGCATCGAAAATATTGGTCTCCGTAATGATCCCAACCAATTTCCCTGCGCATCCACGACAGGCAATGCACCGATCTTATTGTCCCGCATCAGTACGGCCGCCTCTTCCAAGAGTGCATTCTCATTGACGGTAATCAATGGACCACGGGTCATAGCGTCTTTTACTTTGGCTTTTGAAAGCAGATAATTGACCTCAAAAATACTTAAACTGGTTGCCACGGAAGGCGACACTCTTTCCAATTCACGATCAGTAACAATACCGATCAACTTACCATGATCCATCACCGGCAGACGCCGAATATTGTGTTTCCGTAAAAGCTCATACGCCTCCGCTACGGAGGTATCAGAAGATACCGTATAAGGGTTAGCCGTCATTCTTGTTTTTACATACATCGTATTAACCTCCCAAGTAGGCCTTTTTCACATCTTCGCTTTCCATCAATTCCTTGGCATCACCGGATAAAACAATTGTACCCGTTTCGATCACATAGGCTCTGTTGGCAATCGACAGCGCCATCTTCGCATTCTGTTCCACCAAAAGTATCGTTGTACCCGTTTTATTGATATCTTTAATAATCTTGAAGATTTCTGCACCAACAAAGGCGCAAGGCCCATCGAAGGCTCGTCAAGTAGCAACAGTTTTGGTTTCGACATCAAACCGCGCCCCATCGCCAGCATTTGCTGCTCGCCACCGGAAAGCGTCCCTGCTGCTTGCCCTTTTCTCTGTCCGAGGATTTGAAACCGCTCAAACACATTCTCAATATCTTTCTTAATGGCAGATTTATCTTTCCGCAAGAATGCCCCTAATTCCAAATTTTCATATACAGACATCTGCGGGAAAATCCGTCTCCCTTCCGGCACATGGGAAAGCCCAAGACCCACCTGTTTCGGCGCCGGAATGCCATTTAAAGCTTTTCCTCTAATGTAATCGTACCGCTGGAAGTATGCACAAGACCGGAGATACCGCACAAGGTAGAAGTTTTCCCTGCCCCATTTGCTCCGATCAAAGTAACGATCTCGCCTTCATGAACAGAAAGTGTAATATCGTGCAATGCGTGGATGACGCCGTAATGGAGATTGACATTATTCAACTCAAGCATTGATGTCACCTCCCAAATAGGCCTCAATGACCCTCGGATTTTCTTTGATTTCCTCCGGCGTACCGTTCGCAATCAACATCCCGTAATCCAATACATAGATGCGTTCACAAAGGTTCATCACCAAACTCATATCGTGTTCGATCAGCAAAACTGTCAAATTAAATTGATCGCGAATCCACTTAATACTTTCCGTCAATTCGGCCGTTTCCGCGGGATTCATCCCGGCAGCCGGTTCATCCAATAAGAGCAAAAACGGTTTCGTGGCCAAAGCCCGCACGATTTCCAGATGGCGCTGCTCCCCATAGGGCAGGTTTCTCGCCAGCTCATCTTTCTTGTGCTCCAGTTTAAAGATGGAAAGCAATTCTTCCGCTTCTTCAAGCTGTGCTTTTTCTCCGTTGATAAAGCCGGGCAGACGAAATATAGCGGAGCCCATATTATAGGACACATTTTGGTGCATTGCGATACGCACATTATCCAAGACGGAAAGATCCTTAAAAAGACGAATATTTTGGAAGGTCCGGGCAAAACCCATTTTCGTAATATTGTAGGGCTTCATCCCTCCGAGCTCCCTGGTTTTGCCATCGTGATCCAATTGTATTTTGCCGGAAGTGGGAACATATACGCCGGTTAGAAGGTTAAAGAGCGTGGTTTTCCCGGCGCCATTCGGTCCGATCAGGCCAACAAGTTCACCCTCAGAGATTTCCATATCAACATTGGAGACAGCGGTTAAACCGCCGAAGGATTTGGTTAATTTCTCAACGGTCAAAAGCGGCATCTTACCATCTCCCTTCTTTCTTGCCAAAACGGTTTTGTACCCAGGCCTTCTTTTCCAGGATCATCTGAATAGAAAACTCCTTGGTTCCAAGTAAACCTTGGGGTCTAAAGAGCATGATGATCACAAGGAGAGCCGAATAGATAATCATCCGCACTGCCGGAAAAGCCTGGAGATAGGTAGAGATAATCGCCAACAATACCGCGGCAACGACCGAGCCGGAAATACTGCCCATACCGCCCAAAACAACGATCACCAAAATATCGATCGATTTCATAAAACCGAACAAATCCGGCTTCAAGAAGTAAAAATAGGAAGCATACATCGCGCCGCCGATACCGGCAAGAAAAGAACTTAGGGTAAAGGCAATAATCTTATACTGTGTCGTATTGATCCCCATCGCTTCGGAGGCGATTTCATCTTCCCGGATCGAGATGCAAGCCCGCCCATAAGAAGATTGAATGAAATTACGCACCACCAAAATTGTAGCCACGGTAAAGAAAAAAATCCAAAACCAATTGACGTGCCGGGGAATCCCATTCAAACCCGCCGCGCCGTTGGTAATATCCATATTGAGAAAAACAATACGGATAATTTCCGCTAAACCTAAGGTTGCGATTGCCAAATAGTCCCCTTTCAACCGCAAGGTTGGGATACCGATTAAAAATCCTACGATCGCAGCCAAAAGTGCGCCGGCAAATGTCCCCAAGAGGAAACCCAAGGTGGAATTCATCGCCATCAAAACAATACCGCAGGTATACGCCCCAATCGACATAAAGCCCGCATGCCCCAAAGAGAACTGCCCGGTAAAGCCGGTAATTAAGTTCAAGCTCACCGCAAGGATAATATTGATACAAATGGTAATCAATGTCACCTGATAATAGCTGTTCAAGATATTAAGGCGGATCAATACTTCCCCTAAAAAATAAATTGCGATGACAAAAAGCAGCATCAGCCAAGTCCGCTTCTTCAAGAACAATATTTTTTGATTCTTCGCCTCTTTTTTGCTCATATCATCACACCTTCTCTTTCGTGTTTTTGCCGAGAAGGCCTGAGGGTTTAATAATCAAGACCAAAATTAAAATCGCAAAAACCGCAGCGTCTTTCACCATCGAACTCATATAACCGGAAACCATGGTCTCCGTCAAACCGATGGCAACGCCGCCCACCATAGCGCCGGGGATAATACCAATCCCACCGAATACCGCAGCGACAAAGGCTTTTAACCCGGGGAGAATGCCCATGAGCGGATCGATGGAATTATAATAGATCCCGACAAGAACACCGGCGGCCCCGGCCAAAGCGGAACCGATCAAAAAGGTATAGGAAATCGTGCGGTCCACATTGATCCCCATCAGCTGGGCCGCGTCTTTATCAATAGAAACAGCCCGCATCGCCTTTCCGACTCTCGTCTTATGGACAATAAACTGGAGCAAAATCATCAAAAATATAGCGATTAATACAATATAAATCTGCTGCAAACTGATAATAACATCACCAATATGAAAAACTTTATCTGTAAAAACGGAAGGATAAGACCGGACCTGCGCCCCGGTAAAAAACATCGTCGTATATTCCAAAAACAAGGATACACCGATCGCGGTGATCAAGGCCGCGATCCGAGTCGCATTACGCAATGGCTTATACGCAATTTTTTCGATCGCCATACCCAATACGGCACAAGCGACCATCGCCAAAATAAGTGCGGGCAAAAACCCCATATGCCCATAAGTAATTGCGGAATATCCCACGAAAGCCCCAATCATATAAATATCGCCATGGGCAAAATTAATCAAGCCAATAATACCGTATACCATCGTATACCCCAAGGCGATCAGTGCATAAATACTTCCCAGAGAGATTCCGTTCACCAACTGCTGGAGAAATTGTTCCAAAGACGACGCACCTCCTTCAACCCTCTTTACGCTTACTATTGATCCTCCGCTTACAACTCATAACTCACAATCCGAAAGGAAACCTCACAATTATGAATTATGAATCGTATAACAGTGGACATATGTAAGCAAGTGGAGCTAGCCCCACTTGCCTGAGACTAACCATCGTGTTATCAAACCAAAACCCCCTGCCCGCTTATGGAATTCCATCTACACTACGCATACAGGGCATTTGCTCTCTCCACTCAAGGCTCTTCTCTTCAATCTCTCAACTTGTCGGCTTTATTAACAAGTTGAAGGCAAGCGGGGCGAACCCCACTTGCCCCACAATCTGATTATACTGTTTTTATTTAGGGTCAACTTTTACGGCAGTTGCCTGTTCCCCATTTTCCAAACCGATAACAACGATACTCTTGACCGCGTTATGGG
>JAXGQI010000028.1:0-20179 GCA_040766525.1 Clostridiales bacterium | reverse complement strand
CCGTCTCGTCTACAATGTCACGGAATTGGGCATAAGTAGTACGGAATTGATGAGACGGTGCAATCAGACCGTCATGATCAGGATATTTTTCCGCCATCTCATCCAAGAGGTCGCCCAATGTAATACTCCACAAAGTCTCCAAATTTATCACCTCAAAAATAAACAAATCATTAACATTAAAGGTCTTGTTTTCCTTGAAATATCTTGTTATACTAAGTAAAATAAGTCGTAAATTTGGGATTTTAGTCGATTTTTCAGCACAACCTTCAATGTTTAAATCATTATAGCCATTTTTCGGCGTCAATGCAATAGGAGAAGTATTATGGGCAGTACAAAGATTATTTTAAGCGACCAGAAGAAAGAACTTTATATTAGGACACTCAAGACTGCGCAGGGCCAGAGGAGCCTTAATGAATTTGCGCGCAACGCAGGGCTTAGCCCCGGTAACCTTTCGAGAATTATGAAAGGTCAAGTAGCTACGCCTGAAACCCTTGCTCGTATCGCCAAGACAAGCCCCAAGACCACCTACCAGGAATTGATGGTGGCTGCCGGCTATATCGAAGAAAAAGGGCAAAAATTGGCTTGTCCTTCTTCCGAAGCGGAAAAGGAAAGAGTTATTGCGATCCCCCTCATGAAGCACAACCACTCGCACAATTCCATCAACAAGAAGCAAGGGGAGAATTGCTGTTTTATTCGGCGTCGGTATTTGGCGAAGGCGATTTACTCTTTTTTGAAGTCAATGACGATGCGATGGCACCACATCTGAAAACAGGAGATCACGCCCTGGTAAACAAGGACATCCAACCAAAAGAGCGCGATATCGCCCTTGTGCGCATCAACCGTAAAGAGATAATGGTTCGGCGCATCAGTAAAGTAGGAAACAAATATCAGTTGTACGGGGATAATCCCGCATACCCACCGATTTTGGTAACAAAAACCAATATCGTGATTTATGGCACGGTCGTACAGGCCGTTACAAAACTTTCTTAAACAAGGATCGGCTTGGGTTATTTTTCTTTAGTAAAGCACAAAAAGTAAAGCGACGGCATACGATACATCATCAGTAGATTTCTGCTGAGAGATTCGAAATTCCGAGACGCTACCAGGTCTCCTTGAGATAAGTTGCAGGCAAAACCGGAGCAAGATCCTTGCTCCGGTTTTGCATTATAATTTCCATAATTGTTAAATATGGAGAAATAGTAAAAGCGCGAAACAGCTGCCTGTCGAAAAACCCTCGTTTTCTCACAAAACAAGAGACTGCCAAGAAAGGGTTTAGAGCAAGGCGTTAAAAAACCGCAGGACGCGACGTGTACATAGACGTACATGAGCGTCCTGCGGTTTTACTGGAAAAGAGCTATAAGCACTTTATTGACAGTTCAGCGCGAAACGGCTGCCACCGTTTCGCGCTTATTGTTAGTATTATATTTTATCTATGGCCGCAGCCGCATCCGCAGCGACACCCACAGCGACACCCACAGCAACACCAGAAAGGCCAGCAAAACAGCCAAAACGGGAAGCAGCACGGGAAGCAAAAGAATGGAAAGCAACACATATTTCTCTACCTCTCTTCCTGGATGCTTCTGCACCGATGTGCACAAGCTATCCTGAGTACACTATACCCTATGCAAGAGAGATGAGAAAGGTGCGAGCTATGCCAATTTTCGCCGCCGCCGGATCAGCTTTACCACTTCCCACCAAAATGTTGCCGCGACCGCAAGCAAAACCGCATAACAGAGACAAGCTCCGGTTAGAGGCTCCGTTCCGACAATGCGATTGAGCACGGGCACATAGATGATGCCAATAAGCCCAAACAAAACAGCGCCGCTGATGATATGCATCACTTTATCCTTGCGTAATAGCCAAAGACTTTCTACCACGCTGCGCGTAGAAGAAATATTGATATAAACCAAGAAAATATTGGCAAAAATCAAGGTTGCCATTCCGAAGCTCCTTGCTTCTTCAGCACAGCCGATACGGAGCATATATAGATAAGCAAAAAATGTAACAAATCCAATAATGGCACCTTGGATAATAGCCCGAAGCACGATCCCCTTATTCAAAAGATGCTCATCTTTATGCCTCGGTCGCCGCTCCATGATCCCCGCTTCCGCCGGTTGCGCGTTCAAAACGATCGAACAAGTCGGGTCAATGATCAGTTCCAAAAGAACAATATGTACCGGCAATAATAAGAGTGGAACACCCAAGAAAGGCGCCATTAAAGCTAAGATAATGATCGGCAGATGGATCGCAAAAACATACCCCACCGCTTTCTTGATATTATCAAAAATGCGGCGCCCATCCTCTACCGTGTGAACTATGGTGGAGAAATTATCATCCAACAAAATCAAATCGGCAGCTTCTTTTGCCACGGCAGTGCCACGGTTTCCCATCGCAATACCGATGTCGGCGTGCTTTAAAGCAGCCGCATCATTGACGCCGTCCCCGGTCATGGCAACAATCTCGCCGTTCTTTTTAAAGGCACGAACAATTTTCATTTTATGCTGGGGAGCAACCCGGGCAAAAATGTGGCTTTCCTTGACCTTCTCAGCCAATACCTCTTCATCCCAGCCGTCAATCTCGTCGCCGGTGATCACGATATCCGTCATTTCCATACCGATCCGCCCCCCGATGGCACGGGCCGTATGCGGATTGTCACCGGTGATCATGGCAACCTTAATTCCCGCTTGATGGCAAAGTGCGATCGCTTGTGGCACTTCGGGACGGGGCGGATCACTAAGACCAACCAAACCCAGAAAAGCGAGGCGATGCTGATCGAGGCTATTTTTACAGGCTTCGATCGTCCCATAGGCAACGGCAATGACTCTTTGCCCCTTGGCCGCCATCTCTTCCTGCCAGGATTCGATCCGTTTTAGCTCCCCATCTTGAAGGGAACAGAGAGGCAGTACCGTCTCGGGAGAACCTTTGGAGCAAAGCAACATTTCTTGCCGCTCCTGCCACACATGGGCCATCCGCTTGGTTTCGGAAGAAAAGGAATATTCATGCACAAGATTCAGTTGGAAAAGCTCATCCACCGGCTGCCCTTCCCGGCGCACAAAATCCAGCAAAGCGATCTCCATCGGATCATAGGTGGATTTTTCACATGCCAGGGCCAATACTTTCAAAGAATCGACGCTTGTTTCTTCCCAGCGCGTCTCGGTAACCGTCATCTTATTTTGTGTCAATGTCCCGGTCTTATCGACGCAAAGCACCGATACGGCGCCCAATGTCTCCACGGAAGGCAAGCGCCGCACCAAGGCGGATTTCTTCGCCAAACGCCATGCTCCCATCGAAAGAAAAACCGTCAAGATCACGGGGAATTCTTCAGGGATAATCCCCATTGCCAATGTGATCCCGGAAAGGATACTCTCTACCCAGCTCTTGGTATTCATATAGGTCAACA
Source organism: Clostridiales bacterium (assembly GCA_040766525.1). Classification (GTDB taxonomy): domain Bacteria; phylum Bacillota; class Dehalobacteriia; order UBA7702; family UBA7702; genus JAXGQJ01. The sequence continues at coordinate 16,779 of JAXGQI010000028.1, read as the reverse complement.
GGAAAACGAGGATCAACATAATGCCGCCGCCGATGGCAGCCCATTTCACCAAGTGGGCAATCTGCTTCTCCAAAGGAGTCGGTCTTTCCGGCGCCTCGGCTATATCCTTGCCGATTTTTCCGTATTGGCTCAGAGAGCCTACGGCGGTCACTTCCGCCACAGCGCTGCCCCCCGTAATCAAGGTACTGGAATACAACAGTGCCGTTGAAAATAGACGGTTCTCATCGATTTTACCGGGGCTCTTATATACGATCTCAGATTCTCCGGTCAAAAGCGATTCGTCTACCGCTAAATCATAGGAAGCTAAGACCAAGGCATCCGCCGGAACTTTCTGCCCTTCTTCCACAAGGAAGATGTCGCCTATCGTCAAATGCTCCGTTGCAATCTCCCTCATTTTCCCATCCCGCAGCACTTGGACATGAGGAGAAGTCAGATCCTTCAATGCCGCTAAGGTCTTATCGGTCTTTCGTTCCTGAAAGATCTCAATACCCGCTATCAAAGCAACAAATACCAGCATGATGCTACCGTCTTTCACTTCGCCCAAAAGAAAATAAACGGAGGCTGCGATCAACAAAAGTAAGAACATCGGCTCCCTAAAAATCAGCAGGATTTTAAGGAACAAAGGTCTTTCCTTCTTCGTCTCCAGGGAATTCATGCCGTATTTTTCTACATTCTCTTGGGCCTCTGCCGTTGTCAGGCCAATAAATTCATCGTCAAATCCGGGTATTTTTGCCATTTTTGTCACCTCACAAAAAAATAAATCGCAGGCATCAATATTGATACAATATCAATGCCCGCGACTCGTTCGCTGTCCATAGGGACCCAGCCTTGCGGCCTGCCGAATTATTAAATCAAATGATATTTGATTTAATCTGTTTTGTCAACCCCTATAAAAAATAAATTTATGTGGTTTGCCGCCCTTCGCCAAGGAAAAAGATCGCAACCGTTCCGGGGCCGGAATGGGCGCCGATGACCGGTCCGATCGGTGCGATACGGACATCCTGAATCGGCAAACTTGCCCGTAATTCCGCCGCCAGTTCCTTCGCATCTCCTTCGGCATCGCCATGACTGATAAAGATCACCTGATCTTCAGGATTTACGATATATTTTTTTACTTTCTCCGCCAAAGCCTGGATCGACTTTTTCCTGCCCCGCACCTTTTCTCTGGGAATTAATTTCCCTGCGTCGTCCACATTAAGAATCGGTTTGATGTTGAGGACGCTGCCGACAAATGCCGCCGTTTTGGAGACGCGGCCGCCACGATAAAGGTGGTTCAAATCATCAACCGTAAACCAATGGCAAAGATTGGGAATCGTCTCTTCGATATAAGCGGTCAATTCTTCTAAACTGGCGCCGGCTTTCATTTTTTGGATCGCATAATAAAGAAGCAACCCTTCTCCCATCGAAGCAGCTTTAGAATCTATAATTACCACTTTCCGCTCCGGAAATTCTTCCATCAGCGTTTTGGCCACCGCTTTCGCCGTTTCACAGCTCCCGGTCAGACCGGAAGAAAGCCCAATAAAGATAATATCAAGCCCTTTTTCCAACTGTGGGCGAAAATGGGCGTCGTATTGCGCTTCATTCACCTGGGTTGTGGAGGGCACGACCTTATCTTCCCGCATACGCCGGTAAAAATCCTCAAAATTGATTTTTTCCCACATATCGTCCTCAAAGAGCTCATCGTTGATAATATAGGTAAACACGATGTATGGTATATTATTTTCCCTCATGAATTGATATCCAAGATCCGTAGTTGAGTCCCCAATTAGAACATAAGTCATTATCTCCACCTCCGTTAGCTTTTTAGTACAACAATTTCACCGCTCCCCGGTGTAATTTGCTTTGCTCCCTCTTTGTCGATCAAATAGGAATTCTCCACGCCGACCGGCCCATCGGGACCGGCGAATTTCGGCTCGATGGCGATGACCATATTTTCTTCGATCGGCTTTTTATATTTCCCGGTCAGAATCGGCAATTCGTTGATCTCAATTCCGATCCCATGACCGACAAAAGGCGCTTGTTTTTTCTTCCCCATAAAGATATCGGCAACACCGTGTTGAGCCGCAATGTCCAATGCGATTTGATAAATATCGGAACAAAGAGCGCCGGGTTTTGCGGCTTCCACCATCTGTTTTTCCATCTCTAGGGCAATACTCTGTAAACGAAGGGATTCCTCCGATACTTGTTCCACGGCAAAAGCCCTGGATAAATCGGTCAAATACCCCATTTTATTCATTGCCACATCGGCAACGATGGTATCCCCTACTTTGAGAGGCTTTCCGGAAGGGCCCAAAGGATAACTGGGATGTAAACCTTCCCCACCCAAAGAAAAATCATAGGGAGACGGGGCGCAACCGTTCGCTCCCGCCAAAACGGTACCCATAAAAACTTCCATGCGAAAACCATAGGTGCGGAAAAGACCCAATCCGCCGCGAACACGAACGAGATGTTCAATCGCCGCCGAGAATTCCACATCCGTCATCCCCTTTTGATAAAGGCCGGGGATCTCTTGATAAACTTCACCGTGGAGCCGCCCGGTTTCCGTTAAAACCTCAATTTCCAGCGGCGTTTTAACCGAACGCGCGGTACGCATTAAATTGCTGGCTTCGACCCATTCGGCAGCGGGGAACAAACGCACCAAGCGATGGTATTCCATCGCGCTGATGTCCCCTTCTTCGATTCCGATCACCTTGGGAACCGCCATCTGCATGGCTTTCAGCCGTTCCGGAATCTCCTCAGGTTTTCTCACGCATACCAAACCGCAATCTTCTTCCTCAACATAACCGGTACAGAAGAGAACCGCTTCTTCTTTTGCGGGCACGATAGAGATACGCCATCTGAATCTGCCCCGTCAAATACAATAAATTGGGAATCCTGTAATCAAGATCGCATCCAAATTTTCTTCCGCCATTGCCGCTTGAACTTTTTTGATGCGATCCGCTAAATCGTCTTTCAATCTTGCGTCCTTTATACCAAACATCCATTACCTCCGTGGTCTATCATGAACATACGCCGATATGTTCCTTTTTGTTAAAGAGACTGTTTCCCTATATGATAAAGAAACAGCCTCTATATTCCGGACATTTAAATGTTCTTATTCGTTTTCTTGGGAATCATCTTCCGGGATGAGTTCCCTTGTTCCGCCATCATATCGCCAATGGTTACCGGATCGTCATCTTCTTGCGGGATCACGATTTCTTCTTGGGGTTGACCGGCAGGGACATATTCTTCTCTTCCGGAGGATCCATGGCTTCTTTCATGCTCAAGCTGATCTTTTTATTTTCGAGATCATAGCTTAAAACTTTAACCATGACAATATCTCCCGGGGTTACCGCATCTTCCGTTTTGCCGACACGGCTATGGGAAAGCTGCGAAATATGAACCAAACCTTCAACGCCCGGTTCCAATTGCACAAAGGCGCCAAAGGAAGCCGTGCGAACGACCTTCTGCTTCATGGATCGATTCCGGCGGATAATTTTCCGGCACCATCGTCCAAGGATTGGGAATCAACTGTTTTAAGCTCAAGGAGATCTTTTCATTCTCCCGGTCAACATTCAAAACATAAACATCGATCGCATCGCCGATATGGAGAACTTCCGAGGGATGATTTACACGGTACCAAGCCATTTGGGACACATGCAAAAGCCCGTCAACACCGTCAAGATCGATGAAAGCGCCAAAATTGGTAATCCGCTGAACCGTACCTTGCAGCACTTGCCCTTCGGCGATTTTTTCCCAAGCGGCTTCGTATTTTCTGGCTTTTTCTTCTTCCAAAAAGGCTTTTCTGGAAAGGATCAATTTATTATGACCTTTGTCGCATTCCAACACTTTGAACTGAATTTCTTGATCTTTATAGCCTTTTAAATCTTTGGCAAATCCCATTTCCACCAAGGAGGCGGGAACAAGCCTTTAAGCCCACATCAACCAAAGTCCGCCTTTGACGATATCGATGACTTTGCCGCTTAAAATTTCGCCTTCTTCCATCGCTTTGGCTAATTTTTCCCAAGCAACATCAACATCGACTCTTTTCTTGGAGAGAACGGGATGGCCGTCTTCATTTTCCCGGCGCAAAACGATCACTTCAAACTCATCGCCAACTTTGAAATGTTCGGCAATATTTTCAGCCTCGGTAGGCGTCAATTCATTTCTGGGAATCACACCTTCAGATTTTCCGCCGATATCAACCATCAAATCGGAATCGGAAACTTTGATTACTGTACCTTTCACCCTTTGTCCCCTGCGAATATCTTTAAAATCGCGATCAAAAGCGGCGTAAGAGTCGGCCATATTTTCTTCGGGCTCCTCTTCGGTAACAGGTAGAGTCGGCTGATTTTCTGCTTCGGTAACCGATTCCTCTTCTGCCTCCATATTCGTTTCCGCCGTTTCTTGGGTAGTTTCAGCAGCTGATTCTTCCGATGCCGCTTCCATTTCTGTTTCGGCAGAGACCTCTTGGCAGTTCTCGCAATCAGCTTCCATTAAATTTTTCTCTTCCTGTTCGTTAAAGTCCTTCATTTTTTCCATAACCTCCTCAATTATCCAGTCTGGAGTAGACGCGCCGGCGGTGATCCCGACTCTCATATCTCCTACCATTCCGATATTATGAATATCATTTGCGTTTTCAACAATATAAGTTGTGGTCCCTTTTCTTTGGCGATTGTGGCCAATTTTTTTGTATTGGCACTGTTCTTGCCGCCGATAACCAGCATCAGGTCAACCTTTTGGGCCAGCCTCGCCGTCTCGCGTTGCCGGTCGATCGTGGCGCTGCAGATGGTATTATGTACTGTCAAATCGGGGACGCGCCCCTTCACTTCATCCACAATACGCAAAAAATCCGCCAAAATCTGTGTCGTTTGTGCGAGTATCCCAACCCGCTCCCCAACTACCATCGTTCTCGCTTCTTCGGGGTACTGATGACGATTGCATCGTCTCCCAAATGCCCCAGAATCCCTTTGACCTCAGGTGATTTTTATCTCCTACGATAACGACCTGACAACCGCTGTCCTGCAATTCCTCTGCAATGTTCTGTGCCCGTTTCACAAAAGGACATGTAGCGTCGATGGTGTTGTAGCCCATTTCCTTTAATTGATGCAGTGCGACAGGGGGAACGCCATGAGAGCGGATGATCACGGTCTTACACCGAATATCCTCCATCCTATCGGACCAATAGACACCATTGTTTGCAAGGCGGCTAACCTCTTGGGGATTGTGAATCAATGGACCCAAAGAGCAGACCTCGCCATATTTTTCTGCTCCTTCCAGCGCCATTTTAATCGCTCGTTTCACTCCAAAACAAAAGCCGGCTTTTTCAGCCATAAAAATTTCCATTTTATTACCCAAATAAAGACTTTTTTATTCTACCACCTTTATGAATTATTCGCAATGATTTAATGATTTCCTGCCATTTTTCCTTTGCAAATTGAACAAAATTATTCGACATTATTTTTAAGCAGGGATTGTACCGCACTTTCTTGACGATGCAGAAAATCCTCCAATGCGATTCTTTTATTCCCGTCATTATTTGCTTGATAATAGATGCTCTTACCGATTCTTACACGCACTGCTTTTTTGAATGGATTTAGTAAATATTTGCTTCCGATAATCGCTATTGGAATGACCGGCACATCATATTGGGAAGGAATATAGGCGGACCCGGTTTTAAAAGGCAAGAGATTTACCCCGTCACCCCTGGTTCCTTCGGGGAAAACCCCCAGCAAATCACCGTTTTCCAAAACCCGCAAAGAGGCACGAATCGCCTTTCTGTCCAGTTTTTCCCGATTCACGGGAAATGCCTTCATCCAATGAACCACGCGTCGAAAAATAGGGATGCGAAACAATTCTTCTTTCGCCATGAAATAGATCGGCCTCTTCGTCACAAGGAACAAAATCACCGGATCGACGGCGCTCACATGATTGGCAATCAAAAAGCCCGGCCCCTCAGCCGGGATATTTTCCCGCCCTTCAATCCTCACTCGACCGGTACAACGCAAAAGCAAGAAAAGAAAGACCTTGATTATTTTATAAAACATTCCCTGTTCTTCCTTCCCAGAGCTGCAATATCCGTTCGGTGACGGCATGGATATCCATTTCCGTCGTATCCAATAAAACCGCGTCTTCCGCTTGCTTTAAAGGAGAAATCTCCCGGGTAGAATCAAGATGATCCCGCCTTGCCAGATCAGCCTCGATCTCATCTAAGGGCATTTCGATCCCCTTTTCTTTCCAATCGAAGAAACGCCGCTGGGCTCTGGCTGCCGAAGATGCGGTTAAAAATATTTTCAATTCCGCTTTTGGCAATACATGGCTGCCAATATCACGGCCATCCATCACAACGCCGCCTTCCGCCGCCATCTGCCGCTGCTGTTCCACCATAGCCAAACGGGCGCCGGCACTCATAGAAACGGCGGAGACATTATGCGTAACGAGAGGTTCACGAATTTCTTTTGTGACATCGACATCATCCAACAGCACTTTTGTGCCGCTTTCTCCTTTGATCAAACGCACCTTTGTTTCTTTCGCCATTGCATCGATGGCATCACGGTCATCCACATCAATACCGTTTTGCAATGCTTTCCAAGTCAATGCCCGATACATGGCGCCGGTATCAATATATTGAAAATTCAGGGCGTCCGCAACCCGTTTTGCTACCGTACTCTTACCGGCGGCAGAAGGGCCATCAATCGCAATCGCTTTTTCCCGCATCGTATCCCTCTCCACTATCAATCTCGTTTATGAAACCGCCCGATGGGCAAATCCAATACAAATATCATCCAAATGGATCACGCCAACGCCAAAAAACATAGCCACGCTGACATGGTCGGCATTGCGGGCAATCCCGATCTTCCCGCCGACATTCAAACCGAAAGCCTGGGGCAAGATCTGTTCTGCCGCAGCATGAGCCGCTCCCGCCACCGCACCTTCCTGGGCATGGGTCTCATCGATCAGATGCTCTCTTTTGGCGGCAACCACCGCTCTCTCTATGAGCTTGGCAATGGAACCGTTAAATTCACCACCGAAATCTACGGCCGCAGTCTGTACCCCGCATTTGGCCCAACGGTTCTGGAATTCCTTTTCCTCTTCCCTGCTCTCAGTCATGGCAATCTCAATGGCGGCCCTGGCCGCAGCTTTACTGCCGGTGAAAAGCATGGCGCATCCTCTCCTTTACCCCTAGCGACGAAATCCATCAATCAAATCTTCACATTGGAAATTATTTCATTTTTCCTTATGAATGTAGTATACATGAATTTATAGTGCAAAGCAAGGACTATTTGCTCTCATTTGAAGAGAATATTGCCCCAAACATTCGTCCCAGGACTGGCTATAAGCTGGGATGGAAGCGCACTTTCGTCAAGGCTTTCAGGGTAATCGCCTATCTCGATCGTAAGTTCGGAAACGCCGCTATTATCAACGGAGAGTTGCTCCCCTTGGTGTACCTTGACTGTTAAAAGGCCACCTTCCAAAGTTCCGACAGCCGCGCCGTCGATCCGCAAAAGTGCGTCGGCACCGTCTCCCCCCACCACTTCCAGGGTAAGATAGGCAAAGAGATCATCATCGCGAACAGCGGCGATCCACATCTCCTCCATTTCCGTTTTCACCTCGGCGCCCAAACGCTCCGCGATTTGCATTTGATAGGAATCCCCTTGGAGCACATGATAGGTTTGGCATAATAACAGCAGGGCAAAGGAGGAGACAAGGAGGACCTTCCAAAACTTTTCCAAATTTGCAAACAGTTTTTCTATCATTTTCGAACCCGCCTTTTGTTCCCGATTACTACGGTAAACATAAAAAAACGCATACTACCTCCTGCGTAGTATGCGCCATCGTGTCTACTAAGTCGACACGATGGGAGACACAAGACAAAGGGCTAGAGCACGGAAAAGCAAAGACCCTGGACGCGCCGCGTACATAGACATACGGAAGCGGTCGGGGGCTTTGGTTTGACAACGCTATCGGCTTTTGTCTGCAGTCTCACGCATACCACTTCCTATGTAGTATGCACAATTTATTTATATATATTAGTCTTCCTGGAATAAAATCAATCCTGGTCCAACAAATACCGCGCGGCTCCTTTTCCCGCTTGATACCCGGTGGCAAAAGCTGCCTGGAGATTATATCCGCCGGTATAACCGTCGACATCCAGGAGCTCTCCGGCGATAAAGAGACCTTCTAGATGTTTCGACGCCATCGTTTTCGGGTTCACTTCCCGCACATCGACCCCACCGGCAGTCACCACCGCTTCTGCGATTGGCCGGCAGCCCGTGATCGTAAAAGAAAATTTACGCAGCAGCGTCCGGATCAGCTCACGCTGCTTCCGATCGATCCCATGCACCTTCTGCCACGGGTCAATCCCGGAACGATGCACAAAAACAGGGATCATCTTCTTGGGAAGGTATCCATCAAGGAAGGTTTGGTAATTCCGCCTGGCAAAAGTGTCAACATCTCGTAGGAGCCTTTTATCAAGATCCTCTTCCGAGAGGGCCGCTTTCAGGTTGATATCCAAACTTAAAGGCTCGTCGCTTGCGGAAAAATGCTCTCCGGCGCTGCGACTCAAAGTCAGGATCACCGGCCCGGACAGGCCAAAATCCGTAAAAACAAGTTCTCCGAATTCCCGACCCAAAACCTTGTCGCCCCGGCGCAATACTGCCTCCACATTGCGCAGGCTAAGTCCCTCCATTTCCCGAACATCCGCTTCCGCCGCCATCAGCGGAACCAGAGACGGAAAGGTGGAAACAATATGATGACCAGCCGCTGCGGCAAAACGATACCCGTCCCCTGTCGATCCCGTCAACGGATAACTCAAACCGCCGGTAGCAAGGATCACCGCATCTCCTTGGATGGGTTCCCCGCCGATCATAAGACCGCACAGTTTTCCATCTTTGATCCAGAGCCCTTCCACCGTCCTTTTAAAATGGATCTGACCGCCAAGCTTGCGGATGCGCCGCTCTAAAAAGGAGACGATATCCTGCGACTTATCGGATACGGAAAGATCCGCTGCCCCCGCTCGACTTTCAAAGGAACGCCGCCGTCTTCTAATAAAGCCATCAATGCTTCCGGCCCCATCTGACTTAAAGAACTGTAGAGAAAAGGGCCGTTCCCCGGCATATTTTTGATGATATCGGGGATCGGGGCCGCATTGGCTAAATTACAGCGACCCTTACCGGTAATCAGAACCTTCCGCCCCAAACGGATATTTTTATCAAAGAGATGTACTTTGGCTCCCTCTTCTCCGGCAGCCAATGCCGCCATCATCCCGGCAGCACCGCCGCCTACGACTAAAATTCGCTTTTCCTTGCCCAAGGCATTCCCTCACTTTACATCATTTTTAACGCGAAATTGCCGCGGAAAAGTTCCGCGGCAGCATTTCTCAGTACTCGATCCCTTTGCGGCTTTTTAAGCCGGAATCCGTAAACGGATGCTTGATCTCCCGCATTTCCGTAACCAAATCCGCCCGATCGATCAATTCCTGCGGTGCGTTCCTCCCGGTCAGCACCACTTCAACATGGGGCGGCTTTTTATCCAAAAGCGCCTCGACTTCTTCCAAAGTAACCAAATGAAAATAGAGCGCATTATTGATCTCATCCAAGATCAACACATCGGTCTCCCCATCGGTCAATAACGCTTCCGCTTTGGCCATCGCTTCAGCAGCCAAATCCAGATCCTGCTGTTTAGCTTCCGCTTCCGGCAATAAGAAGCATTTCCTCCCATAGGAATAACAAACGATCTCCGGCGCAAGTTTTTCAAAAGAATTATTCTCGCCATAACCGCCGCATTTCATAAACTGAACGATCCGAACCTGAAACCCCTGACCGGCCGCACGCACCGCCAAGCCGAAAGAGGCCGTGCTCTTGCCTTTGCAATTCCCGGTATAGATCTCAATTAGGCCTTTTTCCAGATGTTCTTTTGCCATAACTGCTCATCCTCTCGCCATTATTTTTTCTGTAATTTTTCTCTGCTTGATTCTCCGGCTCCGCCGCGCTTCCTTCTTTCGTTAAACGGCGAATCTCATCCTTTTTCAAGAAGCGCCATTCGCCTTCTTTTAACCCTTTTAAACTCAAAAAACCGATCTGTGTACGCGTCAAATCGATCACAGGATGACGGATGGCCTTAAACATCCTGCGCACCTGCCTTTTCTTCCCCTCATGGATGATTACTTCCCAAACGGAATCCCGCCCCTTTTTGGTAAGAAGGCGCAATTTAGCCGGAGCGAATTTTTCATCCTCCAATTCCAATCCCTGTTTCAATAAATTGATCTTGGCTTGGGTCGGTTGCCCTTCAATATGGGCGCGATAAACCTTGTCCACCTTTTTGGCGGGGTGCAAGATCGCATTGGTAAATTTCCCGTCATTGGTCAGGATTAAAGCGCCTGCCGTATCCATATCAAGGCGACCCACAGGGTAAATCCTAAGGCCCCAATCCGGAAGCAAACTCAGCACCGTAGGCCGATCATGCGGTATCGGCTACCGTGCAAAGATAGCCTTTGGGTTTATAGAGCAAGACATAAACCTTCCGCTCTTTTTTGCCGATGCGCTTACCGTCAACTTCGACGATATCCTTGCCAAGATCTGCTTTCGTACCGGGGGTATCGACAACTTTGCCGTTGACTTTTACCCGCCCGGCTGCGATCAATTCCTCCGCCTTCCGTCGCGAAGCGACGCCTCCGGCGGCAACAATCTTTTGTAATCTCTCTTCCACGCTATTATCCTCCGCTATCATTATAAAGCCAATAGTGCAATGGTACAAGGGGCTAGGCATTCTTCTATCATATTTTCTCCGTTTTTTCCATAAAATGGGGCAAGTCTATTTTTACGGAGCGATCATGATCAATATCATTTGGCTTATATTGCTTGCAGGAGGTATCCTTGCGGCAGCAATCAGCGGCAATATCGAGCAGGTATTTCCTTCATTTATTGACGGCGCCACCAATGCAATCGAAGTCGCGATCGGTCTCGCGGCATTCCTCGGCATCTGGTGCGGCATTTTGCGTTTAGCGGATAAATCCGGGCTCTTAAAGGCGTTTTCGCGCCTACTTTATCCCTGTCTACGCTGGCTGTTTCCACATCTCCCCAAAGAACATAAGGCCTGGGCGCCCATGGTGATGAATGTAGCCGCAAATTTCCTCGGCTTAGGCAATGCCGCCACCCCCTTTGGCATCAAGGCCATGGAAGAACTGGCGTCAAGCGCCAATGAAAAAGAAGTCGCCAGCCCGGAAATGATCGTGTTTTTAGCCCTCAATACCTCTGCGGTAAGTCTAATGCCCGGAATGATTCTGGGCCTAAGAGCCCAAGCGGGCTCAACCAATGCGGCGGAAATCATTATTCCATCGTTTCTCGCTTCCCTTATGGGGCTGATCGCAGCATTGGTTACCGCCTTTCTCTTGGAAAAGCTCTCCCGAAGGAGGCGCTATAAATGAGCATTTTGACGACGGTCTCCGTATGGATCATCCCTTTCGTTTTGTTTGCCGTGCCCCTGTATGCCTATTATAAAAGGGTACCCATTTATGATGAATTTATTGAAGGCGTTCGAGAGGGGTTAACCTTAACTTGGCACCTCTTGCCATTTCTCATCGCAATGCTGGCAGCAATCAAAGTATTTGTAAACAGCAATGGCATGGCGATGCTCTTTTATCTTTTCCACCCCATCGGTGAAGCCATCGGCATTCCGGAAGAAGTTTTGCCTTTAGCCGTTATGCGCCCCTTGTCCGGCAGCGGTTCTCTCGGTCTCACCGCCAGCATCATCCAGGATTTCGGGCCCGATTCTTTCATCGGGCGTCTTGCCTCCATTATGCAGGGAAGTACGGAAACTACTTTTTATGTCCTTACCGTCTATTTTGGCGCCGTCGGCATCAAAAAACTCCGCTATGCGCTTTGGGTGGGTCTTGTTGGCGACGCTGTTGCCTTTCTCGCCGCGTTTTATATCACGAGCGTCTACTTTTTATGATTTAAAATTTTTTTCTCATCAAGCGGATTGCGTTAATCAGTAAGCATAAACAATATACACACAAAAGATACGAATATGTAAAAATTTTCTTATTGACACAAGCTTAAAAGCAATATAGAATAAGGGACATGGTTTAAACAAATTGACGACAATATTGAAGTAACAACGAAGAATCATAACCTATCGATAAAATGGTGCACAAAAACGAAGGAGCAGGTTGTATGAAGAAACACACCCAAGTCATCGTAGCATTATTCTGCACAATATGTATGTTTATCTTGTTTCACAGCACACCCTATCTGGCGCTCAGAACACATCTGTTTTACTTAGGCGGGCCCAGCATTGCTCTTGCAGCCAAAATCAATTCTTACACGATTGCAGATGGAGATAATAGACAAAATTTCAATGTCAACGCTTCCGGCTTATACTCCACAAACCCGGTCGTCGAGAAGAAGCACACATTCGAGATTAATAAGATCGGCTTCCTCTACTTCGCGGAATACAGCGGAGAAGCCTGAAATAAAATCAGCACCAATTCCTCAGCATCATATTTTGAAAAATGCACATACTAGTTCTAACCCTAAGAAAAGGAGGATCAATGTATGGGTATTGTCAGTTGGATCATTTTGGGCGCGTTGGCAGGATGGATTGCAAGCAAAATTACCGGCAATGATCCGGAAATGGGTGCTATAAAAAACATCATTGTCGGTATTATCGGTGCATTCATCGGCGGTATTTTAGTAAATCTCATCGGCGGACAAGGTATTACCGGCTTCAATATATGGAGTATTGTTATCTCCATTATTGGCGCTGTCATTCTACTTTCGGTTATGAATCTTTTCCGTAGGAGAACAACATAAAAACCGCTGCCACTATCCATGAAGGGCATCATTTCGATCAATAAACGAGAAGAAAAAACGAAGCCTCTAAACGCATCCCGCAAAAAATCGGGGGCGGCTAGGGGCTTTTGATTTTCACATATTTGCTTTACCCTGTTGTCGCTGCTCTATGATTTGCGACTTTTTTCCTTCGCAAAGTCCACCCTTACCATAAATCGAGAGGCGGCTTTCCGGTCACAAACAATTCAATCCTCCGGCTGATCTTGTTCATCCTTTTTCATCTCACATAGTTCGGATGGGACATTACAGTGAGAACACCGCGTGCAGCTATTGCAAGAATCTCCGGTTTTGCGGTTTTTATATAGAAAATAGATCGCGGCGACAAGAGCAATACCTAAAATAATGGAAATGATCGCAGTTGCCATGAAGTCACCCCCTTATATCCTTTCGGCGCCATGGCGGCGGCGCTTTGGTTTAACACCATTTTCATTATATGGCCGCGCTGCCATATAAATGAGGAAAGCCAAGCCAAGCAAAGCGGCTAATGTACCAACGCCAAAATCGCCATCCAAAAACAAGCGCCCGAACTGATAGATGATCAGAGAAATCAGATAGGCAAATGCCGTTTGATAACCGATCGTGATCAATGTCCATTTCGCGGTACCCATTTCCCGCCGGATCGCACCGATCGCAGCCAAACAAGGCGCGCATAGTAAATTAAAGAGCAAAAACGAGTACCCGGAAATCGGCGTAAACGCTTTCTGAAAAGCGGGCCAGGCAGCCGCGCCACTTTCCGCCATATCGGCAAATCCATATAAGATACCGGTCGTGGCAACGACATTCTCTTTCGCCACCAATCCGGAAAGGGTCGCAACGGCAGCCCGCCAATCCCCCCAGCCGATGGGTGCAAAGAGAGGCGCAATCCCATTGCCGATCGAGGCTAAAATCGAATCGACAGGATCCACCATGCGGAGGGACCAACTGAAATTACTCAAAAACCAGATTAAAGCGCTGGCGATGAAAATTACCGTCCCTGCTTTGACTACAAAGGACTTCCTCTTTCCCAAGTATGCTGCAAAATCGTTTTCGCACCGGGAAGATGGTATGGCGGCAACTCCATCAAGAAGGGGACGGATCCCCACGGAAACTTTTTCAGCTTCTTCAATATAATTCCGGACAACATGATCGCGCCAATCCCCAAAAAATAAGCGGAAGGCGCAACCCAGACGGATTCCGGGAAAAAGGCGGACACTATCAAGGCGATTACCGGAAGCTTCGCGCCGCAAGGCATAAACGTCGTGGTCATGATCGTGATCTTGCGATCCCGTTCATTTTCTATCGTACGGGAAGCCATAATCGCAGGCACACCGCATCCGGTAGCAACCAGCATCGGAATAAAGGATTTCCCCGATAAACCGAATTTACGAAAAAGCCGATCCATAATAAAAGCGACTCTTGCCATATATCCGCAATCTTCCAAAAATGCCAAAAGCGCAAAGAGAAGGAGCAACTGCGGCAAAAAGCCCAAGACCGCCCCTATACCGGCAACAATACCGTCCAGGATCAGAGAATTCAGCCAATCTGCCGCACCGACAAAAACAAGAAAGTCGGTGATCGCCGACGGAATCATTTCGCCGAACAAAACCTCATTCATCCAATCCGTCATCATCCCGCCCAAAGTCGAGATCGAAATATAATAGACCAAAAACATAATCAGTGCAAAAAACGGCAAGGCTAAGATACGGTGAGTCAAGATTTGATCAATCTTATCGGAAGTCGAGATCAGATCCACCGACTTTCTTTCCGCCGCTTTTTCCATGATCTTGCCGATCAATTCATAGCGGGCGTCCGTTACTAATGTTTCACTATCGTCATCCAAATCGGTTTCACATCGAGTAATGATTGCTTCAATCTTCGCCCTAGCGTCAGCGCTAAGATGAACTTTTTCTGCGACCTTTTGATCCCGTTCAAATAACTTCACCGCATACCAACGCGCATCGGCCTCCTGAACGCAGTCCCCCAAAAGCGAGCGAATCTCACCAATGGCGTCCTCTACCGGGGAGGAAAAACGATGGAACGGCACTTGCGGCACATTTTTATTGGCCAAATCAATGGCAACCGCGGCAACTTCTTCCGCCCCTTCGCCTTTCAGCGCCGTCACTTCCACAACGGGGCAGCCCAAAGCGTGACTCAATGCGTCGATATCAATGCGGTTCCCTTCCTTACGCACAACGTCCATCATATTTAAAGCGATGACCATGGGAATGCCGAGCTCTAAAATCTGGGTCGTCAAATACAGGTTGCGCTCGATATTGCTGGCATCCACAATATTGATGATCGCGTCCGGTTGTTCCTGCAAGAGATAGTCTCGTGCAACAACTTCCTCCAAAGTATAGGGGGAAAGCGCATAGATGCCGGGCAAATCTACCAGCTCAACATCTTTATGGCTTTTGATCTTTCCCACCTTTTTTTCCACCGTCACGCCAGGCCAATTCCCCACATGATGAGAACTCCCGGTCAAACGGTTAAATAATGTCGTTTTGCCGCAATTGGGGTTTCCAACCAATGCGATCTGCTTTTTCATGGCAACTCCTCTCACTCTAGTTAGCTATGACTAACTCTTCGGGTTAAAAGATACAGCCCTACGGCTGTATACTGATTATTTTCTAAAAACAAGGGGAATCGATCCCGGTTTTATCGAACCTCGATCATTTCCGCATCTGCTTTTCTCAAGCTCAAGGCATATCCGCGGACACGGACTTCGAGGGGATCTCCCAAAGGAGCAGTTTTGCGAACCAAGATCTCAGCGCCTTTTGTAATCCCCAAATCCATGAATCTGCGCTTTAAGGCGCCCTCCCCATGGAGCTTCACAACGGTAACTTTTTCTCCGATTCCGGTAGATCTTAATGTTTGCATTTTATTCCCTCCTCTACCAAGGACTTCTATATCAATATTTCCGATAAAATTTCTGCTGTCGCTTTGGGTGATTTAGCCCGACATCCGAGAAGAATTCTTACCTCTTCTTATCGGTTAGCCATAGATAACCGCCCTGCAAAAAAAATAGTTAACGCCAACTAACTCTATCTGATTGGATTGTAACATACTCTTTTCATAGCGTCAATAGTTTAAACGTAATTTTTCTTGCGAAATACCGGGAATTTTGCTACTATGTTTAAGAAAGAAAATTTTGGGGGAAATCACTTTGAAAATCAAGGAATCCGCTGAAAACTATTTAGAAACCATCCTCGTTCTACACAAAAGAAATGGCGAGGTGCACGCAATTGACATTGCCAATGAGCTCTGTTTTTCCAAACCGAGTATCAGCAATGCCATGAAACGCCTCAAAGAAAACGGCTATATCCAAGTCGACAAAAACAGCTGTATTACTCTAACGGAAAGCGGCCAAGAGATCGCTGTCCGCGTCTACGAACGCCATTTAATCCTGACTAAATACTTCTTGGAACTCGGTGTTTGTGAGGAAACCGCCAAAAAGGATGCCTGCCGTATCGAACATGTCATCAGCGACGAAACTTTTGAACTCATCAAGAAAAAAGTGAAATAGGATTTTCTTCTTTTAACGATTGTTATTTAGAATATGCCAAAAAAAGTTCCCCGGTGCATCATGCACCGGGGAACTTTATGTTTTCCTACATCATCAACGCTTAAAGAATTTTTTGATCGCTTGGGCATTGGTATCCATGTTCACCCTGGCGATGGAAGTTGTCAAAGGAATATTATGGGGGCAAACACGCACGCAGTTTTGGGAATTCCCACATTCTTGGATACCGCCGTGCCCCATAAGCGCTTCCAGCCGTTCTTCCGAATACATTTTGCCGATCGGATGGGCATTGAACATCCGTACCTGAGAAATAACGCTCGGGCCGACAAAAGCCGATTTCGGATTGACATTGGGGCAAGCTTCCATGCAGCAGCCGCAAGTCATGCAGCGGGAGATTTCATAGGCCCAATGGCGTACATGTTCATCAAACCGGGGGCCGCGGCCCAAAGG
>JAXGQI010000027.1:0-22686 GCA_040766525.1 Clostridiales bacterium | reverse complement strand
TAGTCGCTTGGGATAAAATAGACACAACAAAGCTAGATGTTTACCTATATGATTTAGAATTATGAATAGAAAGGGGTTGTAAAGCAGGATGATGAGAGTAGAATTTTATGAATGTGATGTTTGTGGCAATTTGGTTGGCAAGATTCGTGATGGCGGCGGTGAATTGGTTTGCTGCGATCAGCCGATGAGAAAAATCATTGCCAATACTACGGATGCAGCAGTTGAAAAGCATGTTCCCGTTGTCAAAAAGGAAGATGGGAAATTGGTAATCGAAGTAGGAGCCGTTCCTCATCCCATGACCGAGCAGCATTATATCGAATGGATCGCAGTATCCGGCGACGATGGTACGCAACGGATTCAGCTTAACCCCGGAGATGAACCGAAAACGATCTTTTGCGACGCAGTTGGTGATGAGGTTTATGCCTATTGTAATCTTCATGGTTTGTGGAAGACGGAGGTAAAATAAGGATGGATAAATCTGTTTTGTGGCAGATTTCCTATGGTTTGTATGGCATCGGTGTAATGGATGGAGAGAGGCCCACAGGTTGTATCGTCAATACGGTTTTCCAAATTACCAGTGAGGATCCTTCAATCGCGATCAGTTTGAATAAGAACAATTACACCTATGATGTTTTACAGAAAAATGGGCATTTTGCCGTATCAATCTTGGCTGAAGGCGTGAATCCTTTAGTAATCGGTAAGCTCGGTTTTGCCAGCGGTCGGGATGTTGACAAGTTTGCCGCTTTTCCTTATGAAATGTGGGAAGGCGCTCCGATTGTCAAGGAAGGTGTAACTGGATATCTCCTTTGCGATGTGCTTTCCATGACGGAGACAACGACGCACATGGTGATCATTGCCAAGGTTTTGGATGCTAAGAAAGGGGACAGCCCAACGCCCTTGACGTATAAGTATTATCATGAGGTCATCAAAGGGAAAGCGCCGAAAAACGCGCCTACCTATCAGGCCCCGGAAAAGTAAAGAAGAACAATAATTAAAGGGCTGCCGTATGGCAGCCCTCTTTATTTGTAATACTAGTTTTTAGCGGGCAGCTTTCTTTTGCTGTCTTTCGGGAATTAAGTAGTTGTCTTGGAAGTCCTTGGTTTCCTTCGCAATGACATTACTCAGTAAGAGCAGGGCCAAGAGATTGGGAATGGCCATCAATCCGCTGGAAAGTATCGGAAATGTTCCAGGCCAAAGCGAGGGTGGAAATGGCGCCGAAGAAGGAAGTAAACTAAAGACCAAGCGGTAGCGAAGTTTGCCTTCGTCGAACTAACAAGGTATTCCAAAGATTTTTCCCCATAATAGACCAGCCCAAAATGGTGGAGGCAACAGCGCAATCGAGATGGTGACGATGATCGCACCGGTATAACCGAATACCGATCGAAAGCGCAATGGTGATCGAAGCGCTTTCAAGGCTCAAGATCTGGGCTGCCGGTGCTGGCGATGGCGAGCCCCGTCATGGTGCAGATGATAATGGTATCAAAAAGAAAATTCGTCATGGAAACATAACCTTGTCTGCAAGGATGATCGGTCTCTTGCGGCAGCAGTGTAGCGGATCGGAGGAGCCCGCCGGCTTCATTGGAGAAGACACCGCGGGCTACGCCATACCGCGCGGTCATGATAAAGGAACCGGTTAAGCCACCGGCAACGGCACTGGGATCGAAAGCGGCGACGAAGATATCAGCCAAACCTTGCGGAACATATTGATCCGCACAATGATCAAAGCCAGCGCAGCGAGGAAATATAGAACGGCCATAAAGGGTACCACGGTAGAGGATACGCGGCTGATGCTTTTGATGCCGCCTAAAATAACGAATAAACAAAATGCTACAAACGATGATGCCGGTGATCCACGGGGCAATCCCGAAAGTGCTTTCCATGGCACCTCGGCAATAGTGTTGCTCTGAATAGCTTTCGCTGATACCGAAAGAGTGAGGCTACGACGGCAAAGAGGGCAAAGAAGAAAGGAGCACTTTCCCGAGGCCTTTCCATTTCAGCCCATCGCGAAGAGCATACATTGTGCCCCCGGACATTTCGCCCCGGTCATTGGTGATACGATATTTAACGGCGATAACACTTTCTGCATATTTGGTGGTTAATCCGAAGATGGCGGTGATCCACATCCAAAACAAAGCGCCGGGACCACCTTAATGTCATTGCTGCCGCCACACCAGCGATATTCCCAACCCCTACGGTAGCGGCCAGCGCTGTCATCAAGGATTAAAAGCGCGTGATGTCGCCTTCTCCGCTTTTCTTGCGAAAAATACAAGCGCAGGGCAAAGCCCAAATTACGCCAGGCAAGAAATTGAGGCGCACGGTGAGGAAAATACCCGTTCCTACCAAGAGCAAGAGCATGAAGGGGCCCCAGACAAAACCGTTGATTGCCCCACCAGGTTTTCAAAAGCTTCATAATAAATCCCCTTAAAATAGATTTTATCTTTACATGTTTACCGCATTATTTATGTATTTTCACGGAGAATTTGCATGAGTAGTAATTTTAGATATTGAAGTAAAAATTTCATGCTTCCTGACATGAGAGCCTCTGAAGGAAAACCAATCCACGAAGATGATTTTTATGATTACTGCTTTTGTTTGAAAGCGGTTTTTTCATTGACAGGATTATATGTGTATGTTAAGTTGTAAATAAAGCTTCATCGTAATTTCATAAGGAGTTGTTGATTTTGAAACGCACCAATATTTTTTTCATGCTTTTTTTAATGATTATACTTTTTTCCATCACTTCTTTTCCCGTCTACGGAGCAGATACTGCTACCGCGAGACAGACGACATCCAAAGTTGTTGTCGATGGAGAAGTCGTTACTTTTGATGCCTACAATATTAATAATAATGACGATTTTAAACGGTGATATTGCCTATATCTTGATGGGGACGGACAAAACCTTTGGGATCACCTGGAACGGAGATGCAAAATCGGTACATTCGGGAAGAGGATCTGCGCGAACCGATCGGCGGCGAGATGGCTTTGAGAGAAGGAGCGACCAAGAAAAATGCCTATGCTTCCAAATGGAATCTGTATCTTGGCGATGCAACGATCCATTTGACCGGGTATAATATCGGCGGCTGTAATTATTATAAACTGCGGGATTTGGGACAGACCTTGATTTTCAGGTCGCTTGGTCGCAAGAGGAACAAACGATCAGCGTCATGAGCGATCAGCCCTATGACGGACCGTTTTCTCCCAAAGAGAATGTGGTGGTACTCCTTTACCATATGATTGCGGAAGAAGATCCGCCCTCCAGCAGCAGTGGGATGTCTACCAGCGCCGCTCGGTTTGAAGAGAATTTAGAGACCCTGATGGACGCCGGTTATTTGCCCTTATCATTAGAGGATTTTTAGAAAATCGATATGAAGTGGAGAATAAGTATTTCGTCGTTACCTTTGACGACGGGTATTTAAGCAATTATGAACTGGCTTATCCATTTTGTTGAAATTGGGTTCGCGGATATTTATCAATACGGATAATGTTGTATTAGCCACCATTTCAACTATACCCAGGCAGCAGAGATGGAAGCGAGCGGTCTTGTATCGATCCACAGCCATTATCCTACCCATGAGGATACCGGATGTGCGCACATTACCTTCAGATTTTACACGGAACTTAAACGCTCATTTAATGATCTTGACGAGGCTTTGTCTCTGACAAATCAGTTCTTTGCCTTATCCTTTTTGGGCTCTATTCGACCGCAACGTATCAGACGGCCAAAGAAGCGGGATTGACTTGCAGTTGGTACAAAATAAGTTTTCCGACTATAGAGATATTGTGGCAAAGGGGAGATCGTAACCTATGGTACGGATATCCTTTCCCTTTATTTTGGATAGCGCAGCATATAATTGATTTGCTTGTTTGAGAGATAAATAAAAGCCCCATGATCGGTTGATGGTCTGTACTGCCCCAGGAAAAACGGACATTGAAAAGAATCCCCTAAACGTAGGATAATAAAACTTACGAATGGGGGATTGTCATGTCAAAAAGAAGATATAAAAGTTCAGAGCTGTTACCGGAAATCAAAGGAATGATCGCGGCAGGAGGAACGAAGGAAGAAATTGCGCGCCATTTTCTTTCAGCTGCAAGGAGATCGGCCTGTGCATCAGCTGTTAAAAAGAGAAAGAAGTAGCGAGAAAGAAAAAGCAGAAAGTCTGAATTGTACTGCGCTGCCTCTGGTCGCCCGGTGATGCGGCGGAGGAAGAAAAGAATATAAAATCAAGCGGCTAGAGATGGAAACCGGCTATTGCGGGATTTTCTTCGTGCCGCTGGAAGGAAGTGAGGCCATCTGTCAAGTATGAAATCATCATTTCGCAAAATCAATATCCGGTAGCTACGATGTGCCGCTTCTTTGGCGTATCCCGCAGTGTTGTCATGCAACCATATACAGCATAGAGGTAAACCGGAGAAAGATGCTGCTTTGTCAAAATACTCGCGGAATGTCAACAGCGCTGCGGAGCAAATCTTTCCATGGATACCGTCGTGTTTGTTTATGGCGCGAAGAGGAGAAAAGAATTTGCGTCTTAATCCCAAGACGGTACTTCGTGTGATGAACAAATACGGATCAAGCTCAGAATTGGCCAGCCAAGAAAATATAAGCGCATGGGTCAACAGCTGCACAGATATGAGAACCTGTTAGATCGCAACTTTATTGCTACGCGTCCTAATGCTAAATGGGTAACCGATATTTCTTACATTCATACGGCCCAAGGCGTCTCTATTTGTCTATGATTCGCGATCTATATGATCATAGCATTGTTGCCTATCAGGACTGGACAAACAAACCGTAATCTTGTATTAAAAACGATTATAGCGGCAATGGAGAAAGATAGTCGCTGGTGAGTTACAGCTCCACAGCGACCAAGGGCTTCAATACACTTCTCTTGGGTATTTTAACCTAACCAAAGAATATGCGGCATTACGCCATCGATGTCAAGACGCGGGAACTGTTGCGACAATGCCATGGCGGAAAATTTCTTCTCCATTCTCAAAACGGAGTGTATATATCGGGCAGAAAAATCAAAACCTTCGATGAAGCTCGATTTCTTATTGACGAATACATTGATTTCTATAATAATGGCGTATACAAACAAAACAAGCCTGACGCCGCTAGAAAAACGACGCCAAGCTGTCTGATTTCACGATATTCTATGTTAGGGTCTTTCCTGTCCTTTTTATTTCGGGCAGTACAGTCGATCACAAATAAATATTTTATTGTTTAAAGTTGAATATCCGGTAAAGTCGTTCCACCGACGGTCAAGCAATAAACTTTGGTGCCCGTTCTTTTTTCCTTGATCGGTGTCATAGGTTGCCTGTAATTCGGTGAAAGATTTCATATAATTTTTTCCACCATTTCTACCGGCAGGTAAGGATACGATATGATCGCATTTTTTACGATCGCTGCGATGGCGGCGGCTTTATGGCCGCCTAAGCGAAACTCTTCCTGAATGCGGTCCAACAAATCCTCTGGTTTTGAGGCAGCTTCCAGCCACTCTTCAAAACATGTTCCCCGTAACCTTCTTTACATTCGCCTACCAGGATAATGATGCCGCCGGGTTTTGCCGCCTAATAAGTATTGTCCAATGCTTTTTGGGTTTTACGGAGACATTGAGGCCTTTGGGAGACCGCCGGGGGAGGTAATGACGATGTCCGCCAATTTCTCGATGGGCATTTTATAGGCGGCGTCTAATACCTTACAGCCTGCCCGGTGCGCATGATAGCCGGCTCGCTACCGTGGCGATGATTTCCTTTTTTTCATCCAAAACAACATTGATCAGAAAGTCGATGGGAAGGAAGTTTACGATTTCCTCGATATCTTCCCGTACAGGGTTGCCTTCAACTGAGCCGATCTTTAGTTTTTTCATCCAGCATCATGGAATGGTTGGCTTGAATCGTTTTGCGCTGCATACGCCGGGAACGATGGCTTCTGCAGGCGCCGCCGCTGTAGCCTGCGAAATAATGGTAATCAATATTGCCGATGCAGATCCGACGATCCGTTCTGGCAATCGGTGCCGTAAACTTCATAAGGGGTTCCCCGGCTGCTGAAAGGACTTCTACAAAATCGTCCTCATAAGAATCTTCGATACGAATGGTTCCGTAGATTTCCGGCCCGACTAATTTTGCCCATTCTTCTTCCGTTTGCGGGCGATGGCTCCCCAAACCGCTGACGATGGTCATGTCCGCTCTTTAAGTAGCCTGCACTTTCCAATCTTTCCACCAATGGAGGAAGGATTTTGTGCTGGGGCAGGGACGCAACATCGCTGATGATGATCGCGATCTTTTCCCCGGCTGAATGATCTCTTCCACCTTTTGCTTTTATTGATGTTCCAACGCGGAAACGATTTTTTTTGGCATTGCTGCTGCTTTCAATTTTCCCGCGGCAATAAGGATGCGACTGATTCTTTTCCCCAATTTCCACACATTGGCTGCAACAACCATAACCAAATTGAATTCTCTCCATCATATAGCCTCCTTGGCGTTTTTTTCTTATTGTTTCAAGTAATCGTTGCCTTGTCAAGGCGGAAAATAGAATCGCCCGATTTTGCCAAGGGTTTTCTGTTAGAATAAAGCAAAATATGGGGGTATGAGGGATTTGGAAATCTATTTACCGGCTTTGATCGGCGGCGGTTATCATGAGCTTTAAGTATCAGTAAACGGCGTTATCGCGTGAAAAGGCGGGCGTGGTTCAAAAAGAGTTGTTCACTGCATTATGGCTGATCTATCAGATGATGAAATATCCCCACAATGCGCTGATCGTGCGGCGGTACTTCAATGGACATAAGGACAGTACCTATGCGCAATTAAAGTGGGCAGTTTACCGTTTGGGGGTGGAAAGGAGTATTGGCATTTTGGGAAGACTCCCTTGGAGCTGGTTTTCTTGCCTACCGGGCAGAAAATCCCTTTTTCGCGGCTTGATGATCCCCAAAGTATTACTTCCATCACCGTGGAGGCTGGATTCTGTTGGGTCTGGGTGGGAAGAAGCCTTTCAGATTCAGGAATCAGGCGGATTTTGATAAATTGGATATGTCGGTTCGCGGCCAAGCAGCTGATGGGTATTTTAAGCAAATCACTTTAACTTTTAATCCATGGAGTGAAAATCATTGGCTAAAAAAGCGTTTTTTTGATCAGGAAGATCCCCAGGTTTTGGCATTGACGGCAGATTATCGGATCAATGAATTTCTCGATCAAGCGGATCTTGCGATCTTTGAGCAGATGAAACAGAATTTCCCCCGCCGATATGCTGTGGAGGGCTTGGGACAATGGGGGATCAGTGAAGGGTTGGTCTTTGAAAATTGGCAAGAACTGATTTTTGATCTTGAAGAACTCTCCCGCCTTTATCCTACGGGGAAAATGCTTTTTGGCTTAGATTTCGGTTATACCCATGATCCCAGCGCTTTTATCGCGATATTTCTTACTGACCGGGAACTGTATGTTTTTGACGAGCATTATGAAAAAGGGATGCTGAACCGAGATATTGCCCAGATGCTACAGAGAAAAGGGTATGCCAAGGAGCGTATCATTGCCGACGGCGCCGAGCCGAAATCCATTGCCGAATTGCAAAAGGAAGGGATACGCCGGATCACTTCCGCCAAGAAAGGGCCGGACAGTATCAATTTCGGGATTCAGCGGCTTCAATCCCGCCATATCTTTGTCCATCCCCGCTGCCATCATACGATCATGGAATTATGTAATTATGTTTGGGATAAGAGTTCCGAGGGGATCAATATCAATCGCCCGGTCGATCGTTGCAATCACCTGATGGACGCTCTCCGTTATGCCATGGAAGGGGAGGAACAAAGGGGCATGGATATCTTTCGCTGATGATTTGCTTTTTAACTGTCAAAAATGTAAAATAGCAGATATGAACATGATCCGGTTTCGGTTAGGAGAAAAATGCGGCGAGAAGATTTTGAGAAAGAATATCTGAATGTAAAGGGAAGAGAGGCAGCGCTGGAGAAGCGGTCAACTGCGGTTGCTTTTTTTCGCTTTGCTGCTTTTGTTCTTTTTATGATCGGTTTGGCTTTGATCATTGCCGGTAAAACGGTTATGGGATATAGCCTCACCGGCATTTTCCTTATCCTTTTTATTTTTTTGCTCTTTTATCACGGCAAGATCAAAGAGAAGCAGCTCTATGAGGAGAGTATGGGGAAAGTACTTTTTTCCTATATTGCTCGGTTCGGTGACGATTGGCAGCATTTCCCTGATGACGGCGCCGATTTTCTTGGAGAAGAAGATACGGTGATGGCAGATTTGGATATCTTGGGGCCCCATTCCCTCTACCAGTTTCTCACGGTGGCCCAAACGGGGAAAGGGAAGCAGCATTTGGCGGATCTGTTGCGAGGTGAGCCAAGAGAAAAAGCGGAGATCGCCCCAAAACAGGCTGCGGTGGCGGAATTGGCGGAAAAGACGGGCTTTTCTATCCATTTGCAGGCTTTGAGCGGCTTATTCACTTTACGGCAGCAAGAGGGAACCTGGGATGATATGGATGAATTCCTCGCAAATTTAAAGGGAAAAAGGACAGGGTTTTCCCATTTCCTTACCGTTTGCGCTTGGGTATTACCCGTTTTGACCTTGGGAAGCTTGGGACTGGTTATTGCCGGTTGGATTCCACCAGCTTGGTTCATGGCATTGATTGTCCTGCAATGGGCCTTTGCCGGGTTTGGTTATCGCCGCAATATGCGGATTTTACAACCCCTCTATAGTATGCTGCGGTATTTGCAAACCTATGGAGAGATTTTTTCCGCTTTGGAAAATGAGGAATTCCGTTCTCCCTATTTAAAAAGAATACAAAGTAAATTTCGAGAAGGCGTTGGCGCTTCCTGGATCGTTCGAAAATTGGCGGCCATCGGGGAGGCGGCTAATCTTCACTATAATCCGTTTATCTATGGGTTTTTAGCGGCATTTTTGATGTGGGATTATCAGTGCCTCATTGCCTTTAACCGTTGGCAACGCCGGTATTGCGAAAATTTAAGCAGTTGGTTTCTTGCTGTCGGAGAAATAGAAGCATTGATGAGCCTGGCGGTTCTCTGCCATGTGAAAGGAAATTATAGCTTTCCCGCTATTTTAGAGGAAGAGAAGCCCCGGCTACACGGGGAAAGCCTTGCCCATCCCTTACTTCCCGATGATCAGGCGGTGGGAAATGATTGCGATTGGTCCGGCGGCACATATGTAATCACCGGTTCCAATATGTCGGGAAAAACGACCTTTCTTCGGACATTGGGTTTAAACCTTATTTTGACTTATGCCGGGGCGCCTGTGGTTGCTCGGTCTTTTGCGGCAACGCCGATGCGGATATTTACCTCCATGCGGGTGGGGGATGATGTGACGAAAGGCATTTCCACCTTCTATGGGGAATTGCTGCGGATCAAGGAGATGGTGACCTACAGCAAAGAGGGGAAGCCGATGATCGCCTTGATTGACGAAATTTTCAAAGGCACCAATTCCGCCGATCGCATCATCGGCGCTAAGGAGGCGGTGCGCCGTTTGACGAAACCATGGGGTATGACTTTGGTATCGACCCATGATTTTGAATTGTGTGATTTGGAAAAAGACGCCGCGGTGGCGGCGAAGAATTATCATTTCTCCGAATATTATGAGGGGGATGCACTTCGCTTTGACTATCTCTTGCGTGGGAAGGCTGCTGCTGCACTACAAATGCCCGGCATTTTACTTACTGAGACTGGCGGGTATCCTCTAAAACGCCAAACTCAAAAAACAGAATAAAACTTTTCCTATGCCCGGTTTTGTCCGCTTTTCTGATATTTTGATAGTATCAAAAAAGTTTGGAGGTTTCGATGTGGAAATAGAGCGAATCTTAAAGGATATGGACTCTCTTGTGGCGGGCCATGGGAAAACCCGGCAAGAGGCATCCGAGGGGGAGGCCTATTATCTCAATAACAATGATATCCGCCGCCAAACCGGTTTTGCCGATTTAATTGCGGGGGTGGCGCGAGAGGTGAGCCCGTTGAGAAATGCGGATTTCCGCATTAGCCATAATTGGCATAATCTTCTGGTCAATCAAAAGGCCGCCTATCTTTTTACTTACCCGCCGTTTTTTGACGCTAAATCGGCCAAAGCGAATGACGCTTTGCGTGGGGCCTTGGGACAACGGTTCTCGAAGGTTTTGAAAGATCTCGTTATCGACGCTTCTAATGCCGGGGTGGGATGGCTCCATTGCTGGCTTGACCGGGAAAAGAACTTTTGTTATGCAAATCTGCCGGGTGCGGAAGTGATCCCAATTTATGGAGATGACTTGTATCGGCGTTTGGAAGGGGTGATCCGCTATTATCAACGGGCCAAAGAGGACGGCGGGATCGAGGATTACTTTG
Source organism: Clostridiales bacterium (assembly GCA_040766525.1). Taxonomy (GTDB): domain Bacteria; phylum Bacillota; class Dehalobacteriia; order UBA7702; family UBA7702; genus JAXGQJ01. The sequence continues at coordinate 12,354 of JAXGQI010000027.1, read as the reverse complement.
AAGTGTGGAATGGGGAGGAAGCGGCCTTCTACCGGCGGCAGAACCGTGCGTATCATTTAGAGCGCCGCTTTGCCCATGGGATGCAGGACTTGCCCTTTATTGCTTTTTATAACAATAGCAGCCATTGTGGAGATCTCCACTTGTATAAAGATCTGATCGATCAGTACGACCGCGTCGTTTCCGGATACGCCAATGATCTTGCCGATATCCAAGAGGTGATCTTTGTGCTGAGAAATTACGGCGGCGAGGATCTGAACACCTTCTTATCGGAATTGAAACGTTATAAAGCGATCAAGGTGGAAGGGGATTCCCTTTCCTCCGGCGGTGTGGAGACGATGCAAATCGAAATCCCAATGGAAGCGAGAATCAAGTTCCTTGAACTTTTGCGGCGGCAAATCTTTATTTCCGGCCAAGGGGTTGATCCCGACCCCGCCAATTTCGGCAATGTTTCCGGAGTGGCTTTGAAATACCTCTATAGTCTTTTGGAGATCAAGGCGGGACTTTTGGAGACGGAGTTTCGCGCCGGGTTTGACCGACTGTTCCCCTTGATTTTTCATCATGCGGGGATCGACCCTGTTACAGGGGTGGAGCAAGTATATTACCGCAATGCCATCGCCAACGATTTGGAGAAAAGTACGATCGCCAAGGAGAGCCAGGGGATCTTGAGCCAAAGAACGATTCTCTTAAACCATCCTTGGGTAACCAATGTCGAGGAAGAGGGAAAGAATCTCCGTGGGGAAGCGGCTGAGACGGCGGCTAAAGAGAGTACGGAATAAACATTTACTAAGACAGTATTGGGCACATTGGACGATGTGCTTTTTTTACGCCCTTTTTTGGCATTTTTGAGGGTAAATCAAAAAGACTCAATGGGTGGCGGGTGACACCTAATAAAAACGAAGGAGAGGCACAGGATGAACGAGTTAAAGGAAATCTTGGGAGAAGACCTGTTTGGGCAATTGGAGGCGGCATTGAAAGGAAAAGGCAAAGACGGCAAAGATATCCTTTTGGCCGTCGCCAATGACGGCAGTTATCTGCCGAAGGCCAAGTTCGATGAAGTTTATCGGGAAATGCGGGAATGGAAGGAAAAAGCCGGCGATACCCTTGCCGATGAGAGAGCGAAGGAAAACGAGCAGTTAAAACTTGAGCTGGAGAACCTGCGCTACGATGCGGCTATGGAAAAAATGCTTTTGGGCGCGAAGGCCCGCAATGTGAAAGCGGTGCGGGCTTTGTTGGATCTTGATCGCATCCAATGGGAAGACGGCAGTTTAACCGGCCTCGAAGAGCAGCTGGATGAATTGAAGCAAAAGGAGAGCTTCCTTTTTGCCGAAGAGGAAAAGGGCTTTTACCAGCCCGCTGCTGCCAAAGCGCCGACGGATTTTTCCCGTATGAGTGATGAAGAGTATTATCAGTATGTGAATCAGAAAGGATGATTGCGTAAATGACAAATGAATTTTTAACAGCCCAGGAGATCGCGCGGCAGGCATTGCCGCTGTTGCGGGAGAATTTAGTGTTCCCTTTATTGGCATATCGGGATTATGAGAATAGCTTCGCCACGTTTGGCGATACGATCCAAGTGAAACGGCCGCCGGTGTATGAAGCGAATGAATTTGCAGGTACGATTGTTGCCCAAGAAATTCAGGAAGATAAAGTTTTGGTATCTCTGGATAAGATCGCTGATGTTTCGGTGGAAGTGAGCGCGAAGGAAATGACATTGAACCTGTCCAGTTTTACGGAACAGGTGATCCAACCCGCTGCGGTAGCCATTGCTGAAAAGATCAATCAAGACGGCTTCCAGCTTTATCGGGATATCCCGTATACCGTGGGCACTGCCGGTACCACGCCGGACGATCTTGCCGATTTTGCCGCTGCCCGCAAGGAACTCAATATCCAAAAAGCTCCTATGGGCCAGCGTGCCGCGATTTGGGATCCGGAAGCCGACGCTAAATTTAATTTGATCGCAGCGATCGTAAATGCGGAAAAGAGCGGCAGCAGCGAAGCCTTGCGGGAAGGCTCGATCGGCCGTATCCAAGGTTTGGATAACTATATGTCGCAAGCGGTGCAATATCATGAAAAGGGCACTTTGGCGGCATCCGGGGGAGACATTGTTCCTTTCCACAGCCCTTGACGGTTCGGGCGCGCGGTAGATGAGGTCACGCCTGTACCTACTGGTGAAATACTCTGACCGGGACATTGGTAAAGGAGATTCATCATCAATGAAAAGAACTATGCCGTAAAAGCGGCTCAAACTGCGGCGGATAATGCTATTGCCGTATCGCTGTATCCGCCGATTACCGATGCGGTAGCCGCGGATGACGCCGTTACGGTTTTAGGCAATCACCGTGCCAATTTAGCCTTCCATAAAAACGCTTTTGCTTTTGTGAGCCGTCCTCTGAGCTGGCCCGCGGTGGGTGCCATGTGACCGAATTTGAGGGTTTGACTTTACGGGTACTTAGTTACGATGCGCTGACGAAAAAGCAAATGCTTTCCATTGCATACGCTTTTATGGGTATCAAACCCTTTATCCGGAATTGGCGCTTAGAGTTTTGGGATAAGGAGGCGGTCCAATGACCGTAGAGGAAATGATCCTGCTCAAAACAGGGGATTTTGAGCTTACGCCTATGGCTTTGGCAGTTGAGGAGACCGGAAAATTTATTTTTTGCTCCTACTGTTCCCTTGAGGAAGTTCCTGCTGCCTTTGATGGGCTAAGGGCCGATATGGCCTTGGATTATGCCCTGAAGCGGGAAGACGGATGAACCTTCCGGATTTATCGCTTCTTCTCGGGGGGTTTTGCAATGGGGGATATTGCGTATACCTCAATATTCCCAAACGGTGTTGCTCTTTTGGAGGATTATCGCCAAAGATTGGGCCGTTATCGGAGGGGCCGTTCCTTGGCGAATCGCCTCTGAAAAAACTGAATGAGAGGTATTTTAATACGCCCGGTTTACCGTTTGCCGGGCGGCCCTTTCTCCGGGATAATGGGATCACCGGCAAATATGGGAACCGGTGGAGGGACTCGAAATATCTCCTTGCGCTGATTTCCTATACGAACCGCAATACTTTGCGAACCGTGGGCGGATGGATGCGCCGGAAGACGGCGTCAAAGAAGCAATACGTGGTGATTTTGGCAGCACTTTGCAACTGGCCATCTGCTCCAAGCCGGGCGATAAGATCGTTGTAGAGCATTTGGGGAAAACGACTTCGGTATTGGGCGGAGAACCTTTTGTCTACCCGTATTATCAACATTTATTACTCTTGAGAGCCATGAGGCGTGATCCTGGAGGAAGGAAACACGATGTATACATATTTAATCGATTTGACTGCGGGCGGCTTTGGCCGCCGCTTTCCCAGAAGCGCACATTTACAGCGATAGTGTGTGGCAAGGTTTTCGTAAACCCGCTATTTTTATCAGTTAAAAGAGGTGGTTTACGGACAGGAATTAAAGATCGGCTCATGCCGATTTTTCCATGAAGATCAGTTACTATGCGGAGACAAGGGCGGAAGAGGAGAGATCGTCTTTTTTGCGGAATTGGAGGCGACAGCCTTAAACTTACTCAATGCGTTGGATCTTTATCGGTACGGAGGGTCAAGGCCTTTTTATGGGAAGGAAGATGCGGCAAGCAAATCAATGACCATGGCATTTTGAATTTTATGACTTACCGCTTAGCCGGCATTTTGTCGCTATCCCTCCGGGGACTTGGTCACAAATGAACAAAATCGAAATCAGTGAAGGGTGAGATAATGGCAGGTAGCATTTGATCGCAGAAAACAAGGTGCGCCCGGGAGCTTACTTTAATTTTCTCCCAGCGGCGGCGGCTAAGAGTGAAATCGCCGATCGCGGCGTTGCGACGATGCCTCTTGTGATGTCTTGGGGTCCGGAAGAAGTGATCGAGATCCTGTCCAACGATTTGCTTGACGGAACCGCAACCATGGATCGGCTATAGCAGCCAAGATGCGGAAAGCCTTGTGTTTCGTGAATGCTTACAGCAGTGTAATAAACTTTGGCGAATGGGTCAATGGCGGCGAGCAGGCAACGGTGACGGTCGGTTCATTGACGGTGACGGCTAAATATAGCGGAGCCCGTGGCAATGATCTCCTTGTGGCAGTGGTTGCGGTAGATGAGGAATTTGATGTGGTCACTTATTTGGCACAACTGAAACGGATCGGCAAAGGGTTGGTGCGATCGGTTCCCTTGTCGCCAATGACTGGGTTATTTTTTCCGGCGCCTGTGACTTATCCGCTTCCGCTCCTGCTACAGCTTTGACCGGAGGCGAAGACGATGTTGTGACTGCCTGCCTATGAGGCTTATTTGCCGCGATGCGTTTGGAAAACTGGCAGGTGATGGGGATCCCCGCACAGACGCCTCTTTGCCGCCGCTTTTGAAGGCGTATATTTATGATTTAAGGAAAACCAGGGCAAAAAGGTACAGGGTGTGGCCTACGATTATGGGCGATTGCGGGCGGGATCATCAGCACAAACAAGGATATCGGCGGATACGGATATTTCCCGCCGCTGATTTTATTGCCTGGGTCACTGGCAACGCGCAGCAGCCAATAATGAAAGTTTGAACGGCCGTTCCATTGACGATGCGTCACGATTATTGATCCTACGACCGACAGCGAGATTGCAGGTTATCTGGAACAGGGATATTTTTATCCTCTCTCGGCGCATTGACGGGAAATTCATTGTGGAACAGGATATCAATACCCTTGTATCCTACGATGAGAGAAAGCCAAGGTCTTTTCCAAGAACCGGGTGATGCGCGTTTTGGATGATATCAATAATCAGATCGCCTACATCTTTCCTCTACTACATTGGCAAGATCAGTACGACGCTGCTGGGGCGTGATCTTCTTTAAAGGGGACATCATCAAATATTGCCGTGAACTCCAAAAACTGCCCATGCGATCCAAAATTTCGACGCCAAGGAAGATATCCGGATTGCTGCCGGTAGCGAAGGGGACAGCGTGACGGTTACATGGCCGTTCAGCCAACGGACAGCATGGAAAAACTCTATATGACAGTGGAGGTGTTTGGATGAGCATTTATTTGAAGATCGAAGATGCGATCAACGTAAAAAAGGCCGGCGTATATTTCACGATCGACGGACGCCGTTATGAAGTCCCCGTGTGCAGAAAATCGAAGCGCATGATACGATCAAAGAACGGTCGATGAATACCGTTGGGACAGGAAGGACCCAAACGGCCTTTTTAGCGGGGTAGAAGGGCGCGGACGCATGGATCATCAATTATTATGCCGTGTCCACTTTCGGGAAAAATGATCAACTTCATCGCCAAACGGGGTCTATACGCCTTTTGGATATCCTGGTCGTGAATGAGGATAGAAGCACCAGTTTGGGCCGGAGATCATCGCTTTTTAGCCAATGTGTGCTTTCGGGAGATGTTCCCCTCGCACTTCTCGATGCTACAGGGGACGATTCTTTGACGATCGATATCAACTTTAAATACCTTGAGTACGAGAATTTGGAGGATTTTGCTTCTCCTACCAATGTCGGGAGTGACGAATCATGAGCGATTGTCCGCATTTTTATTGGCGCATCCGGTGAGAGGGCTAAAAGAGGAAATCATCCTTTTTCCGAGCGGCTTTTTCGGAGCATCCCTTTACCATCACTTGATGTCCGGAGAAGAGGTTGAATTTTATTAAACATGAGCCGCTGTGAAGGGAAAACCGGGGGTTTTGATTCCCAATATTTTCGTATGCAGGCCATTTTTGAAACTATACGCTGGAACCGACTTTCGTGACGTCCAATTATTGAATCAGGCGAAATGCGCCGGAGGCCGGAGGATTTTGTCAACGATTTTCTTCTAGCGGGAGAGATCGCCGGCCTTTTTCGCCGGATTATCGAATTAAGCGGATTTGAAGGAGATTTTTCTACACTAAGGAAAGAAGTAAAACTGATGGAAGCAGGATGCGGAAAGCTATTATGCCTCGTATGCCCTGCATCATTTCGGTTGGAATCCCATGCGCTTTGTTTCTTTGCCCATAAGGGAAAAGGCGGCGGTTTGCGCAATGATTGACTGTAAAAACCGCACCGGGCCAAGAAAATGAGCGCCTACAGCGGCAAAGAGTGTGCGAATGACAACAGAGGAAATGATAGAAATGATTGAGGTGGTATTTCTTTCCTGGCGCTGCTGAGGAGATTTCGCTGCCGGCTGATGCGGCGCTCCCTTCTTTGCGGCGTCGGAGATGATGGAAAGTTCTGATCAAACAGCGGCAGAGATCGAGCCCTTTTTCCGATTTTCAAGCGGAAGAGGCTAACCCGGTTTTCAAGGAAGAGGAAATCTCTACTACCCTAAGTCAAATAGATAAGGATTGGTTGACGGCTGAAACGGGGGTTTCCCCCGATCCGTTCTTTGCCAAAACTGTAAACGGGAACCCTTCCCGGGCGAGAAATTGACTGGGAGGGGATACGGAAACTTTAATAAATTTCCCGGCTGCCGATTTGTTATCTCCGATGCAGGCGGGACTGGATTCTACTGATGCCGTTTTTGACGGTAAGAGCCTGATTTACTGCGCTTGTAACCTTTGCCGCTTGTCAGAAGTACTGTTTATCATCAGGATGCTGCGGGAAGAAAATTAAAACCCGTGGACGTGTGGGGCGTCAGACCCCGCGTGCGCGGGGGGGGACGAAAGAGCACGATCTGATCGGCGATCATACTCTCTCTTGCTCGTTTGGCGGAAGAATTTGCTTCTCAAACTGACTTCTAAACTATGCCTCTAAGCAGCGTATAAAAAAGTGGTTTTTTTGAGAGATAAAGCAAAGAATGAACAATCACTATAGGGCGCTGTCTTTCATAGGAAGGCGCCAGGGGTAGTGGAGCCTTATTTTTCATATAATATGGTATACTTTAGGAACAGAATCTAACGATTTGTTTTACTGAAAATGAAGAATGGAGGCGACCGTACATGGAAGAAGTTAAAAATTGGCGGCACTTTGGAGCATATGATTAAACATAATGTAGAACATGCCGAAGAGGTAAAAGAATACGCGGTTTCAAGAAGGCCCTCGGGAATGAAGCAGCTTATGCCAACATTGAAAAGGGAGCACAACTTCTCATGCAGTCGAACGAAATACTGAAAAAGGCCCTTGAAAACCTGAAGTAAGGGGAAGACATATGTGCCTTGCAAGAGTTTATAAAAACGATGACATTGAAGAGAACCTCCTGATGGAAAGCGTTACATTCGTAGGGCAAGAAAACGGAGAAGTTACGATGACATCGCTTTTCAATGAGAAAAAGACGATAACGGGAGGATTAGAAGCATCAATTTCAATGGTTCGATTGTGACGATTGCCACAGAGTGATCCATTGATTTGAAGCCAAAAGGTGGGAGAGCATTGCATTTAGAGTTTTTTAGCTGCCGGCACAGCGCAGCGGATTATATCCGAAACTATCGTGATCAGGAACGGTTCATTGAGTTTGTAGCTTGTGCTAATTCATGGCGCTTTGCCATGCGTGCCCGCCTTATGATTTTGACACGGATGCGGTTATCCGGGATTACGGTAATGTCTATTTGCTGGCGGAAAAGATTACTTTGACCCCGGAAGAGGAAGAACAGTTAAAGGGCATGGAGGATATTTCGGAATCGGAACTATTCCTCAAAATTCGCCGGATAACCGATCATTTCTTGCTTGCCATGGAGGATGAATATTCCGGCAGCCTGGGATTCTTCGCGGGGACATGCCGTTTTTGTGCCTCCTGCTCGAAAACGGAGGAGCTTCCCTGCCGCTATCCCGAAAAGATGCGCAGCTCCTTAGAGTCATATGGTTTTGATATCGGGAAAACCTGCTCGGAGCTTTTGGGGATCGATTTACAATGGATCGAAGGAGAGATGCCGGAATATTTCGTTTTGGTTTCCGGGTTCTTTACCGATGCAGAGATCTGTAACCTCAGTGAATGCGCCGCTTGCGTCTTTCGCGTCCTTGAACGCTTGGAAGCGCCGGAAAATAAATAATACCGTTTAAAACGCTCCTTTGGGAGCGTTTTAAATTGTCGGCAAAGTCGACAAGATGAGGGACATAAGACGAAAGCTTAGAGCTAGGAAAAACAAAGGCCCTGGAAGCGCAGTGTATATAGAGATACATAAGCGGTCAGGGGCTTTGGTTTGACAACGCTATCGGCTTTTGTCCGCAGTCTCAAACGCTCCTTTAGGAGCGTTTTTGTTTATCCGCACAAATCGGGGGTATTCCCTTTGTGGATAAGAAAAACAAAAAGCATGCTCTTTAGCCGTAGTTTGGAAGGCGTTTTTGCGCTTTTCGCTGCGCCAATGGAGGATGCTTTTTTATGGAGGAGGCTTTGATGTATAAAATCGCTTTCAAAAGGGAGGCCCCGTCTACTTCATACATCATCTTACCTGTGAATCCGGAAAAATTTAGCGTAAAAATAAAGGGCAAGAACGATTATTATGATCTATTGGAGATTGGCGAGGTTGTCATTCCCTATGGTGCCGGTTTGCGTTCTTTTTCCTTTTCTTCCCTTTTCCCGGCTGATCGGGAACCGAAGAATTATGTTGCCTATCTGGAAAATTTGCTTTTACGCAAAGCGCCGGTTCGTCTTATCGTTGTGGATACGCTTTGTAACGATGATTCCCGAATGGATCTTAATTTACCGGTTGTTATTGAGAGCTTCGAATATTGGGAGCAGGGAGGAGAGCCGGGGACAATCTATTATCATCTCAACTTGTCCGAATATCGTGAATATCAGGCGGAGGTGATCCAGTGAATGTGTTTTCCTTGATTGCAGCGAGCCGGAACGAGAAAAGGATCCGAGATCTGACTGGTTTGATCCGGAAGATCACTTGGACGACGCAGAAAATCGGTGCTCCCGGCAAATTGGAGTTCGACTTTCTGAAGGGGGAAAATGCCTCCTATCAAGAAGGGGATAAAGTAACCCTTGCCATTAACGGCGTTCGGCGTTTCCAGGGGTATGTATTTACAAAAGAGAAGAGTGAAAAGGGCGAGATCCATACGGTTTGTTACGATCAACTGCGCTATTTGAAGGCACGGCAAAGCTATGTGTTTTCCGGTTGTACCGTGGGGCATATCATCAAGAAGATCGCGGATGATTTCAAACTCACTTGGGGCCATATTGCGGATACAAAATATCCGATCCCATCCTTCCTTGTAGATGAAAAGACCTGTTTGGACACGATTTCCCAGGCCTTGACGATGACGGCGGCCGGTAGCGGCAGCCAATATGTTTTTTTTGACGATGCCGGGTATCTCACTTTAAAAAAGTTGAGCGCGATGCGGTTGCCATATGTTTTGGGAGATGGTAGTCTGGCGGGCCAATATACATATCAAACTTCGATTGACGAGGGCGTTTATAATTATATCAAATTACTGCGGCCCAGTGAAGACAGCGGTTTGGGCGAGGTGCGTATTGCGAAGAGCGACGAAACCATCGCTGATTGGGGCCTTTTGCAGTATTATGAGCGAGTGGATCAAGATTTGAATACGGCCCAAATGAAGGAGCAGGCGAAAACCCTGCTCCTTTCCCATAACCGGCTGCAAAGAAAATTATGGGTCGAGGCTTTGGGGATCCCGGAAATACGGGCGGGGAACAGTGTGCAGATAGAAATTGCCGGGCTGGGAGATATCGCTCTTTCCCAATGGCTTTTGATCGATAAGGCGGTGCATTATATTGAACCGTATCAATACCGCATGGCATTGGAGTTTTCCTTTCATACCGCAGCCGATAAGGATTTTGCTGTTTCTTGGGAAAGCCTTCAGGAAGCGATTCCGCAAAAGACGACGAGCAGCGCCGGATCTTCCGGTTCCTCCGGTTCTTCTTCCGGTAATAGTGGATACCGCTATCCCCATCACAGCGGTTACACGATTTCCTGCCCCTATGGAAAGAAGGGATCCGCTTGGGCCGTTGGGTGGCACAGTGGCACCGACTATGTCGGCAAAGGGAGCAAAAAGATCTATGCGGTGGCTTCCGGGAAAGTTGTGAAGGCGGGTTGGGATAATTCCTACGGAAAAAGTGTCCGTATCCTCCATGACGACGGCTACCTTAGCCTTTATGCGCATTTGAGTACGATTTATGCTGCTGTCGGCGATCGGGTGGGGAATAATACGGCAATTGGCGTAGAAGGGAGCACGGGCAATGCCAGCGGTTCCCATCTTCATTTGGAGATCCATAAGGGGAGTTATCATTATCCGTCTTCAATCGATCCGCATCAGCATATCAAAACCCGATTGAAGAACTAGGAGGTGCGGGATGATTAGTATGATGCAGGCAGTGGTGCAAAACATCCTCAATAATTGGGGGTTGACGGATTATGTTTCCGGTACGGTTCGCTCGGTCGAGCCTTTACAGGTCCAAATCCATGATCACCTGGTTTTGGGGCAGGAGCATTTGGTGATTGCCGACGGCAGCTTCGGTTATCAGCTGTGTGAAAATCCTGGGGCAGGCGGAGCGCTTTGCCTCCAAACGGCGGCTGACCCGAGTGGAGATCATCTGCTCCTATTGCGCGTTTCAGAGGGGCAAAAATATCTTGTGTTGGCAAGGGTGGTGACATAATGGAGAGTATGGAATATTTGAATTTACTGTTGCCGGAGGACAGGGAGGTCGATATGGAAGAAGGGTATCTACAGGCCGCTTCTTATACTTATCGCATTGATTGGGAAGCTAAGCGCATCAGAGGGTGGATCGACGGGATCGATAGTATCGCGCAGGCTGTCAATAAATTGATGCGAACACCCGCGGGCGTCTATCCGATTTATCGAGATCAATATGGCTTTTTTTACCAGGATTTGATCGGTAAAGATAGGGATATCGTTAAAAGTGAGCTGAAACGCCGTTTGAAAACGGCAATTTTGGCGGATGAAAGAGTAGCTGCGATTGATGTTTTCGTTTTTGTTGAAGAGGGTAGAATCCCTTTATGTTTCTTTTACCGTAAAAGGAGCAACGGGGGAAGATACATTGGTAGAGGAAAGGATTGAGGGCTTATCATAGATTTAGATAATTATAGTGTTGACTTGATCTTAGCACGGATGCTTTCCCGCATTTCCGACAGCCTGGATAAGCGGGGCATTATCTACGATGCTCTGGCCCCGGCGGCTTATGAATTGGCGGACCTGTATCAGCAATTGGACAATGCTTAACAAGGACTTTCCTTTTTCTGCGGAAGGGGAGGCGCTGGATAGCCGTTGTGAGGAGTTGGGAATATCGAGGAATCCGGCAGTCAAGGCGGTACGGGAAGAGCTTTTTTATGATCGTCTGGGAGCATTGACGGATATTGATCTCGGCAGCCGTTTTTCGACGATGGATTCCGGCGAGAACATGAATTTTGTAGCGGTTGAACGGATATCCGAGGGGACCTACCGCCTGGAAGCGGAAAGTACGGGGTTAACCGGTAATGCGTATCAAGGAGATCTCATGATGATCAGTTATATTGAAAATCTGGGCCAAGCGGTGCTGGCCGATATTTTGATTCCCGGTGAGGAAGAGGAAGATGACGAAAGTTTTCGCATGCGGGCGGCATCCTATCTTCGAAATGAAGCCGTCGACGGCAATGTGGGCCAATACCTGAAATGGGCGGCAGAATATGAAGGAATCGGCGAAACGAAGGTATTCCCTTGCTGGAACGGTGGGAATTCGGTAAAAGTCAGCATTTTGAATAGTTTGAACCAGGTTGCATCCGAAGAATTGATTGCAGCTTTTCAGGAATATCTTGACCCTGATGAAGAAGGTTTGGGGAACGGGATGGCGCCGATCGGCGCTAAAGTCACGGTTACGACAGCTTCAACGGTGGAAATTTCTGTGGCGGCAACTATTACTTTAGCCGGTGGTTATAATGTGGATCAGGCGGAAGCGGAAGGAATTGCCGCTTTGGATGCGTTCTTCTTTGAAAGTGCGTATTGCAAAAACCAAGTAAATTATATTGAGATTGGTGCGGTTTTGCTGGCCTGCGCTTCGATTGATGCGGTGCAGAACCTTTCTGTTAATGACGGGCAAACCGATATCGCACTGGGGAATGAGGAAATCCCCGTTTTATCCCAGTTAACCTTGGATGTGGGGGTATGATGTATGACGATAGACCTTTTTTCCTATCTCCCCGATTTTTATCAGGAGATCCAAGAGATGTGTGCAGTTATGGAGGGGGAGAACGATGCCTTTGCCGAAGCAGCCGATCTATTGCCGCAATTGCTTCCTGAATCTATGGTATTAAAGGCCAATGCTTCTCGTATTTCGGAATGGGAAACGCTGCTCCTGATTGTTCCGCAAGGAACGCTTGAACAGCGGCGCATGATGATCGTGGCAAAGTTGAGAGGACAGGGCAAGGTGAACGGTATGCGTATTAAGCAGATTGTAGAGAGTTTTACCGGGGATCT
>JAXGQI010000026.1:0-24149 GCA_040766525.1 Clostridiales bacterium | reverse complement strand
AGACGGCCTGCGACATCTTTGAAGCCATTGAACATGCCTGTTCTCATTATAATCATTCCAACCATAAGCATAGATTCAATATTAACCTTACCTTAGGTTGCAGTACACGGGAATGGCCGAAGAAAAACCTCGATGAAACTGAGAAAGCAGCGGAAAACGATATGCTTTCCAGAAAATTGTTGAATCAAAAGAGCTCCCACAGCAATGTCGTTTCCTCCATCATGGCAACGCTGTATGTCCGCAGCCAAGAAACGGAAGAACATGCCAGAAGGCTCAAGAATCTAACCCATATGATCGGTAAAGAATTACAGCTTTCGCAAAGAGAATTGGACGAACTGGCCCTTTTCGCCATGCTTCACGATATCGGAAAGGTCGGCATCGACGATCATATTTTAAACAAACGCGGGAAATTGACGGATGAAGAATGGGTCATCATGAAAAAACATCCGGGAATCGGCTATCGGATCGCCATGGCCTCACCGGAATTCAAGGCTATCGCAAACTACATCTTCTGCCATCATGAACGCTGGGATGGAAAAGGGTATCCCCGCGGCTTGAAGGAAGAAGCAATTCCGCTTCTTTCTCGTATTCTCGCCGTCGCCGACGCCTATGACGCGATGACGGAAAACCGCATCTATCGTGAGGCCGTCAGTCACGAAATGGCTTTACAAGCGATTTCGGATAATGCCGGCAGTCAATTCGATCCCACCGTGGCGAACGCATTTATACTGGCCATGTCTAAGAATCCCGCAAAACAGCAGATCGATTAGGAAAAACAACATGCCCCGAACCGAAGCGGTTTGGGGCTTACATTTTACAACGCTATCAGCTTCAGCGTCTAGGAAAGCCCTCGTTCCCCATATCATTTCTACATGATTTCATTCTGCCTTGGCATACAAAACCCATGCGATATAATCGCAGAAGAGGAGGTGCATGATGTCCGAAATCTATTTGGCAGGGGGTTGCTTTTGGGGGCTGGAACAATACCTCGCCTCTATTAACGGCGTCAAAGAAACCGAAGTCGGTTACGCCAATGGCAAAACCGCAAATCCTACCTATGAAGAAGTTTGCCATCAGAACACCGGACATGCGGAAACGGTGCGCATCCGCTACGACCGGGAACAAATTTCCCTCCCCTTTTTGCTGACCTTGTTTTATGAAGCGATCGATCCCACCGCCATCAATCGGCAAGGAAATGATCGGGGAACGCAATACCGCACGGGAATCTATTATACCGATGACCGGGATCGGCCCGTTATCGACGCTTCAATCGCCGCATTACAAAAAGAAGTTGCCGCTCCTATCGCCATCGAAGTCAAACCCTTAGAAAACTTCGCTCCGGCGGAAGAATACCATCAAAAATATCTCAAGAAAAACCCCGGCGGCTACTGCCATATCAGCAAAGAAACTTATAAAAAAGCAGAGGCAGCCATCATCGACCCCTCCACCTATCGTAAGCCCGATCTAAAAACACTGGAAAACCGTTTGGACCCCATCCAATATGCGGTCACACAAAAGAACGCGACGGAACCGCCTTTCCGTAATGATTACTGGGATACTTTTCAGCCCGGCATCTATGTGGATATCACCACCGGGGAGCCGCTTTTCACTTCAAGCGCTAAATTCTCCTCCGGCTGCGGTTGGCCGAGCTTCACCAAACCCATCGACCCCCATGTTCTCCGAGAAAAACAGGATCTTTCCCATGGGATGGTGCGTAAGGAAATCCGGAGCCGAAGGGGAGACGCCCATTTGGGCCATGTTTTCCCTGACGGCCCTAAAGAAATGGGCGGGCTTCGCTATTGCATCAACAGCGCCGCACTTCGTTTTATCCCCAAAGAAGAGATGACAAAAGAAGGTTACGGTCACCTGCTCCATCTGGTGGACTAAACCAACCTTCTCATAAAGCTTACATCGGGCTCTCAGCAAATGCGCGGGAGCCCTTCGCCATAAAGGGCGTCAATACGGCGGCGGCCGCCGATGCGGGTCAACATTTGCACGCCTTCGCCCTCATCAACCTTTCCAATGCGTACGGCATTCTTCCCTTCTTTCGTGGAACGCATCAGGGATAAGGCCCTATCCGCCTCTTCTTCCGGCACGACGACGATCATCTTCCCCTCATTCCCCATATAGAGGGGATCCAGCCCCAATATCTCGGCAAAACTTTGCACTTCCGGATCAACGGGGATCGTTTCCTCAAAAAGAGTTATGGCGGCATGGGAACTGGATGCAACCTCATTCAATACCGTACCTAAACCGCCTCTCGTCACATCCCGCATCGCTCTCACGGTGATGTGATCGACAAATAAGCAGTCCGGGATCGCATTTAAACACATCGAATCACTTTGGATCTGATTTTCGATCGCCATCCTGGCACTGAGGATACAGGCATGGTGATCGCCCAGATTCCCGGAAAGTAGCACCGCATCACCGGGGCGACAATTGGCGGCGCTAACCTGCCTGCCTTGGGGGATGATCCCAATCCCCGAGGTATTGATAAAGAGGCCTCCCTTTCCTTCAATCACTTTCGTATCACCGGCAACGATCTTGACCCCCGCTGCTTTGGCCGTTTTCGCCATGGAAGCGACAATGGTCTCCAATTCCTCGATCAAAAGCCCCTCTTCCAAAACAAAACCGGCCGTCAAATACTTAGGTTCGGCCCCCATCATCAGAAGGTCATTTACGGTACCGCAAACCGCAAGTTTGCCGATATCGCCCCCTTTAAAGATGACCGGGGTCACCACAAAAGTATCGGTACTGTAGGCGATCCTGCCGGAAAGATCAAGCACAGCGGCGTCTTCCATCTGATCCAAAATCGCATTACTGAAATGCTTCGCAAAAACATCCTGCATCAGCTGGGCAGAAGTCATCCCGCCACTGCCATGCGCCATCGTGATTTTCATCTTTTTTCCTCCATCAAATCACTGTTAAATATTGCGATACCAAATTCCGCAGGCCCCTTCCGCGGAAACCATACAAGGGCCATAGGGGTTCAACGGCGTACACGCCTTCCCAAACATCGGGCAAGCGTCGGGGTTGATCCGTCCGATGATCACTTCCCCGCAGCGGCAGGAACGGGGCAATTGAAGATCCCGCTCCAAGCCGAAACTGCCACCGTCAAAGCTTTGCCAGGCTTCTTTTAAATAAAGGCCGGAATCCTCAATAACGCCGAGCCCCCGCCACATGGCCGGACCCGGAACAAAAACCTTTTCGAGTATCGCCAGGGCTTTCTCGTTCCCCTTCGCTTTCACCGCATTGGAATAAAGGTTTTGGACGCTGCCGCCCAAATCTCCTTCAATCCTGCGAACAAGATCATAAATCGCAGCCAAAACATGCTCCGGTTCAAAGCCCGCCACGGTACAGGGTTTATGATAGGTTTTGGCTAAATCTTCATAGATTGCGCTGCCGATGATGACGCTGACATGGCCGGGGCACAAAAAACCGTCGATCCCGTCTTCATGTTGGCAAATCCAATCCAAAGCGGGCATCACCCGTTTCAAAGCGGTGAGGAATTTGATATTCTTGATGCCTGCTGCCACGGCCTCTTCCAAAGTGAGGGCATAGGCCGGCGCCGTCGTTTCAAACCCTACCGCTGCAATCACATAGGTAAGATGGGGATTCTTTTTCGCTTTCGCAATGGCATCCATCGGGCCCACCATCAATTCCACCCGGGCGCCGTCCCCCTTGGCTTGAGCAAGGCTGCCTTTTTCTCCCGGCACCTTCATCATATCGCCAAAGGTAAGAAGAACATGATCCTCTTTTAAAGATTCCTCAATACAGCGGTCGATATAGGCTGCCGGCGTCACACAGACGGGACAGCCGGGGCCGGAAATCAATTTGATCTTAGGCGAAAGCAAGCTCCTAATACCGCTCTTAAAGATGCTGGCGGTATGAGTACCGCAGATTTCCATGATCTTGATTTCCCTGCCGTCATATGCTCGTAAATAGTCTATCAACTGTTCCTTTTTCATGCCCTGCCCTGCTCCGACTCATAATCGGCGGCTTCCAAATCGCTAAAAAGCTCCAGCAATTCACTGGCCCGTTCCTTCGTCAACACTTCAATGGCACAACCGGCATGCACCAAAACATAATCACCGAGGGCAGGTTCGATCAGCCCGACATTAACGGCAATGATATTGCCGTTAAAATCGGCTTTCGCCATCTTCCCGTCCATCTCAACGATTTTTCCCGGTATTGCGATACACATGGGCTCTCCTCCCTTATTGCGCCGCTAAATATTCCATGCCAAGATAACATTGGCCCAAACAAATCCCGTTATCATTGGGGGCGACAGAACTATTGTAATAGGGCCGAAATCCGGCCTGCCGTAATAATGCCAAAGTCTTTTCCATCAGGATCTTATTTTGGAAAACGCCGCCGGTCAAAGCGACGGACTCTACGCCTCTTTCTGCCCGCACTTTTTGGCAGGTCTCATGGATCATCGCCGCTACCGCATCATGAAAACCCAAAGCCAAGGCGTCTTTCTCCCAGCCCTCGGCAAGCGCTTTTGCCAAAGCGCGAAAAATCGGCAAAGCAGATATTGTATCCTTTTCGATCCCGAACTCCATTTTATATGGTCTAGCCCCGGCTTGCAAGGCCCGGGCCGCGCCGTTTTCCAATTGGATCGCACATTCCCCTTCATAGCGGTTGGTATCATGGAGCCCGATATAGGCGGCCACGCCATCGAAGAGACGGCCCATACTCCCGCTTTGGATTGTATTGATCCCCTGCTCCAAACCGGCTTTCACCAAAGGCCAACGGGGATCATCGGCAAGGGCAGGCGGCAACAGTTCCGGGAGCAACCGGCAATAACATAGGGCGGATTTCCAACCTTCTTTCATAGAACCGTCTCCCCCCAACATCGGGGTATAGTCCAAATGGGAGACACGCTCATATTCCCTTCCCTGGCAAAGCAGGAATTCTCCACCCCAGATCGCACCGTCGGGGCCATAGCCCGTGCCGTCAAAGCTGACGCCGAGGACTTCCCCCTTTAAATCATGTTCCGCCATCACCGAAGCGATATGGGCATGATGGTGCTGCACTTGATAAAATTCGAGCCCCCGTTCCCGGGCAAGCGCGCGGGCAAATCTCGTCGTCCAATACAAAGGATGAAGATCCGCTACCACAAGATCGGGGTGAAGATTGAAAAGTGTTTCCATGCGGCTGACATTTTCCGCATAGATCCCGGTATTCTCTTCACCGTCCAGATCGCCAAAGTATTGGCTCACATAGGCAAAGGGACCTTTACTCAAGGAAAAAGCAGATTTCAACTGTCCCCTGGCGGCAAATATCCGCTGCTCCTTTTTTAAAGAGCTGGGGATATAAAGGGGGTCGGCGCATAACCTTTGGAACGGCGGATGATTTGCGGCTGTTCGTCAATCACCCGCACCACCGAATCATCCAAACGAATGCGAATCTCCCGTTCATGATAAAAGATTCCGTCCAGTAAGTCCTCTTGCTCCCAGAGAGCAAACATCTCCGTCTCGTCTTTAATGATGGGTAAATCGGACAAATTGGCGCTGGTCATAATCAAAGGCCCGCATCTATCGGCGAGCAGGTATTGCAACCCCATGGAAGGAAGAAACGCCCCGATAAAACGGCTGGTGCGATTAACTTCGGAAACAATGGCAGGCAAAGCCGGATTTAAAGGTTTCTGCTCCAATAAAACAATGGGCTTGGCATTGGATTCTAGGAGCCGTGCCTCGGCAGGCTGCACAACACAGTAATCCTCCACCGCTTTCAAATCCCGAAACATCACGGCAAAGGGTTTTTCTTCCCGTATCTTCAAACGGCGGAGGGCTCTGACTCCATCAGCCTGAAAGGGACTGCAAACAAAATAGTACCCGCCAATCCCTTTTAGGGCAATGATCCCCCCGGCGGCAATGATCGCTACCGCTTGTTCCATTGGCTCTAAAACTTGTTTCGTAATGGCGTCCGCTTCCCCTTGCAAAGGGAGGGGCGCCTTCCCTGTTTTTACTTGAGAGAGCAGCACCGGTCCGCAGTCATGGCAGGAAATCGTCTGGGCGTGATACCGTCGGTCACGCCGATCCCGATATTGCCCGTGGCAAAAATCACACAGCGGGAAATCCACCATCGCCGTATTTTCCCGGTCATAGGGGACACGGTCAATGATGGAATACCGGGGCCCACAGGCCATACAGCTGATAAAGGGGTGCAGATAACGGGGATCCTTTTGATCCGTCATTTCTCTTAAACAATCAGGGCAGATCGAAAGATCCACCGGCAACATCGGAACTTCCTCATCTCCCGCCGCACTTTCCAAGATAACAAAACCGGGCCAATCCCGTTTTGCCATCGGCTCGACTTTGATGTGAACGATCTCGGCAGGACCGGGTTTTTCCTCACGGATTGCGGCAAGGAACGCTTCAATCTTCCGAGGAGATGCGGTAGCTAAAATCTCGACCAGGCCGCCGAGATTCCGCACCTCTCCCCGGATCCCCAGAGAATCGGCCAATTTTGCAATAAAGGGCCGAAACCCGACCCCCTGCACGATGCCCCATATACGAATTTGTACCGTACTATCCGTCGCCATGATCCTTCTCCTTAGGGCTTATACCAATGCTTCCGCTTTCGCCGCCAGCCAATCACAAACCGCGGCAAAACCTTCTCCCGTTCGGCCGGAAACTTTGAATACCGGCACATCCCGGTTCAAGGCGCGGACGCCTTTCATGAAAAACTCTTCATCAAAATCGAG
The DNA here is from genome assembly GCA_040766525.1 of Clostridiales bacterium. Lineage (GTDB taxonomy): Bacteria > Bacillota > Dehalobacteriia > UBA7702 > UBA7702 > JAXGQJ01. The sequence continues at coordinate 17,437 of JAXGQI010000026.1, read as the reverse complement.
ATATGGTAAAAGATCCACTTTATTTAAGATAATGATATCGGCCTTTTCAAAAGCAAGCGGGTATTTATAGGGTTTATCGCTGCCTTCCGTCACTGTGGCGATGAGCATTTTGCAATGTTCGCCGATATTAAACTCCGCTGGGCAAACCAAATTGCCGATATTCTCAATAAACAATACGCCTTTTTTGCCAAAATCAAATTGCCCCAGGGAATTCATGATCATCGGCGCATCCAAGTGGCAAGCACCGTAGGTATTGATCTGGAAGGTATCGATCCCCAAAGCATTGAGGTCTTTCGTATCGAGGTCCGACTCGATATCGCCTTCGATCACATAGGATTTCAAATCCCCGTTTCCCTTGATGAGTTGCTTCAAAGTCGTGGTTTTCCCGACTCCCGGAGCCCCCATCACATTGATGACAAAGATCCCCTGTTTCGTCAGATCCTCTTTCACATGGGCAGCAATATGATCGTTCTCTTCATGGATATTCTCCATCACCTGCAATTTTAAGATATCATGCATAAGGAACAAACCTCACCTTCGCTACAATCGAGGTTCTGTAACACCTCGATCGATTCGATATAAAATTCTTTCCCAACCTCGGAAGGAACCCCATCAGCACCGCAATGAGGGCAGGCAAAGGAGAGATACTGTCGACTGAACAATGTTCCGCAGCCTAAACATTTCAGCTTCGGTTTTACATGTTCAATCTCGATTACGGCGCCTTCGCACAGGGTTCCAGCCGAGATGGCGTCAAAATACATTTGGATGGAATCGCCAACAAATCCGGAATAATCGCCAACCACCAATTTGATCTTTTTCACCCGCAAAGCAGCGGCGGCAAGACAATGTTTTTCAGCGATTTTAATGATTTGTTGGGTAATGGGATATTCATGCATCAGCCCACTTTTTCCTCTTCCCGCAGGGGGATTTCAACGGGTTTGATCACGATATCGGTGATCTTTTCCGTATGTGGCGTGGTATAGGTATTTTCATTGCTCAAACAATGCTTCGGGCAACTATCGGAACAGCTGCCGCATTGGATACATTGCATCCTTTGGATCGTCCAAGTTTTATTGAGTTTATCGACGGTGATGGCATCAGTGGGGCACTTTTTCTGGCAGATGCCGCAAAAGATGCAGTCGTCGATATCATTTTCAATATGGCCTCTCGTGATCGCCTGCCATTCCCTCGGTATAACCGGATACATTTTGGTGGCAGGTTTATGGAACAAACTCTTCATCACCGTTTTACTCAAACTGAATGCCGTCATGATTTTCCCTACCTTTCTGTACAACTGATACAAGGATCAATGGTCAATACCAACATCGGAACATCCGCCAAATCACAACCTTGCAAGGTTTTCACCATTGCGGGAATATTGGAATTGGTTGGCGTCCGCACGCGCATCCGTTCCAGGAATTTTGAATCCTGGCCTTTGCAATAGTAGTATGCTTCCCCCCGGGGCTGCTCTATCCGGGTGATAAATTCACCCTTCGGCACCTTCCCTTTAACCGGCACGGCAATCTCGCCGTCAGGGATCAGCTTTGCGGCTTGTTCGATCAAGTCGATGGCCTGATAAACTTCGCGTATCCGCACCACGGTACGGGCATAACAATCTCCCGCCGTTTCCAAACAAGGTTCAAAATCTAGTTTCTGATAGACGCCGTTCCCTATCAACCGCATATCCTGGCGTACACCGGAAGCCCGGGCCATCGGCCCTACGGCACAAAGTTCAATCGCTTCTTCCCGCGTCAATTTCCCGATTCCGACTAAACGGTTCTTGACCGAAGAATCCTTCATAAAGGTATCCGTTAATTCTTTAATCTCTTTTTCCAATCCGCGCAAAACGGAGACGAATTCCGCTAAGGTTTCGGCATCAATGTCTCTGCGCACGCCGCCGACTTTACAAACAGAAAAGATTACCCGGCCGCCGGTGGTTTTTTCAAACAAATCGAGCACCTTTTCTCTGATCCTCCAGCAGTGCATAAACAGGCTTTCAAAACCAAAACCGTCGGCTAGCAGTCCCAACCAAAGCAAATGGCTGTGGATGCGGGAGAGTTCATGCCAGATCGTCCGCAAAAATTCCGCTCTTTCCGGCACTTCGATCCCCATTAAACCCTCAACCGTGTGGCAATATCCCCAACCGTGACCGAAGCTGCAAATCCCGCAGACCCGCTCGATCACATAAACCATTTCCGTATATTCTCTTTTATCAACCAACTTTTCAAGACCCCGATGCACAAAACCGATGGAAGGAATCGCCTCCACCACGGTCTCGTCCTCTACGACCAAATCAAGATGGATCGGTTCCGGGAGAACGGGATGCTGTGGTCCGAAAGGGATAATTGTTCTTTTCCCCATTTTCTTTGCCTTCCTTTCTCAGTCTTTTGGATTCCAGGGTGTGGGCTGGGCAACTTTGAAAAAATTACCCTCATAATCCAAGGCCATGTGCTTAAATTTGACGCCGAAAAGATCATGCATCTCATTTTCATAAATGAAAGCGGGCCAAAAAATCCCGGTGATACTGGAAATCTCTTCTTCCTCACCCAAGATGAGCCTCAGATTGCGCAGAACATGATCTTTATCGAAAGAATAGAGGATCTCAAATCCATTTTCCAGCTTCGTGCAGCAAACCTGGCCCAAGCGATAACCGTCGGCCTTCATATCCTGCACCGTCTCGAGTAAATGCCCGGATTCAATGGGAATAAACTCTTGTATCTTATATAGCGGTTCACTCATTTGGCTCTCTCCTTTTCTCATGTTCCCGCAGGTAAAAGCGCTTTGCGTTTGGTCATGGCAGCGCGTTTCTCTTCTAAAACACCGAGGGCTTTCACAACGCCGTCGATAATCGCCTCCGGCCGTGCCGCACATCCCGGCACATAGACGTCGACAGGGATCACCGTATCGGTACCGCCCAAGATATTGTAACACTCTTTAAAGATCCCGCCGGAAGTCGCGCAAATGCCGACGGCAACAACGACTTTCGGTTCCGGCATTTGGTCATAAATCTGTTTGACAATCGCTTTATTCTGAGCATTGATGGCACCGGTAACCAGGAAAATGTCGGCATGTTTCGGGTTCCCCGTATTGATAATGCCAAATCTCTCCACATCATAGACCGGTGTAAGACATGCCAGCACTTCGATATCACAACCATTGCAGCTCGATCCGTCATAATGGATCACCCAAGGGGATTTCGTTACAAATGACATTTTTACACCTCCTTAAAATACGATGAAATATAATACCATCAAATTGCCGAAGCCAAGGGTCAAGGCGATAATCCAAGATGCATTGATCGCCACCTGCCATTTCATCCTGGCGTAATTGTTGTCGATCAAGATCTCCAAGAAATAGGTCGCCAAGCAGATGAGAACGGCAGCAAAAGGACTCCAGGAAGCAGCATAGACAAAAAACAGATACACAAACCCAAAAGGAAAATATTCTCATACCAATGGGCAATTTCGATCATTGCCAAGGTTTACCGGAAAATTCCGTCGTCATCCCTTTCACCAATTCTTGGTGGGCGTGATGGGACATGCTCAAATCAAAGGGTGATTTTCTCAATTTAATCGTCAGGATGAACAGAAACCCCAAAAAGATCCCGGGAAGGAAGAGGATGTCCATCGTTTCCGAAGCCACGATATCGGCGATATTGAAGCTGCCGTTAACGAGATAAAAGCCAACCGCCGTCAGTAAGACCATCGGTTCATAGGCCATCATTTGCAGCAATTCCCTCTGGGCGCCAATTTGGGCATAGGGCGAATTGAGGAAAATGCGGCAACGACCAAAAAGATACTCGCCAAAGTTAAGGTAAAGATGATCAAGAGCAAATCACCGCCGGCAAAGAAGAAGCACCCGGTAATAATAATGAAAATCAAGAAACACAGCACATAAAAATCCTGGACTTTATTAACGGTGATCGCTTCTTTCTCCCAAAGTTTAAATACATCATAAAAGGGTTGGAGGAGCGAAGGGCCGACGCGTCCCTGCATCCTGGCGGAAATCTTCCTGTCGATCCCGGCCAAAAATCCGCCTGCGATCGGGGCCAAGAGCAAATAGGCAATCACCCAAATAACACTCGTGGAAATACTCATCTTATACCACCCCTCCAATCAGAATCGAGAAGGTGATGACCATGATGGCAACCGTGGTGCACATGCCGATCAGATTCATTTTCGCCTCTCCGAAATAGTTTTCCATATACCAATTACGCATCGAAACTGCGACATTTTTATCCATCGACCCTTTAAAGGTCAGATCGTCCCCGGTATTGACGCCGGAAAGATAGACCGGTACGATCCGCTTTTTCGTCCGCCCCATGAACAAAAGGGGCAGCAAAATGATGAGAACGAGCATCCCCGTCATAATGTACATATTATTGGAAGACAGGGCCAAAGCGGAAACCCCTGTAAATACCGACGCCAAATAAGGTACAATCGCAAAATTGGAGATCCAGGGGAATGTCAGGCAAGCAGCCACCGTAAGCGCCGTCAAAGAAGTAAGGACAAGCCATTCTTCTTTATGCACCCCTCCCTGGACATTTTCACGGTTGGCCATAATGGCAACCATTTTTCCCAGCCATTTTGTCCAATAAAACAGCGTTGCCGCACTGCCGAAGGCAATGATCATCACAAGGAGAATATTGCCGGAATCGATAAAGGCCCGCATCGCCGCCCATTTAGAAATCAACATTCCAAAGGGAGCCAAGAACATGCCGCTGATGCCAACAATCATATATCCCGCCAAACGGGGCATACGGTCAAAGAGCCCATCCATATCCTCGATATCCCGGCTGCCGATATTGTGTTCCGCCGTACCGACGCAAAGGAAAAGGAGGGATTTGGTGACCGCATGGAAGATGATCAGCATAATACCGGCCCAAGCCGCTCCGTAAGAACCGATCCCCCCGCAAGCCACGATCAACCCTAAATTCGCTACGGTTGAATAAGCGAGGACTTTTTTGGCATTGCTTTGAGAAATCGCCGCAAAGGAAGCCAATAGGAAGGTAACCCCGCCGACGAGCATCGTCATAATCCCCGCCAGATTCCAACCCAAAACGGGAGAAAGTTTAATGATCAAAAAGACCCCGGCTTTTACCATCGTGGAGGAATGCAATAAGGCGGAAGTCGGCGTCGGCGCCACCATGGCCCCCAAAAGCCAGCTGGAAAAGGGCATCTGCGCCGCTTTGGTAATCCCGGCGAAAGCAAGCAAGGCCGCAGGCAAAACCACAACCCCACCCATTTCCAACATCCTGCTTAATTCCAGAGTTCCGTGGAAACGGCCCAGTACGATGATGGCAAAAACAAAACCCAAACCACCCAAGAGATTCATGATCAAGGCCCTAAAAGAATTGTTGATCGCTTCTTCCGTTTTCGTATAACCGATCAGGAAGAAGGAGCACAAAGTGGTAATTTCCCAGAAAAAGTAAAGCCAAACCAGATTATTGGAAACAACGATGCCGAACATCGCCGCCAAAAATAAAAACATCAAGAAGAAAAACAAGGGTCTGCGGTCCCGTTGATCTTGATGATGCTGCTGAAAATCCTTCATATAACCTAAAGCATATACTGTGATTAAACTGCCGATGATGCCGATGATCAAAACCATGATCAAAGAGAGTTCATCCAAATACAAATTGTTTGCGACATGGATATGATGGCCGATACTGAATTCAAACCAGATCATGATCGGTGTTTGCACCGCTGCAAGTAAAGAAGCCAGAATCTTTTTATATTTGATGCCAAGGACAAAGATCAGTACGGCTAAACAAATTTCGATCCCCATCATCAAATAATTGACCGTTTCAGATGCAAAATCGAAAGTGACCCGGCCCGCGCTAAAATACCGCACAGCGAGATAGAGCGACGACAACGCGATCACGACCGCCGAAACTTTCACGATGAAATTCCTGATGCTGTCGCTTTTTGTCACTAACAGCACCAAAGCCGCCGCAAACGGGAATAAGATCAGAAAAAATACGATGTTCAACACAATCTCCTCTTTCTTTTAGTTTTTTCGGGAAAAACTAATTTGTTTCACATGGCAACTATATGCCGATTCCCCCCTGCCTCCCTTCCTCATGTTTTGGTTATAATATTTTATTAAAATGATAATTAGTTTCAAATGGAACTATATTTCAAATTCATTATACTTTCAAGATTGCAAAATAACAAGTAAATTGTCTGAAAAATCCCTCAAATATTTTTCGAAATATACTGTAAATTTTCGTTGTCGTTTTTACGGGATCGCGATTCTGCGGTTGCACGCCGTTCTAAGCCGATTTCTTCACCGATCATCATTTTCCCCTTCAACAAAACCCCGGACGAAAAACAGGCGGGATTTGCAAAAACCCAAAAAAAATGCTACTATTCTCTCAAACCCTACTTCCTCAAATTAGGGATTTTGCTCAAAATGCTTGATCAAATCGATGCGGGGAAACCAACATGATACAAAATAATCGCACCTTTGCGACTGCCGTTACCGGGATCGCACTGATGGCAATCACTTTATTTGCATTCTTCTCCATGGCCAAAGCAGTAACAGCCATGGATTTTCTGGCGCTTTTTTTCATCCTTTTTGCGGAAATCGGTTTCTTCGGCGGCGTCTTAACGATAGAAAAAAAAGGCGCGCAGCAACTATTTCGCCCCGGCGTTTATACAATTTTAGGGGTCTATGCCATCGCCAGCCTTGCCATTTCTTTTCTCTTCATCCTGATCCAAGCCCGGGAGATCCAGCTCCTCATCATCATGCAAATCGTGCTGCTGACCATTGCATCTTTCACCTTACTTTTACTCATCAATAGCAATCGGTCATATTTAGTGCAAGGGACAACAGCGGAAACGGCAAATGCCCCTACTTTGGCAGTCGTTATGGAAGCGGAGACTGAGCAAGAAACAGGGACGCCTCTGGCCAAAGTTTTCCGCATGCGCAATCATCCGGCCAATAACGGTTATGAAGCGGAATTGGAGAAATTACATGCAGCGCTCTGTTATGCCGATCCGCCTTTGAACCAAAGGGAAAAATGCTATCTCAATCAAAAGCTTCAAGGTTTGGAAACAGTGCTCACCGGGAACGATGAAGATAAAAGTATCCGCATCGCCTTAAAAACCAATGATATCCTCATGTTCTTACAAGAACGAAAGGAAACTGTCCCGCTAGATCATAAATGACCGATCGCCGCCCTATCGATACGATACGGCGGTTTTTATTGTGGCCCCATCATTGCTTTATTCCCAAATCCCCAACAAAAACAATCTACAGGAGAAAGTTAAATGGATTTAATCGACGCCATCGAAAAGCGCGTTTCCAGGCGCAGTTTCTTATTAACGCCAATTGATAGCGCCCATCGCGCGCAGCTTACCAATCTAATTACAACCATCAATCAGGAAAACGGCTTATCCATACAATGGATCGAAGATGGCAGCAGCGCTTTTGCGGGCTTTAGAAAGAGTTATGGGATTTTCAAAAATGTCCGCAGTTTCCTGGCAATGGTTGGAAAAGCGCAGGATGAACATGTTAAAGAAAAGATCGGCTATTTCGGAGAACAAATCGTTTTGGAGGCAACCAAGCTTGGCCTTGGCACTTGCTGGGTAGGCGGCTCTTTCGACCGGGAAAACTGCCCCTACCAGAAGGAACCCGATGATGTACTCGTCTGTGTCATCCCCATCGGAAATTGTAATGAAGAGCGCCCCTTGAAAGAAAAAACCATTTATCGCCTCATCCATCTAAAGAAAAAACCAATAGAAGACATGGTGCATACGGATCTGCCGGTTCTCCCTCCTTGGTTTTTGCATGGGATGGCGGCGGTGCAAAAAGCGCCTTCCGCTGCCAATCGGCAACCGGTTATCTTTTATTATGAAAATGGACAGATCAGCGCAAAAGTCAACGAAATAGATGCGTTGCAATTAACTGATCTTGGTATCGCCAAATGCCATTTTGAAATTGCCGTCGGCGGCAGATTCGCATGGGGAAACGGCGGTCTGTGGCAAAAATAATTCGCCGGCATTGAAAAACAAAAAAGGGGCATTCACATTACTGTGAATGCCCCAATTTATAGAAAAAAACCCGTTTTCTCATAAAACAAGAGGCTGGCAAGAAAGGGTTTAGAGCAAGGTGCAGGAAAACCGCAGGATGCGATGTGTACATTGAAGTACATGAGCGGTCTGCGGTTTTACTGGAACACAGCTATAGGCCCTTAATTGACAGTCTCAGGCATTCACAGAACTGTGAATGCCCTTATGCAAGTACCCAACTCAACAAAGCAGTTTTAGCGATTACAGCTACGAAGCATATGCTCTAAGCGCACATCTTTTTGATAAAATGTCACCGTAGCATGGCCAAGCTCTTCTACTGCGGTCTTTTTGCCGCTGGCGACTTGGATGATCTCATCAAATAATTTCTCTCCCATACTGTCGACGGAAGATGTGCCCTCCATGATACCGGTTACATCAAGATCGGTGTCCTCATTGATCAAATCCTTATTCCCGCTGACACGGATAACCGGAATAATCGTATGATTAAACCCGGATCCGCCACTGGTCCAAAGGATCATGTGCGCCCCCAGAGAAGCAAATTGCACCGCGGATGCACCGCATAAATGCGAGGCTTCCGAGAGGTAGAACCCCGGCTCGCCCGGTCTTTCCACCCCCTTACCGCTAATCTGAAGAACATCAATAATCGGCTTACTCCCCGTCTTGTGCATCGCTCCCAAAGATTTTTCCTCGATAGTCGTGAGACCGCCCAAACTATTGCCAATGCTCATCGTTTCCACTTCGACACCGGGAATATTCCAGCGATTCTGCTCTTCTTCGATCAAACCCTGAAGTTTCTTAAAGACTTTGGGATCTTCAATTCTCTCCTCCAAAATCTCCTCGCAGCCGATGAGCTCGATCAACTCTCCGGCGATGGCCGTCCCCCCGGCTTCTACCAACAGATCACAGGCTTTCCCTACCGTTGGATTGGAAGCCAAACCGGAACTGGTATCCGATCCGCCGCATTTAACGGCAACGACCAAGGCAGAAACATCCACCGGTTCCCGTTCAATCGTATCGGCATAGGCGCGCAGTTTTTGCGCAATGGCAATCCCTTCTTTAATGGTTTCTCTGGAACCTTTCTTTTCCAAACAGACTAGAACTTCAGCCGGCTTGCCGGTCTTTGCCACCGGTTCTTGCACCAAGACCGGATCAATGCTCCCACAGCCCATCGATAAAACAAGGACCGCAGCAATATTGGGATTTAAAGCAAGGCCGATCAAATTATGTAAAATCTCCTCATTCCCTGCCAACATACAGGTATAATGATTGGTAACGACAACAGCGTCTTCTATAGCGGCACCGATCTTTTCTGCAACCCCTGCCATGCATTCATCAACCGACATAATCAGAACCTTGTTTCTGATACCGACTTTTCCATCGGGCCGCACATAACCAAGAAAATCCATTTTAATACCTCCTATTATCCATTGCGATCCCCATGATCCGAATAATTTCTTCCTTGATTTGGGAGGGGATTTCCACAGCCTCACTTCTCACATTATGGATATGTACCAGATCACCTAGGCCGATCTTTTGCGTAGTTATCCCGATTTTATAACCGTATTTCAATAATGGAGTATCGGCATCAATTGCTTTTAAAGCGATCTTATTGCCAAAAGGAATCTTTTCCGTAGCTGTAATTTGCATATAAGGTTCCATTTCTTCCGTAAGGATTTCCACTTCTTCGCCGGCTAGCACATCGGATAAAACTGTAGCGACGTCATCCTTACTCGATACGCGGATAGCTTTAATCAAATCAACACCCCCTATTCTTATTTCGCAGAGATCAATCGTCCAAAAGCGGATATTTTCCATATTTCTCTTTGGCGTTGATCATTGCCCAAACATTTTCCACTTTGCAATAATCGGTAATACTGTTTGCGCTGGCCAAGATATAACCACCACCTTTACCGGCTTCCTTGATCCGCTGCTTTACTTCCGCCTCTACTTCTTCCGGCGTCCCTCTGGTGAGGGTATAACTCAAATCGATATTACCCCAGAGGCAAATGCGGTCACCATACTCCTCCTTCACCGTTTTCATATCCATTACTTTGGGTTCGATCGGATTGATCCCATTCATCCCCAAAGTCAGCAAATCATCAAAGACCGGCGTCAAATTGCCATCGCTATGGAAAACCCAAGGCAGTTTGAACAAATCAGCCACAACCTTCATTTTGGGCAAAAACACTTCCCGGAAAATTTGCGGGGATACCATGGGCCCGCTGCGAAAAGCCATGTCATTGTAACACATAAAGAAATCAATCCCCAATGTCTGCAATTTCTCAACGACGACGCTGTTCCATTCAACATATTTATCCATAATATCATCGACTAATTTTCTGTTTTCATATAAAGCATAAGAAAAATCCACCATCCCCATGGAGAAAATCGTATTGAATATGCCGAAAGGACGGATCCCGGCATAAAGCGCCAAATCACTATCCCCGTATTGCTCTACGAACTTTTTAGCATTGTCATAAAAACTTTCCTTGTGGGGATCGGGGAACACCATCATAGCCAAATCTTTTTCCGTTTTGATCTTGCCTTCTCCAATAAAATCCGGTTCACTATTGTCAGCGCCGGCGCTGGCGCCGCCCTCACAAAACAGAGGCGCGCAGTAATCCAAAAAATAGATCGCATCCATCTTGATCGTTTTGGCGAATTCCGCTTCATCGGAAGCTTCTCCTTGCATCAATTCGTTTCTAATCCCATCGTTCACATAATCCATAAAAGGAACTTTATCCGGTTCCTCTAAATGAAGCGCGGCTAAAACCCGCTGGCGAGATGTCATCATTAATTTTTTCCTCCCGGTATGTTTTTGCACAATAGATAGTGCAAATCTCTTGCCAAAAAGTATCGATACGGCAAAATCGGTTTCTATTTTTTAAGAATATGTTTTCTGATCAGGCGGGATGCTTTTGATTGGCTGATCCCGGTATGGGCGGCGATGGCCGTGGTGGTTTGATATTGCTCATAAGCATGTTTGATCAAATTGGCCTCATAGGCCGCCATCCGCTCATCAAATTTGCCAAGAGAAAAGTCGGGTTTTTCCTCTTTATCCTTATTTTCCGACAATAAAGAGAAGAGAGAAACCGGGAGATGATTACTATCGATCGTAATATCGTCCACCGTAACGACCAACCGTTCCACAATATGTTTCAGTTCGCGGATATTCCCGGGCCAGCTATATTGGCAAAGAACATCCAAGGCGGAAGGCGTCAGATCGTGGTGCTTATCGTATTTCTTATTATATTGGAATAAAAAATGGTAGATCAGATCTTCCAAGTCTTTGCCCCGTTCCCGTAAAGGCGGCAATAATATTTCAAAAACATTCAAACGATAATAGAGATCTTCCCGGAAGAGTTTTGACTTCACCATTTGTTTTAAATCCATATTGGTAGCAGCCATGATCCGCACATCGACCTTTTCCGGCACCGTGGAACCTACCGGCAAAATCTCCTTATTTTGCAATACTTGCAATAATTTCGCTTGGGCAGATAAGGAAAGTTCACCGATTTCATCAAGAAAGATCGTCCCCAAATGCGCTTTTTTAAATAAGCCGATCTTCCCGGAAGTTAACGCCCCGGTAAAAGCGCCTTTACTGTAGCCAAACAGCTGGCTTTCCAACAGCGTATCCGGGATACTGGCACAATTGATGCTGACAAAATTATGCTGTTTCCGATCGCTCAAACTGTGGAGATATTCCGCTAACAGGGTTTTTCCCGTACCGCTCTCTCCTAAGATCAAAACCGTGGAATCGACAGCCGCAATTTTTTGTGCCAGCTGCATCACATCGGACATGATGGAACCGGCAAAAAAAGTCGCGTGGGAAAAGGCCCCATCCGCATCGCTACTTTTTAAGGTTTCCTTATAAGGAACATAGAAATCCCCAGGTTCAATAATATGGCGCACATTTTCAATCACATATTTGATATTATTATCTTCATCAAAAATAGGGGTCGCAATCTGCACGGTAGACGCCGTCGGCGTGTGCTGCCTGCAGATATATTGCCGCTTGTTTTTGTAAACCAGGGGCAATAGCCGTGGATCCCACTCTTCCTCATAAAATATTTGCATATCGTTTTTCCCGGCAAAAAATTCCGGCGGTTTATGATAAAACCGCTCTACCGCACGATTGGTATAGAGGATGGTATACTGATCGTCATATATCCACACCTCATCATATAGATGATCCACCAAATCAACGAAATCCTCGTACTTGATGCCAAACTTTTCTTCTAAATAATGCATAGGAACGCACCTCCGAAAGCTTTCACGACGTACGATTGCGCCAATAATATTCTCATGATAACGATTATTGTATCATAAAGCGCAAGAATATCAAATTTTAGTCAATTCTGACTATTAGTCAAAAATGACTAGTCATTTTTGACTAGTTTCCCGGTTTTTTATCCCTTTTTGACAACTCGACCCCCACAAAGAGGGACACAAAAACCCGCTTTCTTGATTGACTTCTCATTTATTTGACCGTATACTGGGACAAGTAGAAAAAAGTGCAAATGAATCGAGGCGATAGAAAATGCGGGACTATGTAGCCCTCGCTTATGAACACGGATTTACCAATGCAGCCTATTTCGATCCTCAAACCGTATCCTTTGAAGATGCCGCGATCCTGCGGGAAGCCTGCAAAGCCAATGACTGCGGAAAATATGGGAAGTTTTGGACCTGCCCGCCCGGCGTCGGCACCATAGAGCAGTGCGCCGACCGCTTCAAAAGCTATCGGCACGGCATCGTTCTGCAACTGATTTCCGAAATGGTCAGCTATGTTTTTAATCCGGAGCTTTTTCGAGAGCTCACAAATTCTTTCAATGATATGTCCCGGGCATTGAAACGGGAAATCGAAAAGGAATATGACGATGTCTTCCTTTTGGGGATGAGCGGCTGCACCCTATGCAAAAGCTGCACGTACCCAACGGAACAGTGCCGCTACGCCAAAGAGATGGTCCCCTGCATCTCCGGGCATTGCGTCAATGTCTTTCGCCTTTGGGACACTACCGGCTACCGCCAGGCCAATCTCGACGAAAGCGATTTCTACAGCATTTTGCTGTTCAAATAAAAATGCAAACAAAAGCACATATATAAAAACCCTCGTTTCTAAAAACAAGAGGCTGCCAAGAAAGGGTTTAGAGCAAGGCGCTAAAAAACCGCAGGACGCGATGTGTACAGTGACGCACATGAGCGGTCTGCGGTTTTGCTGGAACACAGCACTAAGCCCTTTATTGACAGTCTCAGACCTTTGCACATGCAAAGGTCTTTTTATAGAGACCGAAAAAACCACATCATCAATATAAGCGGCTTCAAATCAATACGTCAAAATATATCGAAAGATTTCAATATATATTCCGTTGGAAAATTAAAAACAATGGATAGAGGCCCTTCAATTAAACTAATATTTAGGCGGGAAATAAAGTTTGTATCATGCACATATGTTACCCCCGCCGCTAAGGCTTGGATCTGTTCATGACGCTTCAATGCGATGCGCGCCGCACCTTTATAGCAAAAATCATAGTTGTAAACGGGATGCGTAATGATGTTTTCAACCAAATCAAATTCCCCTATTTTAACAGTAGCTGCATCCTCTAAATGATTTAAGGTTAACGGGTTTGCCCCATCCACGGCAACAGCACCAGTTCTACTGTTCCGATAATAGAGCGTATAACGGGATTTACTATTCTCACTATAGGGCATAAAATACATTTCCCTGCCCCAAGTTATCGTAACCGCATCCCGATAGCGGATCGCCGGCGCTTGATTCCAAATCCAATGGGCATAGACGGTAGCATAGGTCCAACCATCACCAGGAAACTCCAATGTCTCAATTTCACAGGTAAGGCTTAATTTGCCGCCAAAACCGATAACAGAATGCTTTTCATCAGCACTATCAGGATCTTTCAACAGTGCAACTTGCTCATCAGAATAGCCCATATTTTCCAAAACAGCAACCGGGAGTTGGCCTCTTTCTTCTTTTAGCAAGGAAAAAAGCGTATTATTTTTTATTTTGTCGATCTCCTCCACCGTATAGCCCAACGAGGCCAATTCTTTTTCCGACATCTCTCTTAAAGAATTATAGATTTCTTCTTCATCCAACACCGTCGTATACTGGCAATCTTCCACCGAAACAATATTCGGACATTCGACAATACCAACAGGATTGATCATTTCGATTCTATTCCTTTTGCTTCTACCGCTGAAACCCATGAAAACAATAAACGCTACACCTACAGAAATTATCACGAATTAATTGTGCTGTTTTTCATAAGCAACCCTTTCCAAACCAGGGCAAATACATTCCTCTTCTCATCATCAAGCAGAATATCAAAGCGAATCGTACCCTATGAGCCAAAATTGAAGACAATCACATAAAAGTTGACTCAATTAGAATGATACTGTAAATAAACAATACCATACTTTGCTGCATTCATCAACTTTTCATTTCTGTACAGTTCGCCGTGTCGCTTCTCCCCAATAATGCAGTAGTGCTGCCATCCAGTTTGATACGCTTGAGATTGAGCGACAAAGTCGCCGGGAAAGCGGATTTTGTCACATAGACAGCAGGTCGTCGAGAAAGGTTATAGGCACGGTGAACGCTTTATTCGTGCGGCAGCGCCGCGTACATAGAAGTACTGCCGTCGTAAGCAGAGAGTTCGCCGTGGTTCAGACTTTATCGGCGGACTGAAGCCCGGTGTCGTGAAAAACCCGACTAAAAAATGAATGGAACCCGCTTACTTTACAAGCTGCGCCTTCCCGCTCTTTTCCTTCGCCACCATTTCCCGCACTTGGCGCAATAATTCCCTTAGATCGTAAACGATCCATCCTTGATGATAAAACGAAGGCATGACCGATTCAATTTCCAGCTCATTCCTTCTTCATTTATAAATGCGGCTGGTTTGCTGGTCGCAGCTCTTCGTATACCGTAAATGCCTGAAAGCATACAGATCTTGAAATTATCCAGGATTCTCAATAACGACTCCGTGGAAATCGGCAGCCGCATCCCCGACTTCCCCCCCCCCCCCCCCCCCCCCCAATACCAAGCTTCAGCCGAATTCTTCTGCCTCAACAGAACCGCCCTGTCCAAGGTCGCCGCTTTCACAACTTCCAAAGGCGTGAAGCCGGCCTCTTGAGCAATTCCAATTCACGAATGAAATCGTGTCCATATAAGCGCATGGCAAACCCGCATCGCAACCGGCCACAACACGCCCGCCGATTTTACGGTAATCATTCAAAAATGCCATCCATTTTATAAGCGCGCTTTCCATTTCGATCTCATGTTTCTGTCGTCCAATTAGCAGAAGGACCAATGGAAAGATGGGTTCGGCAAGAAGAAACGCCACAAAGCAGGCCAGGTGCGCTCCTGATGCCGCTGTGAATTGATATAGCGCATATAATCGATCCCTGGCTCCCAACAACCCAATGTCGGCACGATTCGTAAAAATCAAGATCCCGCATTTCCGCAAGGACAGCATTCCAGCGTGCTCGGCCTCTACCGGCCGCCGACATCAACGCACTTGATACGCCCGTTCAATTCATCATCATAACAATATCCGGCTGGTAATTCTGGCGGTCCCCATCCTCACTCAAAACCTTCCGCAATGCCCAAAAAATGCTCCATACTGGTACAACCCATCCGCGCCGAATCCAAAGCATTTCGCATACGGCTGGTAAACGATACCGTATGATGGCAAGCACTCTTCGCTTCGCCGTTTACATTCATCAGGCAGATTGCCGCCATCACCCCTGGATAGTGATTAAACATCTTGATACCGGTAATTTCTTTCCGCTACAACCGCCACCCAAGCCCTGGCCTGTTCGGCTGTTGCTACCTGTGCATTCAAAGTAGGGACATAGGGGGTGGGATAAGCAAAGATCCGGGGCGCCGTAATCTGATTCGCCTCGCTTTTTCTCGCTTGATCTAAAGTAAGGTCCAAGCCTACAAGCGCTCCCATATCCCGCACGGCGGTGATGCCATGCGCCAGATTCAATTTAAGCACATATTCCGGCGGCGTCAAAGCTCCGGTCAATCCTTGGTCCGTCGTCCCCATATGCAAATGGGAATTTACAAACCCCGGCATGACATATTTCCCCGTGCAATCAATGACTTTGTCCACATTGGGCGGCAGCGGCAAAACCGAAGTCACAATAGATACAATGCGGTCATTCACAATAATAATATTGTATGGGCCCTGGGTCGGCGCTCCGGTACCGTCAATCATCATGGCATTTTGAAGAACTAAGGTACGATACGGGCCTTCCCCTTCTTCCCGCGGCGGCGCGCTTACCGGCCTTTCAATTCCCAATAGAGCGCCAATACTGATCAGATCTTCCCCCGGCGTAAACATGAACTCAACATTTTTTTTCGTGTCCATTATTATACCTCCTTATTGTTTTTACTGATCCACAAGGGTTCAATCTGCCTTATCATCGGCAGAAAACAAAGAAATAGATTTTGGTTTATTTTTTTTCCTTCATCTGTTATGCTGAATAAGAGGAGGGGGAAAATATGGAATACGATCAAGTGAAATATATTTCCACTGTTGCTTCATGCGGCAGCATCAATAAGGCTGCCGCCAAGCTTGGCGTTGCGCAACCCAATCTCAGCCATGCCATCAACACCCTGGAACGAGAAATTGGGAAAACGCTCTTATTGCGCACCAATAAAGGGATTTCCCTCACGCCGGAAGGCAAACAATTCACCCTGCTGGCCAATGGTATCGTTACGCAAATGGATACACTGGAAAAAACTTTTGCCCAAAATGAGAGCGCCCCGGCCGTCCTCTTAACCATTGCGACCTCACCGTCGCAAATCACTTTGGCATGTTTAGCTGAATTAAATGAATCCCTCACCGATGAGCGTGTGGTGATTGATGTGAGCATGTGCACGATGGTGGAAATCGTCGAGCAAGTCAAAAATCTCCAAGCAGAATTGGGGATCATGCTGATCAGCGATGCGCAGAGGAAAGAACTGAAACGCCATTTCCAACAAAATCAACTGGAATTTGAGGAGGTCGCCCGGCGGCCTTTTTGCGTTAATCTGGGGAAAAAGAATCCTCTTTTCGGCCAAGAAACCGTACGATTTGAAGACCTCTTGCAATTCCCTTTGGCACGCATCCGAGAAGACAAGTTCACTTACTTGGAACATACCGCCAGCGTGGATTCCGCCTCGATCAAGAACTTTAAACAGGTCTATTATTTTGATAATGATGAGACGATTTTAAATTTCGTACGGCAAACCAATGCCGTCAAACTCGGGTACTATTGGTGTGCCGAGGATTATGCCAAGATCGGCATTCACACCGTCACGGTTGAAAATCACTCTTATCAAGTAACCTTAGGATGGCTCCATCGCAAAAATGATGTACTTTCACCCGGCGCCCGGCGTTTTG
>JAXGQI010000025.1:0-24253 GCA_040766525.1 Clostridiales bacterium | reverse complement strand
CTCGCTTTGAAAGCTTCTTCGCTGCCGGCAACCAAGCAACCCATTTTATAAGCGGCTTTGATATTTTCGGGGTCATGCATCCCGATATAACCGGGTTTCGTGGTATTGTTCAAAAAGGCTTCAATAACATAAAGCTGACCTACGAAGGGGTCTACATCTTCAGGAACGATATTTCTTTCATAAAGAACGATTTCATCCAAGTAGTCGATCATGGTAACAGAATTCCAAAGGTCATCCATCGTGGGCGGACGCCGTTTTCTGGTATAGGGGTCGATCACATTCAAAGCTTCCCCAAAGTTGACAAAACCGGTACGACCGGCTTCACAATACCAATCCTTTTCGGGATCTCTACCACAAGCCCGATAATTAGGAGGGGTAGCCCGCATTGCATCTTCCACTACATAGGCGGGGAGTTTAACAATATGGGTTTTCTCATCAACTGTGCAACCAATACCGGCAAAGATTTCTCTCGCCCGAACGCTCTCTACCTTAACACCAACATTCCACAATACATCCAGTGTTGCCAAGTGGACTTCCCACAGTTCGTCCTCGGTGAACATATTCAAACCGAGGGCTGTCGTGCGCTTCGCATTTGCAAGTAATCCTCTAGCCAAAATAACACCTCCAAATTTCAATTTACACTTCTTGCCTTACAATGTCTGGTATTAAGTGCAATATTCATGCCAAAGAATAAATCTGAAGAATATCTTTATAATTGTCTAGAATTAGCCACTTACATCGCAATAAAAAAATTTTTCAAGCGTTCATGACAAAATTTCTCCATCCCCTTGAGTCTTATCTGACTTGTTCTTCTGACTACCACAATATTTGCGGATTAAACGGCTCGCCTTGCTTTGGCTCATTTTTAAGGCTTTCGCCACTTCATAAGAACTCCCGTATTTATCATAGGCCTGCATAATGATTTTCCGTTCCACCTCGCTCAAAGCTTCATCCAAGGAACCTTTTTGCAAGAGGGGCAAAATCTCCGAAGCAGACTGATAACGAATCGAATCCGGCAAATGGTAAACATCGATCAAATCGCTGGGCGCCATAACCACCAAGCGCTCGATCGTATTCTCCATCTCCCGCACATTCCCCGGCCAAGGGTATTTAATCAAAATATCCAAAGCCCCCTGAGAGATCCGCCGCTCCAAACCATATCGTTCATTAAACTTCTGCACCAAATAATGGACAAGCGGCGTAATATCCTCCGGGCGATCCCGCAAAGCCGGGATATTGATCTCAAAAACATTGATGCGGTAATAAAGGTCGTCTCTAAACTCCCCTCTGGTCACCATCGCCTGCAAATCCCGGTTGGTCGCCGCAATAATGCGGCAGTTGACTTTCCGCTCTTTTCTCCCCCCAACCTGGAAATAAACTTTCTCCTGCAAAGCATGGAGCAATTTTGCCTGCAAGCGCAAGGGGATCTCGGCAATTTCATCGAGGAATAAGGTACCTTCATTGGCCAATTCGATCAAACCGATCTTCCCTTTGCCGCTGGCGCCGGTGAAAGAGCCGGAAGAATAACCGAATAACTCCGATTCCATCAATTCCGAAGGAATTGCCGCACAGTTAATGGCAATAAAAGCCCCATCCTTTTGATTGCTGTTTTTATGGATATATTTCGCTAAAACCCCTTTCCCGGTACCGCTCTCGCCCAAAAGCAGAACGGTCGAGTTGATTTTGGCAATCCGCAAAGCCAAATCCATAATATTGGTCATCGCCTTGCTCTTGTAAATAAACTCCGTGGTTTCCAGTTCTTTTTTGCGCAATTCCTCCACTTCGAGTTTGTATTTATTCAAGAGCTTTTTACTTAATTCCAGTTCATGGCGGATCCCTTCCGATTCCGTAATATCCCGGGAATTTTCAATGATCATCGTGATCTTGCCGTTATCATCGTAAAGAGGCGTCGCCGTCGTCAGCAAAGTTTTACCGAGACAAGTCTTTTGCTCCAGGGTAATGCTGCGATTCTTATTAAAAACGATCGGGCTTACCCGGGGCGTCCAATATCTTTTTTCCGATAATTCCAAGGATGTTTTCCCGATAATATCTTCCGGTTTTACACCACAATGCTTTTCACTGGCCTTATTTACATAAAGTACCAAACCGTTGGGATCCGTTACATAGATTTCATCGTACGAGTTATCAAGAATCTTTTTTAAAGTATCATAGTCCAGCTTGATTTCTTTCTTATTCTTGTCTTGCGCCATGAAAACCTCCCTGTGTATCCCCAATTGTCCTCAAGGAATTTTTTTCTTTCTCACCATCTCAATCTCTTTTTTTCCTATCTCTCTTCATATATCATCTCCGATAAAGGATAAAAAAGCCTCTGTTCAAAATACCCCAACTGCATTTCCATCTCTATTGCCAGTTTAATGCCGTAATCGAAATCCCCGGCAATATCCGGCACAGCATGGGCATCCGAGCCTAAAGTCAACCGCGAGCCTCCCGCAGCGCGATAAAGCTCCAATACTTTCCGATCCGGGCAAGTTTCCGGATATCCTCTGCGCAAAGAAGAGGTATTGATCTCCAAAATGATGCCGTTCTTCACCAAGACCGCCATGATTTCCTCAAGTACGTCCGTCTCTTTGCTTTCCCGCATCAAATAGCGTTTCGGGTTATCAAAATGCCCCAAAACATCAAAACCGCCCAATTTCACCAACGCCTGTAAATCTTCATAGTAGCGGTGCCAAATGCGGTCGACGCCGTAAACAAAAATATTTTTCCCTTCATTTCCCGTCCAATGAAATCCCAGGTCGATATTGACATAATGGATGGACGCCATCACAAGATCGTATTCGCCCCGTAAGATTTCTTCATATTCGCGGGGATAAAGATGGGGTTCCCCGATTTCTACACCCTTCAGGATCCGGATATTATCCCCGTAAGCATCTCGCATTTCTTCAATCATGCGGGAATAGCGCTCGGCGTCAAAGGGAATAGAATCATCATAATGGGGGTTAAAATCAACATGATCCGTAAAACAGATCATCTTTAAACCTTTATCAATCGCGCCCAGGCACATGTCCTTCATTTTGTCCACCGCATCTCCGGAAAAGTCAACGGAATGGAGATGCATATCAGCAATATATGGCATTTATTTTCTCTCCTGCAAAAATAAAACAAAATTTTACTATTTCATTATAAATCAGGTTAACTAAGAATGCAATGCGCAATCCTCTTTCAGCCCTCATCCTTCATGGACACCCAAAGAAACAAAGGCCCTGTTTTTGAAATACCCGATCTCCCAAGGCCCTCCAAGATCCGTTGCCGCCCGTTGGAAGTATGCCCCCACATCATCGGCACAATGAGCGTCGGAACCGATCGTAAGACGGTTACCGCCGGCTTCGCGATAAATCGAAAGAATGGAAGGCGCCGGGAAAAAGGCGTCAAACCCATACCGATAAGCGGAGGTATTAATCTCTAAAACGGCGTCATTCTCCTCCAAAACGGCAAAAATCTCCCGGCAAGCCTCTTGATCTTCCCGAAATGTAAAACCGGTCCGCTTTGGCCAATCAAAATGGGCCAGTACATCAAAGCCCCCCACAGCAACAAGTCGGCGCATCTCTTCATAGTATTTCTGCATGAAATACGCTTCCGCTTCGGCTTTGACGGCCTCTCTCTGCGCCCAAAACCAGTGAATGCCAAAATCCAGCGGCAAAAAATGAACGCTGGCAATGATCATATCGAAATCCTTCCCTAAAATCATTTCATATTCCTTTGGATGCAAATGAGGAGCGCCGAACTCGACCCCTTTTAAGATCTCCAAACGGTCTCCATATTTTTCCCGCGCCCGCTCAACGTCGATAGGTATTAAAATCAAATAAAAAATCCTCCGGCGTGGGATCTCCGGGAAAGATCTCATAATGATTGGTGAAACAAATCCGCTCCAAACCCCGGTCGATCGCTACCCGGCAATGGGCGTCAATGTCATCTTTGGCATCGGCGGATGTGTTTGTATGCATATGGCAATCGGTAGTAAATTGCATTTTGGGACCTCCTTCAATTTAACTCAGCTTTATTATACTCCAATTTACATACTGCATAGGGAAAAACCGTAGTATCAAAAGGATAAACGCTCTCAAAAAAACATTATCATCTGTTTACTGTCCTTCTTTTCGTACACTTCTCATAGTATACTATGGTTAAAGAATACAAATGCCAAGGAGGGACTTCGATGTCAGAAGAATTTGGCGGTGGTGATTGTGGCAGCGGTGGATTTGATCCCGATGGATCCGCCTAAGCAATGCCGACAAGTATTATACCTTTGAAGAAACCAGCGCAGACAGCAATGGCAGCGGAAGCAAGGACAAGAAACGGCCTATTAAATATATTGCCCTTTTGGTTATTATCGTATTTGTTTCCGCTCCCGAGGCCGTCTTGTTCCTTGCCTTTTTGGCAGTAACAATAATTTCGGGAGCAAAGCTTGCAGATCATATATTCACGACACATTGCAAGAGCGCACCAAACAAATATTCCAGGCGTACCGCCAAGATTGCGGGCGGCTATCTTTCCGCAGTTTTATTACTTGTATTATTAATTGTGTTTTCTTCTGCTGCTTGGGAAGATTGGACGGGTGCCTTTGTGGTTATCGCAATCCTGGGAATTATTTTGAGCTATATCTGTATTCAGGATATCAAACGCGCCCGCAAAACAGCCGCAACAAGATCGGATGTAAATAATCCGTGATCATCATCTGATTTTCTCTTCCCCCAAAATACAAAAATAAAGCGAGACTACCGGCCACTGAACAAGAACAAACCGTTCCGGGCCATCCCTCGCACATTGTGGAGGCGTAATGGGATCAAGACGCCTTCCCCTATTCTCTTGATCGTGATCTTTCCTTTGCGATCCCGGTTTTCGGTAAGCAGGTAAGATCACGATACAGCCGGATTCTTTAAGGCTTCGGTCGCATCCGCATCAGCAAACGCCGGCCAATTCCTTCAGATACTCATCTTCGATTGCGCCTCCCCAGAGCTGATCCTGCAAGATACCGGAAAAGTCGGAGAAGATCGGCGCGGGTCTTTCCTCATTGGCATATCCCACATCGGCAATAAACCTTTTTCCCTGAAAATAACCCGTCTCAAAAGGCGTATCAATGATATAGGCTTCCGCTTTTTCAAAATGTTTGCCCACATCCCGGCCTACATGCGCATCGGACCCTATCACTAAACGCCTGTGACCGCTTTCATAATAGGCAGATAACATTTCTGGTGTCGGGTAAAAACAAGAGACAGCCCCGGTCATAAGCGGAAGTGATCTCAGGAACCAAAACCGTTCTTTTTCAAATCCGCAAATATTTCTCGATAACTTGCTAAATCTCCATGAAAATCCGGGAAGACCCGCTTCGGCCAATCAGAATGCCCCACGACTTGGAAGCCGCCAAGGGCCGCCATCTTCCGCATCTCTTCAGTAACGCTCCTCAAAATAGGGTTGCGCTTCCTTGATAAAAGCGTCTCTTGATCCCCAAAAGCCACTGCAAACAAAAATCCAAAGGCAAAGTATGGATACTGGCGTAAATATCAAAATCTTTAGCTAAGATTGCCTCGAATTCCTTGGGGTAGCGGTGGGGTTGGCCGAATTCAACTCCTTTTAGGATCTCCAAGCGGTCTCCGTATTGCTCCTTCGCCCGTTCGACCTCATCACTGTAATGATTGAAGCCAAACTGATATCCCGCAGAGTGAATGTTACCGGGGAAAATCTCAAAATGGTTGGTCAAACAAATCTGCCGCAATCCCCGGTCGATAGCAGCTTGACAAATGGTAGCAATATCATCTTTTGCGTCCAGCGATGTATTGCTGTGGACATGACAGTCAGCATGAATAAACATTTTATCCCTCCTTTATCTCTTCACGCTCTTCTAAGATGATTATAGCACCCCAATGTTATGGGAAAAGGCAATTTATGTTAAGTTTATGTTGCTTTGCCAAGCACCGCAAAAACCATCAAGCATATGCTAAATACAGGAGCACATCAGAAAAGGAGCAAAAAATGGACAATTATGAAATGACGGATGTCTATCGGGACAAAAGAATCAAAGTATGCGGGCCTTTGGCAATGGCCTATGTGCCCATACAAAAATTCAGAGATCTTTACGATCCCGCAAAAGCACTGGAACGGGGAACGCTCTTCAAAGAGCTCGACCTTCCCTACCTGGGGAGAGGGGGTTATCGCTTTGACAGATAAAGAACAACTCATGAGAGAATACAATCAAGCAGTCTTTGCCGTTTTGGAACTGGTCCTGTTTTTAGATACACATCCCTATGATCGGGAAGCGCTGGCAGCTCACCGCCATTATGTGATGATGGCGGCATCCCTCCGGGCAGAATATGAACGCCTCTTCGGTCCGCTCACCTCTGCCGCTGTGACCAACACCCATTGTTGGGACTGGATCGAAGGCCCTTGGCCTTGGCAAAACGAGAAGGAGGTCAGCTATGTGGATCTATGAAAAAAAGCTGCAATTCCCGGTTAACATCAAAACCCCCAATCCCAAATTAGCCTTAGACATTATCAGTCAACTCGGTGGGCCCGGTTGCAAATTGTGATACTGGAATGATCCTGCTGCCGGTTTTCAGGCAGAAAAAAAGTAGCCTCGCAACTAAATGCTAGGCTCTCTTTAGAATCCATATTTCAAGGATGAAAGCGCGATTTGCGCGTGTTCCACTTGGGCTTGATCATATGAGCAATGTTTTCTTTTCATTCAACGGGACGAGCTTTAACCTGTCTATTATGATACCCTAAAAGGAACACAAAAACCATGAGAGATAATTTGATTACGCTTGCCACCAGCATCCCTAGACAAAACCCGACCAATTCATATAGATTATAAAAGATGAAAACGCTGGCAACATAGATCACCAAATTGATTCCGTTAATAATGAGCTGCCAATTGATATGGTTAAACCGCAGAATGATCGGATGGATCACAGCACTGATCATGCCGACAATGGCGGTTGCCGTAGTGATATGGATTAATTTTAACGATTCTTCTGCCCAATTGGGATAAAGTAAATGTAAAATCGGGGTGCTAATCAAGAGGATGACGACATAACCGACAGAACCAACCGCCGTAACAGCCACTATAATTTGGATAAAGATTTTGATCTTCATTTTTTCCATCTTGGCTAAATAGCTTAACATGACGCTGCTGATGGGCATAATGGTCATCGAGATCATCTTTCCCATTAAGGTAGCCGCATAATAAACGGAAACGGCAACCGGCCCCAGCAGCGGAAACAGCAGCATTTTATCCGCATAAGTTAAAATTGACTTTATAAAACTCGAGATAAACAAGATTCCGCTTTTATATGAGGTTTTACCAAAAAACTTCGTTTTCCTAAAAGGCTCACGAATTAGATCGGATTTTTTATTGATATAGAGCAAACTGAAGCCGGCCCCGACAAGATAAACAAATTGCCAATACCCTGTATAGAGAAACAACAATAACCCCAGAAAATAGCCGCTTCCCAAGAAAACATTGTTGATCAAGATCGATTTGTAATCAATCTTGATCCTAAAACTAACGATCAGGTATTCCCGCATCAGATTGAAGCCGGAAAAAACCACAATCAAAAGAATGCTGAAAAAGAAAACGCCGCCCTCATAATAAATGGTTCCAATGATGATCATGATGGCATTGGTCACCATACCGACCAAAAGTAAGATATTAAAATCCCCGCTGATCTTATTTTCTTGATACTCCCCGTCCAGCAATAAACGGATATTGTTCAGCACATTGCCAAAAGGCAGGCTCAACAGTGATGCCATACTGATCAAGGTCACCGCTAAACCATACTGAATATCACCCAAACGAGACGCAATAATCGGCAAGATCACCAATTGGAGAACCAAGATTGGAATTGCTGCGGCGATAATGCTCAGTATGGAATCTGTGATCATTTTTCGTTTTATCATGGCTTTTCTTCCTTATTCTTATATGGCGCCGCGACTTTGGACTTGCGCATGATCCTGATAGAAACCCCCAAAAGATCCAAAATTTCATATCCGTCAAATAAGAACTGCTTATCATTAAATGCACAAACCCAAGGCTCACCCAAGTAAATTATCATCATATGATACTTCTCTAAATCCTTGGTCCGAAGCGCCCGGATCAAGATCACAATTAACACGATAAGGATGATACCGCCCATCAACAGGCCAAAATTCGCCAAAATTTCCAAGAACAGATTATGGGCGTAACTATCCGAAAAAAGCAAGCGATCCCCGGCGATCCCAATACCGAGAATCGGATGAGCGACGATCTCATCAATCATCTTTTCATAAATCCGATCTCTGCCACTTAAATAAAATCCGTCTTTTAAAAATAAAAATAATGTCCTGCTATTGATCCCATAAGCTAAAAGTCCGTTATAAATATAGAGGATGATCTTTGGGAAGAAAAGGAATATACCGGTCAAGATCCCCACGAATCCAAAGTACCCCAACACTTTTTTATAGGTTTGCTTTTGATATAGCCGGAAAAACTTTAGAACGATGAAGACCGCAATACATAAAATGGCTCCCCTGGAGCCCAAAACCAAAATAATCAGCAGCGATAAAATCGTAAATAGGAGCGACCGCAGAGAAAATTTATCCAGCAATTCATCAATAAACATGATCGCCGGTAAAAGCATATAATAGGACAACGGCATGCTATAGGCGCCCAAAGAGATTTTTCCGGAAAGGATCAAGGCGCCGATCAGCAAACCGAAACCAAATACAATATAGCTTGCTTTTTTCATGGTGACTTTTAAGACCGAATAATCTTGTATGCTCAAACTATAAATAAAGGTGGGTAAACTGATCAGGAAAACGGAAAATAACAACCCTACGATATAAGTTCTGTTTTCGGGGAAAATCGCATAATGAAGCAGAAAAATCACGATAGCGAAAAAATATACCGTGACCAGCTTCAATTGGCCTCTCCTTAAGACTGCCGGTAAAGCATAGAGAAAAGCTGCGCCAACCAGAATTTTTGACAAGAGCTGGATCCCCGCAACCGTAGAAGTAGAAAACAAATTAAAGTATACCAGGATAAAATACTGGATCGTCAAAATCACAAAAGAAGCCATTAAAGCAACACTGATTTTTTGATCGTTTTTTTCATTCGCCATCATCTCGTTTTGTTTCAAGGGTTTCATCATTGCATCCTGCTCCATTATCACTTTAATCCGATACTATCCATATAGGCATTTTCATATTGGGATACGATATGTTCCCAATTAAATTGATCACATAGACCAATGCATTTTTTTGATTTGTTTTCATAATCAAAATAGATCTCCATGATCTTTTTTGCCATCATCTTCTCATCCAAACAATCCACGCGATATCCGACTTCCCCGTCTTCAAACTGCCCGTCAAAACCTTGGCCGCTGGAATAAATAACAGGCAATCCTTGACTCATTGCTTCAGCATAGACCAACCCAAATGTTTCATAAATAGAGGGCAGAACAAAAATATCATTGTCTCTATAGATCTTGATCAATTCTTCTTTTGATCGATAACCCAAATAATTCACATAAGGGAGATTTTTAATATCATCAAAAACTTTCTGATCTTTAATCCTGCCTACTACATCAAGTTTTACTGTAAATTCTTTTTGATTTAATAGTTCAATAGCTTTCACGGTTGTGCTAATATTTTTATTCTTATCAATATCTCCAACCTGAAGCAATCTCAAATTTGAAGGGCTCGGTTTTTGTTTTGGAATGCCTTTATTATCTAACCAAAAATCGTCGATCCCATTGGGGATGATCACAACCTTCGATAAGATTTGATTTTTTAATTTCTCGGGGATATATTTTTCGATAACATGATCGCGATAGGATTTCGACAAAAACACGATCCTGTCTGCATTTTCCAATATTTTTACACCCATTTTTCTCAAATGAATCATGCGTTTAAAAAAAATATTTACATCCGTATTTCGCACAGCCACCATATAAGGAATTTCATATCGTTCCTTAATTTTCATTCCGATATATCCATTGGAAAACAACGAATGGGCATGTAACAGATCATATCGTCTCATATCATACACAGCAATAGCATCTCTCAATATTTTGTTATGCTTGCGATAAAATAGCAACCGGTCGTATTTATGATGGTTGATTCTAACCTTCGCATAGTTACCATAATCGAAGGCATTCCCATTAGCCTGGGTAGAGCATACCGGCACAAACACATCAATATCCAAACCCGATTTTATTTGTCCTTCATAAAGGCTTTTATAAAACTTCCCGCCAAAATAATATGAATTTACATGTAGTATTTTCATCTTACTTCTCCCCAATAGATCGAGATATGGCTTCACAAATCTGAATTACATCCTCCTCACACAAATACGGATGCATCGGCAAGGATAATACCGTATCGCATAGCATATTGGTCACTTCATAGTCGCCTTCATCGCACCTTAAATGAGAAAATGCCGCCTGCCTGTGCATCGGCTTCACATAATAGATCATGCTGGGGATGCCGCTTGCTTTCAGTCTTCCCTGTAAGGTATCCCGCTCTTCGCGGCTCTTCAGTTTGATGGTATATTGGCAAAGCTGGAGCGATACCCTGGGGGGATCACTGGAGTTGCCACGGTATTTTTGAGCTTTTCGGTATAAAGCTCATAAATACGGTTCACATCATCCAGTTCATGATCAATAAAGGCCGACAATTTTACATTTAAAACAGCGGCTTGTATCGTATCAAGCCTGGAATTTACACCGATCCGCACATTGTCATACTTGTTTTCCCCTTTTCCGTGGACTTTATAGGACTGAAGAAGCAGGGCTAAAGCATCGTCATCGGTAAAAATCGCGCCGCCGTCTCCATAGCAGCCGAGTGGTTTCGCCGGGAAAAATGACGTCGTCGCCGCATGACCGAAGCTACAGGCCCTTTTACCGTCGATGCTGCCGCCGAAACCTTGGGCCCCGTCTTCTAAGACGCGAAGCTGATATTTCTCGGCAATCCGCTTGATTTCAATATGATTTGCCGGCAATCCGAAAAGATCAACGGGAATGATCGCCCGCGGGGTTAATTTTCCTGCCGCCAATACGCGTTTGATTGCCTCTTCCAGCTTCACCGTATCCATATTAAAGGTATCCCGATTCACATCGACAAAAATAGGGGTAGCGCCTCGAAACACCACGACCTCGCCGGTAGAAAAGAAAGTGAAATCGGGCACAAACACCGCGTCCCCCGCTTTTAGCTCCCAAGCCATCAACACAAGGGTCATCGCTTCCGTGCCGTTGGCACAAGTGATACAATGGCGAACGCCGACATATTCCGCCAATCTCTTTTCTAAAGTTTGGATCTCTTCGCCCCCGATGAAATGGACATTGAGCAAAACCCCCTGAATTGCGGCGTCGATTTCCTTTTGATATCTTCTATATTGCGTTTTTAAATCGCGAAACTCCATACTCTTTACCCCCGACAATCAGACCTCTTGCAATGCACCGTTTTCTAGGCGATATTTTCTCCCGCATTCTGTACATTCTTGGGTATCATGCAATGGCAAGCCGCAGGCGCAAACCCATCCGGTCTGCCGCGCAGGAACACCGGCCATCAAGGCATAGGCCGGCACCTCCTTGGTCACAACGGCTCCCGCTGCGATCATCGCCCATTCCCCAATAGTAGTCCCGCAAATGATCGTGGCATTGGCGCCAATGGATGCGCCGTATTTGACTAGGGTCTTTCGATACCCTGCCGCACCTTTGGGGAACTTACTTCTCGGCGTCAAATCATTGGTAAAAACCATGGAAGGCCCGCAAAAAACGTAATCTTCCAATTCCACGCCCTCATACACCGATACATTATTCTGGATTTTCACGCCATTGCCGATCTTTACATGGTTGGAGATATTGACATTTTGGCCCAGAGAACACGCTTCTCCGATCCGGGCGCCTTTTTGCACATGGCAAAAATGCCATATCTTTGTGCCTGCGCCGATCACCACATCTTCATCAATATAACTGCTTTCATGAACAAAGTATTTCATCGGCCGAACCTCCCTTTAAAATCGATTGTGCTGCCTTGCATCAAGGGCAGCCGCACGCTTTTCCCCTCCGCAGCCGATTGATAGATGGCCAGCACCAATTCAAGGGCATTTCTTCCGTCTTGCGCTGTAACATAGGGCTGCCGGCCCTGTTTGATGGCGTCGATCACATCCGCATAGAGCGGCTGATGCCCGAATCCATAAACATTGGGCGGATTTTCATGGTATTTGGCCTTCACTGCTTCAGGGTCGTCAAGCTTGTCAGCAAATTGCCATTCCTCAATGAGATTGACGGACTTTCCACCCGCTTTGACGGTTCCCTTCTCCCCGAAGATATAGAGGGTTTCCTCCAGATTTTTCGGATAGATATTCGTCGTCCCTTCAATGATGCCATAGCTGCCGTTGGCAAACCGTACCAAAGCCATCCCCAAATCTTCCGCTGCGATAAAATCATGGCGCAAATTATCCGTCATACCGACGACCTCCGTAATTTCATCTCCCATCATCCACCGCAATAAATCGATATTGTGGATACACTGATTCATCAAAGCGCCGCCGTCCTGCTCCCAAGTACCGCGCCAGGGCGCCTGTTGATAATAATCCTCTCCCCGATTCCAGCGAATATGGGCCGTGCCGTACAGGAGTTTTCCAAAGCGGTTCTCTTCCACGGCCTCCCTGATTTTCTGTACGGACTTATTGAAGCGGTTTTGATGGCACGCGCTCACGACGATATTCTTACGCTCCGCGTTTGCAATAATTTGATCCGCCTCTGTAAGAGATAACGCAATCGGCTTTTCAATAATGAGATTGCTCCCCGCTGCGATACAATCAAGGGCGATCGCCCCATGCTTGCCGCTTTCAGTACAAATCGCAATGAGATCAAGATGTTCTTGCTTCAGCATCTCCCGATAATCGACATATCTTTTCGTCTCCCGGGGCAAACGGAATTTCTCAATCGTTTCTTCCATTTTCTTTTCTTCAATATCAGAGACAGCGGCAATATGAAGCCCATTGTCCAGTGCCGCCGCAATATGATTCGGTGAAATTCTGCCGCAACCGATCAGCCCATATTGTAAACCCACGCGAAGCCCCCCTCTACTCATCATCCAATCCAATCGATTTCTGTTTCTCGACCTATTTATTCTATATATTTACGGTTTGCCCATAAGAGAGAATCCGTGGAAAAACTAAATTCCTTTTCCCTTTCATCATCCCCCGATTATAGGACCTCGATATTGTCTCTGATTTGCACCAGTTTCATAACATTCTTTGTATCAAAGATCATCCTGGCATGTTGTTGCACAAAGGCATAATCGATCTTTGTATGCGCTGTCGTGATCATCACAAGATCAGCGCTCTCGATGAGCGCTTTGTCCAATGCAGACGCTCCTTTTCTGATCTTCCCCTTGGCCCGATATTCCGGAACATACGGATCAAAGTAGATCACTTCGGCGTCATGCTTCTCCAGCTCTTCGATGACGCGAATTGCAGGGCTTTCTCTGTAATCGTCGATATCTTGTTTGTAGGCGACGCCCAAAACCAAAATCCGGGCGCCGTTCATCGCGATTTGATTTCTGTTTAAAATGTGCGCAACCCTTTCAACGGTGTATTCCGGCATACGGTCATTAATCATCATGGAAGATTCGATCATAGACGTATGGAATCCGTATTCCCTGGCTTTCCAGGAAAGATAATAGGGATCGAGAGGAATGCAGTGGCCACCTAAACCCGGCCCCGGATAAAAGGCTTGGAAACCATAGGGTTTCGTCTTTGCCGCATCAATGACTTCCCAAATATTGATCCCCATTTTATTGCATAAGATCGCCAATTCATTGATCAAGCCGATATTGATATTGCGATACGTATTTTCCAGGATTTTTTCCATTTCCGCAATGGCAGGAGAAGAAACGGCATGCACATCCCCTTCCAAAACCGCTTCATACATCGCTGAAATCACTTCTGTGGCGTCTTCGCCGATGGCACCTACGACCTTGGGCGTATTCTTCGTTTTAAAGAGCAAATTCCCGGATCACCCTTTCCGGAGAAAAACCCAAATAAAAGTCTTTCCCGCATTGCAAACCGGAACCTTCTTCTAAGATCGGTTTCAACACTTCTTCCGTCGTCCCCGGATACGTCGTTGATTCCAGCACCACCATGCTCTCTTTTTTTAAATATTTGGCAATGTTTTGCGCTGAATTCTTCACATAAGAAATATCCGGCTGCTGATGCCGGTCTAGCGGAGTGGGAACGCAAATCGCAATGAAATCTACATTCTGAATAAAAAGAAAAATCAACTGTGGCCGATAACATCCCTTGCTCAACGAGGAGGATAGGTCCATCAACGACGTCGCCGATATAATTCTTGCCCCGATTCACCAAATCCACTTTTTCACTTTGCACATCAAACCCAACGTTTTAAACCCGGCTTTCGCCTTCTCTACCGCTAGAGGAAGCCCGACATAGCCTAAGCCGGATCACGCCGACTTTGATTTCTTTTTTCAATTCTGCTTAATATAGTTTCCTTCATCTTTTGCACCCCTTCAAAACTCAGTTCTCGATGATCGCAATCAACCGATCGGTCAACTGGCAAAATCATATTCTTCTGCCGCAGCCGCCCCGTTTCGGCAATAGGCGCGATAATCATCTTCCTTTAATTCCCGTATGCGCATGATCTGATCAAAGGTTTTTTCAACGTCAAAATCCTCCATTTCAATCCCGGCCTTGTGATTGGCAATAATGGAGTAATTTGACTTATATGTAATCAGGATCGGTCTCGCTGCAGCGAGATACTCGAACATTTTGTTTAACGACAAGCCATATTGATAGAGAGGATCATACTTTCCAATAATGATATTCAAATCCGCAGAGGAATTGATATAGGGGATATATTTCTTCTCCACCCTGCCTTTATAAAAAACATTGTCAATGTTTTCTTCCTTGATGCGCTCTTCTATCTTTTCAACGTGATCGCCGCTCCCCCAGAGTAGAAATACGATGTTGGTATGCCGGAGCTTTTTAGCCACATCCAAGACCTGATCCAGCTTGTTAACGGTGCGGATGGAACCGGTATAAACCACTTTAAATAAGTTTTCATCCTCTAAATGGATATCCTCCAGCTTATACTGTTCTCGATTACGCAAAAAACCTTCCAAATCCACGCCGTTATTGATATGATGAACTTTGTTTAGATCGATGGGGCCACCTTGGGCTTTGTCCCATTTTTTCTTGATGATATAATCTTTGCCGCCTGCCATGGTGAAAATGAGCTGATCAGCTTTTTTATAAATCCATTTTTCCCCCCAATATAACACCTTTGCAACGATACCGTCACGCTTTAACGAACCATAGGTGACGATGCTCTCCGGCCACAGGTCCCGCACTTCACAAAGACAGGGGACGCCAAACTTTTTGGCTATTTTGATGCCGGCAACCAAAGTCAAGGGATGCACGCTGGAAGCTATGATTACTTCCGGCGCACCGGCACTTTTCTCATAACGCTTCGCCGCAGTAAACAAATTCTTATAAAAAGAGACCATATTGAGAAGGCGTTTTATACCGTTTTTGGTATAGGGGAGCGTTTTGACAAAGACAAAGGGAACTTTGTCTCTGGTATCAACAATCATTTTTTTTCCGTCCAAATCGATAATCTCATCGCTGTTATGGCGAACGCTGGAACAGAAAATTGTCGGTTCATACCCGCGTTTAATCAAATTCTCCGCAAACCAGTAATGTCTGCCCGCTTGATCTTTCAACATATTCGTTGCGTAATGGTTCAAAATCCACACTTTTTTCTTCATTAATGACAACCTTTCAATCGCCGCTCATTTTCTATCCTCTGTATAAAGGGAAAAACGCACTTTCCCCATCAAATCCGCTCTCTTCCATCCGGAGCTCCACCAATTCCCGATACTTTCCCGGAGCAAAAATCTTTTTCCCGATCGCAAAACGGGTTTGGGAATCTTTATGGAAAGCTTCCTTGAACTTCAATAAATTATCTTCTCGGCTTCCCACGCCCCCGCCCAAGTGGAAACTTCGACACCCATGTTCCAACCCCCTAAAGCAAGCCGCTTCGTATAATAACAGCTCCGTTGCCGCCAGCGATTGAAAATTCCTGTCGGAGGCCGATAAATGATAGTGCATTTGTCCGTTGGCAAATAAATGATGGCCATCGCAATGATCTCATTGGCATAAACGGCATAAAATCAAGAAGCTGTTCTTGATATCATGGAGCACACTTTGATAAAAATCCTCTTTGAAATAATAATAGGCGGCAGCCTCATCTTTAGCCATGGTGGCGTCATACATCGATTTAAATTTCGCCATCAGCTCGGGGCTTCTGCCCCAAAAGATTTCCACGCCGGATTTCCGGGCTTTTCTGATGACATTTCTGTTTTTGCTTGTCAAACCGGCCCAAATCTGCTCTTCGGATTGCAGCTCCAACTGTATCGTTCTGCCGAGATCCACCACTTCGTACATTTCCCGAAGCGCCCGGGCATTTTCCAGTACCGGATGGAAGCGCACAAATTCGCTGATGATCCCGTTTTCAATGCACCATTGATAATAGGCCTCGTTCAAGGTAGATAAATGATCCACGGCACCGTCCAAAAGGAAACCCCCATAGCCATAGGGCGTAGCAAGGTCAAAAATTGTATCGGCCTCGATCTTGCCTTGGAAATGCCGATCAAGAGCGAGATCTCTTTTCATCACAACATTGACCGCGCGTAAAGCATCCTCTTCAAAATAGAAAAGCAAGGGCTCTCCATCCCCATGGCGCTGAAAGGCCTTCACATAGCCGGGCAAATAATAGCTATCATGGTTGGGAAAACTTTTTACAATCCGGTCCCATTCATCAAAATGATCGCTGGAAAGTACGCTAAGCATGCTTCACTCCCTTATGTTTCCTTCGTTATAATTTCACACATCGTCCGAACGATCCGTTCCATATGGGAACCGTCATACCGTTGATCACAAGGGATCGATAATTCGTTCTCATACAGCCTATGGACGGCTTCGCTAAAATCGCCTGTTTTGAGGTTCGCGGATTGGAGCCAATGGACGGGGCAATAGATTTTCTCGTCGATGAGCCGTTTTTTCACCTCATCCCGTCGGCCCGGGATCAAAACCGGGAAAAATAAGGGGCATACGGTTTTATCCGCCTTGGGGAGCAAAATGTGAACCGCATCAAGAGCCCTGAACCGATCATACAAAAAGTTATAATTCTTTCGCCTTTTTGCCCGCATCTCTTCAATATCAAACCGATTTAATAAACTCAGTGATGCACGGTCAATGGCATACGGGAGCACATCGTCATCGAGGTAATGTTCCGCTTCAGCAAACTTTTTCAAATACGCTGCCTTCAAATCCGGGTCTAAGGTCAATAGATAACGATATTTTAATTGCAGCGCCTCTTTTCTGAGGGAGGCAATCATCGAGTTCCCGGAAGGAGGAACCGCAAGGCCGTCGCCGGCGGCAAAACCGCCGTCCGGGATCCCAAACCATTTTCTGAAACTGCCGAAAACAAAATCATTCCCCTCAAATCGCCGCTGCTTTGTAAACAATGTATGGGTAACATCTTCCAAAATGATCGTTGCGCTTTCTTTCAGCTTTGCCAGGATCTTTTCGTCCATATGGTTGGTGGTAAAGCCGAAATACCCCGTATGCACAAAAACGCCGATGGCGCTAAATTCCGGGAGGTCCTTTGCCGCAACTTGGAAATTCTCGTCAACTGGATAAAATTCACATTCATACCCATACCGCAAAAACGGTTCAATGACGGAAGTGCAAATATAGGACGGTAAGAGTACCGTTTTATGGGGAGGGTCAATGTTTTCCAGGATGCAAGAGATCGCTCCCCTCCCTGAAGAAGTCAAAACAACGCTCCCAAAGGACCGTACCCATGAGGGAATGTTCCGATCACTTTCTACCGGCAGATCGTCAAGCCAAAATTCGCTCCCGATCTCATCCATTCGATTGTACATTCCTTGCTTGTTGCTCTTTTCTATATTCATGGAAATCGATCTCCGTCCCTATTCCCCGCACGCCAACATTAGAACCTTGGATGATCTTGCGAATCGTGATCAACACAATCTTCAAGTCAAAAGCAGCCGAAAGGTTTTGCACATATTCAAGATCGTAAGAAAACCGCTCTTCCCAAGTCAAAGCGTTGCGGCCATTAACTTGGGCCCAACCGCTGATCCCCGGTTTTACGCTGTGCCGTAGGATTTCTTCTTTTGTGTAATAGGGCAAATATTTGACGGATAGCCTCGGCCCGATAAACTCATCTGCCCCAACAGAATATTAAGTAGCTGTGGGATCTCATCCAAACTGGCCTTCCTGAAAAACTTGCCCGTTTTTAACAACCGTTCACGATCCGATAACGGTTTCCCGTCCACTTCCCTAAGATTCTTCATCGTTCTTAACTTGAAGATCTTAAATTCTTTATTCTGATAACCAATCCTATTTTGGATAAAAAAGGGAGACGATGATCTTTTCGGATCATGATCGCCACAATACATAAGAGCAAAAGCGGCAAGAGGATGATGAACATCACCAGCGGCTACTTTATCGAATAGATTTTTGAAAAAAGAATACTGCAAAAAACCACACCTGCAATCTTAATCGTCATTTTTTTATAGGGGTTTAATTTTACCGGTGAATTCCTTGGCAGGGTTGCCGTATACTTTCTGGTGAGACCCTAACCCCTTAATCACATTGGATGCCATCCCGATAAAATTGAAGTCACCGATTTGGATATAATTATTTACGGTACAGTTGAGCCCGAAGAAGTTTCCTTGACCGATTTCGGAAGAACTGCCGACGACCGCATGGGCGGCAAAGAAATTGTAATCACCCACGCTCGTATTATGGCCGATCAAAGCAGTAGAATGATCGTGCACGATTTCCGATCACCGTATTGGGATTCACTACGGCATTGGCCATCACAGCCGTTCCCCGCCGAATCACTGCCGACCTTGCCACCGTCGCAGTGTGATGGATAAAAGTATAAAAGCGATCTTCCGGGATCTCGAAGCTCTTCAATAATTCAATCCTCTCTTCGATCAGATCGGGACGATAAAGTTGATAGATGAATTTCACATCGGGATCGTCTTTGTATTTTGCATAGGCTTCATAGGTCTTACATAATAAGGGGAACCCGTTGATCCTATCCCCCATCGTCTCGTCATCGAAGGCAAAGCCCAGGAATTCAACATTCCCGATTTTCATTTGCGTGTCATATATTTGTTCCGCAATGACGACGGCAGAACCTTTCCCTCCAATGATCACCACTTTATCCATATTATTCTCTCCCTTTGCCGTTCTTGTTTACGATCCGCTGATGCTTATCCAATACGCGAAGGGCATTGTTCACCAACGGCGGACCGATAAATCTCCCATTTACAATCGCAACGCCCATCCCCTGTTCTTCCGCTTCTTTAAAGGCCTGCACCATCTCTTCTGCGGCTGAGACCTCCTCCTCTGTGGGAGAAAAGTATTGATGCACCAACGGGATCTCTTTGGGATGTAAAACGAGCATGCCCTCAAAACCCAATTTCTTTGCTACGGTGAGATTGTACTCTAAATCCGGCAAATCATGGACTTTAATATGGACCGTATCGATAGGAATAACATTTTGGCTCCTTGCCGCCATGGCAATCATACTTCTTGCCGTAAAGATCGTCGAAGCGGAGGCATCATTGGCACCTTGGATATCCGTGATATAATCTTCGTTTCCGAAAGCGATGGCAATCACACGGTTGGAAGCCTTGCAGATCTCCTCGGCATGCAGTACGGCGGAAGCCGTTTCAATCAGAGCGATGATTTTGAAGGTACCGACTTCATACCCTTTTTCATATTCGATCGTCTCAAGGAGTTTATCGATGAAATAGATATCCTCTCCCGTCTTGGATTTGGGATACATGAACCCATCAATCCCGTCAATGGTCAGTTGGGTGATGTCTTTTAAAAGCTCTCCGCTTTCACGGTCATTCACCCGGGGGAAGATATGGAATTCTTTAAATTTATTCCCCTGTACAAAATTGATAATATTGTCTCTCGCAACCTGTTTATTACTTTTCGGCTGCACGGAATCTTCCAGATCGAACAATAACACATCGGCGTCACTCTGGATGGCTTTGCTCATCAATTTTGAACTGTGTCCGGGGACAAACATCAAAGAACGCATAGGAAAACTAATTTTCATAACGAACCAATCTCCCTTTTTTTGATTAATACCTTCCTTTTAAATCGGAGTACCTCTTCTTCTTTCTGGTTTATCACCGTCGTCTCCACCGTAACGATGCCCCTGTCTTCCTTACTGGAGGACTCTTTTTTCTCCAATACGGTTGTTTTGGCATAGATCGTGTCACCGATAAAAACGGGAGCCAGGTGATCAATGTTCTCATAACAGAGATTTGCAATCGCTTTGCCGCTGATATCGGGAACGGTCATGCCCACCGCAAGGCTGAACACCAAAGTTCCCACAACCAAAATCTGCCCATGCTGTTGTTTTGCGGCATAATCCGCATTGGTGTGCAGAGGATGATGGTTCATCGTCAATAGGGAAAATAGATTGTTATCGCTTTCAAAAATTGTTTTGGAGATGGTATGCTCGATCACTTCGCCGACTTCAAATTCCTCAAAGTATCTGCCAAGCTGTTCCATAGAAACTCGCCCTTATCTTCTACAATTCTTTTGATCTTTCTGATGTGCATTTTTTCATAAACTCGATTGTTATAGGAAAATACCGCTTCTTTATCCCTGATATAGCGTTGACAGTATTGATAGACTTCGAAAAGCTCTTTCACCTCGGCAAACGAATAAAACTCGATATGGTCTACGGCTTGCAGCTGTGAAGGATGGATAAACAGTTTACTTCTATACCCCAAAGTAAAGCCGTCCAATATTTCTTCTTTCAGCAGTTCATTCTTCTTGAGATGGATCGAAACCACATCGATCGGTTGCACGCCGTAAGCTTTGGCGATGAGCATAATGTTGACGCGGATATTCCGTAAAAGCTGGTAGCTGTTTCGCATACCGGTTTCAAAAGTAAAATCATGGATCCCTAAGCTAACGCCGTCAATCGATTCGGAAAACTCCTTTAAGATACGCTCTAGATCGAGATATGCTTTGGGATTCTCCAATAACAAAATAAACCTGGCCTTCGGAGCAATGCCCGAAATTTCCGCAAAAATATCGGCAAACGCATCATATCCGTTAAATTTGGGAATCACAAAATTGTTCAGCCCCAAGTGGTGAACTTTCTTCAAGAGTTGAGTTTGATCCTCTCTTCCGATTGGAACGCGCACCCAATCGGCAGCGGTAAACGCCGTCTGTTCAAGATTGGCCAAAGCCTTGTCCAGCTCCGCCTCAACCACGGAATCTTCCAAATCAAAAATGCGATGATCCAGATTCTCCAAGGTTTTCGATTTATCAATGAATTTCCCTTTACTTGCGGGGATGAAGAGATAACTCTCAAACAAAGGATTCGCCACCTTTTATTTTCTATGGGCGCCGCTGCGCCACATTTTTTTTATGATCCCTGCAACCCTTGCCAGTTGCTCCTCTGTCATTTTCGTATCGGAGGGCAAACAGATCCCGTCCGCAAAAAGCTTTGCACTCACATCGCCACCGATATGATCATACCCGGCAAAAAAGGGCTGCATGTGCATAGGTTTCCAAAGCGGACGGGCTTCGATATTCTCCGCCTCCAGAGCTTCCATAACATCCAGCGGCCGCACCGCACCGTGCAAAGTCATACAGGACAGCCAATAATTCGGCTGGTTCCAAGCATTGATCGGCATGAAGTCCACGCCATCCAGTATCCCCAATTCTTTTTGATAGTATTGAAAGATGGCTTTCTTTTGGGCAATTCTCCGATCGAGGACTTTGAGTTGCCCTCTGCCGATTCCGGCAACAATATTGCTCATACGATAGTTGAAGCCCAGTTCACTATGTTGATAATGCCGTGCCGGGTCTCTGGATTGTGTCGCCCAAAAGCGAACCTTCTCCATCCTTTCCTCATCGTCGGAAACAAGCATACCGCCGCCGGAAGTCGTGATGATCTTATTGCCGTTGAAACTAAAAACGCCATACTTGCCGAAAGTCCCCGTATGTTTACTTTTATAAGTTGTCCCTAAAGACTCTGCGGCGTCCTCGATCACCGGTACCCCATAGCGATCACAAATCGTCATGATCGGATCCATCGCGGCGGACAGTCCGTATAAATGCACAACGATAACCGCCTTGACTTTGGGATATTTTTTAAAAGCAGCCTCCAATGCATTCGGGTCCATATTCCAGGTGGAAAAATCACTGTCGATAAAGACAGGGGTCGCCTGCTGATAGATGATCGGATTGGCCGTAGCGGAAAATGTCAGCGTCGGGCAAAAGACAATATCTCCCACTCCCACACCGGCAGCTTTTAGCGCCAAATGGATCGCAGCGGTACCGGAGGACAAGGCAGCGCCATGTTTCGCTCCCACTTTTCGCGCCAACTCCGCTTCAAATCCGTCCACATTCGCCCCAAGGGGAGCGATCCAATTGGAAGCAAACGCCTCTTCGATGTACTGCATTTCATAACCTTCAGCGCTCATATGAGGTGAAGCAAGCCAGATTCTTTCCGTTCTCTGCTCAGTCATGACCGGACCGTCCTATCTCTCTCAATCTCATGGCAATCGATCTATAAATCGCACCGTCACACAAAGGGATCGCCAAAATTCTACTTTCAGATGGCACATTGACTATATGCCCCAATATGTCCAACGGTTTCCCCGTATCTTATAAAAAATCTTTCCGTTCTTTTCACATAAAAACCGTTTTTTTGGTATTGTCTGCATCACTTTGTGTTTATTTTATCATATTCAGTCGAATATTCCCAATCATCATGGATTTCAGTAGATCAGCATCCACACAATTGGAGTGATTTTACTCCTCAAAATATAAAAATTAGGAGAATTTACAACCTTTCAATCAAATTGACCAGGGTCAAATTCTCCATTTTAGCATATTTTCCAATCAGTTCTTCCTCTGCCGCCATGTATAACAAGACCGGGATTTCATAGCCATCGCTTCCGGTTCTTGTTCCTCACGGAGGATCTCGATCCTGACATCCCCATGCTGCAATGAAAACTTCTCCAACAGCAACGCTGACGATTTCACACATTTCATCATCCGCCAGCAAATCAGAACAGCATCATGTCTTTGGCTTAACTCACCGAGAACGATTTGATCTTTTCTTTGGTTTCAAAAATCGCCCGGTAATGGATCTTCAAATAGCGCACCGTTTTCTTCGCTTTTGCCAACATTCCAACCGGCGTTAACATATAAAACACCTGTTTTTGCGATATCTGTTCCATTTTGATCAAACCTTCTTTGATCATTTTGTTGATCAAAACATTTACGCTGCCTAAAGAAAGCCCCAATTTATTTGAGAGCTCACGCTGCGTAACATGTTCATTTTTCTCTATTTCCGACAAAATGGAATACTCATTATCGGAAAACACACTCTTATTCTGGGCCATTATTATCACCACTTCTAAACGCTCGCGGCAAATTCGCCATAGGTCATCTCACAGTTCGCAACATGAACACAAATTTATAGTACGCCGCCCGCTTGGTCTTGTCAAGTCATAGTAGGAATTTTCTTCAAATAATTTACACCATAATTACATAATACTGCACATCTGCGTTACGACCCAAACCATCGTCTGTTCAATGTGGTAACGATCCACATTGAACCGTAAAGATGCGGCATATCCATTACCAAATTGATTTTTTTATATCATGAAACTGAAATTTTAGGGCAACCTATGATCGAGGTGATCAAATGACAAAAGACAGCCAACCCGACAACAAACAGGCCCGCAAGAAAAAGGCCAAAAATCAAACCCCGCTCACAGCGGAAAATCAAAATCAAAACAAAAACGCCAAGAAACAATCGATCAAAAATAATGATGTTTAGGAGGGTACACCATGGCAAAAGCAGGAATGCGGCGGCCTGACCCGAAAGACCCCCATGGGACGGAAAGCAACCGTAAAAGCCATTTCCCTAAAAATGACGTCGACCCTGTCCCGGAATTACAGGGAAAAGCCAAACACGCAAAGGCAAAAGCCAAACCCGTTACGAAACCGTGATCAAACCGCCCCTATAGCGGTTAAAAGTGGGTGAAAACACGGCAGCAATGGCACATCAAAGCCCCGGAACCACCGTATTGTACTGCCCCAGGAAAAACGGACATTGAAAAGAATCCCCCAAATGGTCATGGT
>JAXGQI010000024.1:0-25958 GCA_040766525.1 Clostridiales bacterium | reverse complement strand
AACCGGATGAAAACGAAGAAATCCATTCTTCTGCCCCATCGTTTCAGATGGAACCTGAAGAGGAGAATAGGGACATGATCCCAAAGGAAACGGACATGCCGGCATATCCCGAGGAGCGTTGCTATAACATGAGAATCAACGGCATTGATCAGGGCGGCAATCATTATAAAAGAAAACATGGTGTGAGAAAAAAGATATTCGCATTGGCCGGAAGTTTGGTTGCGGTCGTGCTGATTGCCTTTAGTTCGATCGGCGTCTATACGCTGTTTTTTGAGG
Source organism: Clostridiales bacterium (assembly GCA_040766525.1). Taxonomy (GTDB): domain Bacteria; phylum Bacillota; class Dehalobacteriia; order UBA7702; family UBA7702; genus JAXGQJ01. Next base: position 25,682 of record JAXGQI010000024.1, on the reverse strand, counting down.
ACAACGGGGATGCTCAAGATATCCCGGAATCTGAAAGCACCATCGTGCAGCAGACCGCCAGCGCAGAAGGGATGTCGATTGCCGATATTGCCGCTAAGGTGACCCCTTCCGTTGTGGGTATCCTTGTGGAGAGCCCCGAAGGGAGCGGTTCCGGGACTGGGATCATTTTAACGGAGGATGGCTATATCATCACCAATGCCCATGTAGTCGCCGGGATGAGCAAGGTTAGCGTAGTTTTGATGGACGAAACGGAATATGACGCTACCCTGATCGGTTATGACAGCCAAACGGACCTTGCCGTACTGAAGATCGACGCCAATAATCTAACGCCGGCGGAATTCGGAGATTCGGACGAGCTTGTGATCGGGGATGAAGTCGTGGCAATCGGGAACCCCCTCGGGATGGATTTTGCCGGTTCTGTCGCCAACGGTATCGTTTCCGGCCTCGATCGTGAAGTTGAAATCAGTGGACAAGTAATGAATTATATCCAAACCAATGCTTCAATCAACAGCGGTAATTCCGGCGTGCCTCTCGTCAACAGTTCCGGACAAGTGGTCGGCATCAATTCCGCAAAGATTAGTACCACCGTTGCGGAAGGCATGGGGTTTGCCATCCCGATCAATGACGCGATCCCGATCATTGAAGAATTGAAGGAAAACGGTTATATTGCCGGCCGGCCGCAAATCGGGATCGGCGGTGAAGATTTGGACGAAGCAACAGCAGCCTATTATAATGTTCCGCCCGGAGTTCTCGTTCAACAGGTTTATGATGGCAGCGGCGCAGCAGCTGCCGGTATCCGGCAAGGAGATATTATCACTGCCATCAATGGCACCGAGATCTCCAGTATTGCCCGGTTGAATGAAATTAAGAACGAATTTGCTCCCGGCGATGAAATTGAACTGACGGTTTATCGTGACGGCCGCTATGCTACGGTAAGCGTGGTGTTGAGTGAACAAGATTCTCAATAAACCTTCACGAAATGGACAATGTCAGAACATAGATGAGACTAAATAAAGCGATATGATGGTGTTGTACTCAAGGAGGTGTTGTTCAAAGAACATAGAACCAAGTAGTACGAAAACAACGAATAGGTTTTTCATATAATTCCCCCTAAAAAATAGAATTGCCGGTAGTGGATCCCTTCGCTACCGGCATTTTTTTGTTTAATTTTAAGTGTTTCCTATTTATTTTTCTGAACATTTAGGGGTGAGATCGGCGAAGTTTATTTTTTCGGATGATCTTGCTTGCAAAGCAAGACTTGGCTTACCGTATCGGAATAGATTTGCATTCCTTTTGTTTCCGCAATATGGATAACGTCATCTTTTACTTGGCTATTGGGTAAAATCTGTTTGACCAAATTCCGCTTTTGCAGGATATGATCGAGATTAAAGATCACATTGGGATGATCGAAAATGGCGACATAAAAGATGCCCGATTCCACTAAGTCTTGGAAAAAGTGGCTGCCATAGGAGAGCTCCGGCATTAAGTTCCCGGATTTGAAGGCCAGTTCCGCGATGACGGACATATTGCACAATTCCGTAAAGCGCACGGGCACGCCTAAGGATGGTGTCGTTGTTCCCCAGCGTCCGGGTCCGATCAACATAGCGTTTTTCTTCTTCAGCGCCAAATTGATTTCCCCGATTTGCCGGGCGATGGTGTATTTTTCCCGTTCCGGCAGAGCCAAATATTCCTTCGGTTTGACATAGACCACATAATCAATGGGAAGACGCACATTGCCGCCCATGAAATTTCCGCGGCAGGAGAGGACGCACTCTTCATTTTTTTCCAAGGTCGGTAAAGTGACTGCCCGGCCCAAGCCTCTTGTTTGTTGCGGACGGCATTGAACCAAATTGACCCGATAGCTCTTGTCCGGCATGAAATTGGTGGTGAATTCGATATCCACCGGATAATCGTAGACCTTAGAAATCGAGGTCAGCATTGCTTGCATGACTTTGGGAAAATCTGTTCCTTTTAACAGATGATCCAGCGTGACGATATGCCGCGGCTTGCCGGGGGGTAACCCAAGCTCTCTTTTTTGCCGTTGCGCTTCAAAATCAACTTCGGCAAACAGGGATTTATCTACTTTGAGGTCAAGATCAAGTATTTCTTCGGTTCCTCGATTGGTGAGCATATCTTGATCGAGATCGAGAATGTCGACAAAATGCTGTGAGTAAATGCGCCGATCTCCCCCGGCGATCAGCGGCGGTCTGCTGGGATTGTCAAGACTGACGATACGGGGATAGTCGCCGACGACACGGTCGACGGCTCTTGTCCCTAAGCCTAAAACCAGGCGCAGCATACCGGCCTTGACATCCATATTTTTATCCCAGACATAAAGATTGGATGAGTTGCCGACGCCGGCGATATGGGGGAAGAAATTACGGCCATGGAAATCTCCGGATACCCGTTGTACCAATAAGGCCATTTGTTCGTCTTTCTTGGTCAGCCCTCGATTGAGACGGTAGGCGATGGCGTCTTCGTTCATGGTGCTGGCATAAATGCGCCGTACGGCTTGGGCGAATGCTTGGTAGCGTTCTTCCGGGGTGCCCTGGTTGATACAAAAAACACTCTCATATTTCCCTGCAAAAGCATTGCCGAAGTTATCTTCCAAAAGGGAGCTGGAGCGGACGATGATTGGTGATTGGCCGAAGTATTCCAGCATGCGCTTAAACTGTTCTTGAACGATGATGGGGAATTTCCCGGTTAGAATTTTTGTTTTTAAGGCGCGGGCATATTTGAAATAGTCTTTTTCCGTATTCTTCTGTTTAGTTTTCAGGCTCCACCAGCCATTCTGAACGATATAGGTGTAAAAGAGGTCGGAGCCGATATAATAGGAATCGTGGGGTTCTAGGATCGAGTTGAAATCATGATTGGGATCGCTTGCTAAGATTTTGCGGGCCAAAAGCATGCCGATTGATTTGCCGCCAATATAGCCCGGGCCGATTTCCCGATTCTTGATTTCCAAAAGATCTTCCAAGGTGAAATATTGTTTGCAGAGATCGAGGATTTTGGCATCCTTCCCTACGAGCAGGATCAAGAGTTCGTCCCGGGTCTCTTTTTGTTCCTCTAGCGGTAAAGAGAGTTTGCCCCGGGCTTTTTCGAAAGAAGCTTCCCAAAACCCCAAGACTTTATGGCTCCAATTAAAACGGGAGAAGAGCTTGGTGGCGTCTCCACTGTAGGTGATGGTAACGGCATGGTCGCCCTCAATACGGTGGGGGAAGTACATCGTCGGGGATGTACGCTGGGCCACTTTCAACGGATGAATATAATAGGTATTATCAATATAGTATAGATCAATGAGAACTTGAGTTGTTTCCCGGATATAAGCTAAAGCGTCATAGGTATGGGTGTTGCGCAGAATTGCGAAATAGGAAACGGCTTTCATCTCATAGAGATAGGGGCCGAGGGCTTGGAAAAAGTTTGCGACCATTAAATCGGAGAACCATTGAATCCGAAGGTCGGAGATGCCGTCAAATACATAAAATGTGCCTTCGCCTTCTTCTTTAATGATCTGATAGATCTTGGCGCAGACGGCGTCAAAACCCGTGTTCACCTTCAGATAATAGACATTGATCCCCCTGGTTTTGGTAATGATCGGCGCATGAAAACCAAAACGAATATAGACAATATTCCGTCCTTCTGCCTGCGCATTTTGGACAAAAGGTTTGGCAACATGGCGGTATTCCTCATAATCATTGACTTGCCATACCACATTGTCTCCCTGCCGAAATTCGTCGATCACCTTGTCCAAACCGGGCATACCGCTTTTGATCCGCTGTTTTTCCATTTCCATTTTTACCACCTCACAAATATCGCATGTATTCGGCCGCTTGATTATATTATTTTAAGTAGGGGAGAATAACGCTGTAAGCAGTAACCAAATCGGCCAGGGAAAGACGGCAATTTGCCGGACTGGTCGAAGGTAAGACGAAGAAGGGTTTTTCAATTGTTCTCCCGCTTTGCTTATAAAGAGCGGCGGCTTTTTTCCCATTGGTGAAAATGGCACGGATATCTGCCGTTTCCAAAATGGGGTCAAGATCATGGTAGCTTACTTCACGGATACTGCTGTCATCAGCACCGTTGATAGCGCAGGAGGATAAAACATCCCACAGTGCGATCCCTTTTTCGAGCAGGAGCCTTTGTTTTCCCTCGACCGTTGGCGGCGTCTCGATATGAAAAAGATTTGCCAATACCGGCCAGAAGCGATTTTGGGGATGCCCATAATAAAATCCCTGTTCTCTTGATTTCGGAGAGGGCATTGTCCCTAAGATCAAAATGCGGGAGGCCCCATTATAGACGGGAGGGAAATCATGGGAAACCTGTTCCAAGGCGGATCATCTCCTTTTCAATAAATATAAAGCATTTTCCCTGGCAACACAAGGGGGAAGAGCCGATTTTATTGAAACGAGGATTTACCCTTGTCTTTTGCCGATTTGGAGCAAGCGCTCTTTTCCTTTTTTGTTTTCTATGGTATAAATAAGAGAGAATTGCTTTTTCATCATGTTTATTTGCAATTTGATCCAAATAAGGAGGAAAATTGTGGAACTGAAAATTATTACCGGCCTATCAGGGGCAGGGAAAAGTTTGTTTCTTCGGATATTGGAGGATCTGGGTTACTACACCGTCGACCATTTGCCGGTGGAGATGATCGTTGATTTTCTTGATACGCTTGCCAAGAAAGAGCGGGAAACAAACAAAGCGGCCCTGGTCGTGGATATTCGGGAAAAGGCTCATTTCCATCATTTCTTCCAAATGGTGAGGCAGGTCGAGGGCGTTGTTGATTTGGAAATCGTCTTTATGGAAGCGGAAACGGAAGAACTCCTAAAACGGTACCGTGAGACGAGACGCCGCCATCCCCTCGGCAATAAACTGAGAATTTGGGATGCGATCGAAGAGGAACGCCAGCTTTTAAGGCCGATCCGCCATATTTCGCATCGCATTATTGATACGACGCATATGACGACGCCGCAGCTGCAACAATCGATCCTCCATTTTTATGGGCAAGACGACGGGCCGCGGATTATGGTCAATATTGTTACTTTCGGTTTTAAATACGGCATGCCCTTGGATTTGGATTATCTTTTCGATGTTCGCTTTTTGCCGAATCCTTTTTATGTGGAAGGTTTTCGCCATGAAACCGGATTGAAAGCGAGGGTGCGGGACTTTATTCTGGAGATGCCGGAATGTAAAGCCTTTTTAGACCGCTTGGAGATCATGTTTACTGATATCTTGCATGATTTTGAAGAGATGGGCCGGGATCACCTTGTGATCGGTTTTGGTTGCACCGGAGGGCAACACCGTTCGGTGGCGATTGCCGAAGCTTTGGGGCAGCGCTTAACGGAAAAGGACTATTGTGTTACTGTGAGCCATAAGGATATTTGGAGAACGGGTGCACAGCATGGAACGAAATAATGATTGGCTGCGGTTTTGGTCTGCCCTTTTCGAGCGGGGTCGCATTTCTTCTCAACAACCCGAAGAAAAGGAAGAGGGACCGAAAATTGTGATCATTGGGGGAGGTACAGGCCTTTCCGTTATCCTCAGGGGCTTAAAGGATATCACGGACCATTCGACTGCCAGCGTTACGGTTACCGATGACGGGGGTAGTTCCGGCCGCCTCTTGCAGGGCGGAATTACGATGCCGCCGGGAGATATCCGTAATTGCTTGGTTGCCCTTTCTCCCAGAGAGGGAATTTTAGAGAAGCTGTTTAATTACCGTTTCGAGCAACCGGAAGAATTGAGAGGTCATTGCTTGGGGAATCTTCTCCTGACCGGCCTTGCGGATATTCAAGGGGATATGCCCGGTGCGATTCGCTCCATTGCCGGGATCTTGGATATTCGGGGACATGTGTTTCCCGTGACAATGGATCGTGTGACCCTTTCTGCGGTGATGAAAGACGGCGCTTTGGTTCGCGGGGAGACTGCTATCGTTGCCGACGCCAGAAGCATCAGCGAGGTTATTTTGGAACCGAAACTTTGCAAGGTCAATGAAGAGGCGATTGAGGCAATTCTGGCGGCGGATATCGTTCTCTTGGGGCCGGGAAGTCTTTATACCAGTGTGATCCCGAATCTTTTGGTGCCCGGCGTTATTGATGCTTTATTATCAACGAAGGCGCCGGTCTACTATATTGCCAATATTATGACCCAACCGGGAGAGACAGATGGGTACACCTTATCCGATCATATTTTTGCCCTTGCCCGTTTGTCAAAAGCCCGCTTTTTCGATGCGGTCATTGTAAACTAAACCGATTTCTCCTGCCAGTTTATCTAAATATCAAATAAGAGGCGCTCGACCGGTCAAAAACGACGGGATTGCCATTAAGAAATTGCGGCTGAAAAAGTGGAATTGCCCTTAGCTAAGGAAGGGGATTTTGTTCATCATGACGCCGAGGCGCTCGCCCGGTATTTAGCGAAACAAGTAAAATGATGTGGTTTTTTTGAAGGAGAGAATATGTCTTTTTCATCGACGACGAAAAATCAGCTGGCGAAACAGTTTAGCCATAATACCTGCTGCCAAATGGCAGAATTTCTCGCCTTAACCAAGATGGACGGTACGATTTCCTTCAATCGGAAGAAGGAGTCTCACTTTGTATTACGACGGAAAATCCGGCTGTGGCGCGGAAGATCTTTAAATTAACGAAAGCGATCTTTGATACCCCGGGGGAACTCCTTGTCTATAAGAAAAACCGTTTGAAAAAGAACAATATCTATGAAATTTGCGTGCCGCCCCAGGCCGGGATGGAAGAGATTTTTATCGCACTAAATTTAATGGATGAGAACCGGGAATGGAATACCGAGTTCCGCGATAGTTTTCCTTTGGAACATTTAAAAAAAGACTGTTGCAAGAGAGCGTATTTGCGGGGGGCCTTTTTTGGGGGGCGGTTCTGTGAACGACCCGGGGCGCTTATCATATGGAGATCGTTACCAGCCAGCTGGCAGGCCGAATCCATGCAGAAGATTATGGCGGATTTTGATATCAGCCAAGATCGCCAGCGGAAGAATGTCTATGTGCTCTACTTGAAAGACGGGCCCCAAATTGTGGAATTTTTGAACCATATTGGTGCGCATCAGGCCTTGCTTTCCTTTGAAAATACGAGGATCGTAAAAGAGATCCATAATAAAATCAATCGCCAACGGAATTTTGATCTTGCCAATGTCAATAAAATCGCCCAAAGCGCATTGGCCCAAAAATGGCAATCGAATTGATCGAGGAAAGAATCGGATTGAAGAATTTACCTCCTCATTTGCAGGAAATCGCGCTCCTTCGCCTTGAGAACATGGGCATGGGATTAACGGAGCTAGCCCAGATGACCGATCCGCCGGTGAGTAAGAGCGGCGCCAACCATCGTTTGAAAAAGCTGATGGAAATTGCCAAAAACGTAAAATAAAGCGGAAAAATAGTTTCATTTTTTTTACTAGCTATGGTATAATATTTGCATAGAAAACTTTTTGGGTTTGTGAGGATAACTCTCAATGATTGAACAAAGGCTCGTTTTGGAGCAGGCGCAAAAAATAATCATCACCCAGGAGCTCAGACAAGCCATCGCACTTTTGACAATGCCACTTTTGGAATTGCAGCACTTTATTGAGCAGCAATTGCAGGAAAATCCGGTTTTGGAGCAGGAATATGATAAGCCCGAAGCGGTGGAACCGATTTCTGAAACGGAGTTTGGGGAAAAGGCAAAAGAAGAAGGAGTGCGAGAGCTTCTCAATAATCCTGGCGAGGTGGAGCCGGGCTATGATTGGGAGAAGATCGCTGAAGACTGGCAAGAGCGGCCGTATACGCGAAGCAGTATTCAAGAAGATGTTTCTTACAATTATGAGCCGGTGGAATTGCAGTATTCCAACCTTTATGAGTATTTGCAGTTCCAGCTCAATATTATGTCTCTCTCCGAGGAAAAGAAAGCCGTCGGCAGTTTTCTTATTGCCAATTTCAGCGAGGACGGCTATTTGTTGATTACGCCGGAAGATACCGCAAAACGCTTGCAATGTTCTTTGGAACTGGTTGAGGATGTGCTGCATATTATCCGCAGTTTCGATCCGCCGGGCATTGGCGGCGTTAACTTGCAGCAATGCTTGGAATTGCAGCTCGACCCCAGCGACCCGCAATATGAAGAGCTTTCCATTTTGATCCGTGAGCATTTGGATGCAATCGCATCCAACCGTTTGCCTTTGATTGCGAAAAAAATGAAGCTTTCCGTTCAAGAAGTGCAGGACCTTGTTGATCGGATCAGAGCATTGAATCCCCGGCCTGGCCAGGCCTTTGTCGGCAATCAAGTTGTCGAATATATTTATCCCGACGTCGTGATCGAAAAAGTGGATGGAGAATATGTGGTCATCGTTAATGATTCTGCCATTCCTCGGGTTGGCATCAACAATTTCTATATGCGGCTTATCAAAGAAAATAACAATACCAATGAAGAAGTAAAAGAATATATCAAGCAGAAATTGAATTCCGCTGCCTGGATCATCAAAGGCATCGAGCAAAGAAGGGCGACGATTTACCGTATTGCCGAGGCCATCATCGAATTGCAGCGGGAGTTTTTTGATAATGGTGCAAGCCATTTGGTTCCTTTGAATTTAAGCTCGGTAGCCCAGATGATCGGTGTTCATGAGAGCACGGTCAGCAGGGCTATCAGTAATAAATATGTGCAGACGCCCCGGGGGCTTTTCCCGTGGAAATTCTTCTTCGTCAATGGCGTCGGCAGTTCCGGCAGTATTAAAGCAGCAGTCACCAATGTGAAAGGGGCTTTGAAGGATTTGGTGGATAAAGAGGACGCCGCTAGACCTTTGAACGATCAGACACTTGTGAAATTATTGGAAGAGCAAGATATCTTTATCTCTCGGCGTACGGTGGCGAAATATAGAAAAGACCTCGGTATTCAATGCGCCGGTAAACGCAAGCGTTTTTGATTTTCGGACGAGATATTTTGCTATATACAAAGAAAAGAGACGCCGATGCGAAGGCGTCTGTGGAGGAAGAGTGCGATGGGATATAATTACAAGCCCCTTGTTGACGATGTACTTCAAGGCAATGTGGCTGCAGTGCGTGCCCATGTGAAAAAAGCCATGGAAGCCGGCATGGATATTATGGAGATCGTGGATGAGGGGCTATTAAAAGCGATGAACATCATCGGCGATCGTTTCGAGAGAAATGAGATCTATGTAACGGAGCTCTTGATTTCCGCCCGTGCCGTCCATGTGGGTTTGGAAGAAATGAAACCCTTATGATGAACGAGAACATATCCTATACCGGGCGGATCGTAATCGGGTCCGTTGCCGGGGATCTCCATGATCTCGGGAAGAATCTCTTGGTTCTTGTTTTGCAGTCAAAAGGCTATGAAGTGATTGATCTGGGTGTGGATGTTTCCGCCAGCGCTTTTGCGGACGCCGTCAATGAATATAAACCGGATGTTCTTTGTCTTTCCGCTTTATTGACCACAACGTTTTGGAGATTGAGAATGTCATCGCAGCTTTAAAGGATGCGCATTTGCGCCACCGGATTGATGTGGTTGTGGGCGGCGCTGCCGTCAACCAAGAGAAAGCCACGCAAATGGGGGCTGATGGGTACGCGCCGATGCGGTGGCCGGGGCTCGCTTGATCGGGGAACTGATCGAAAGACGGGATGTGACCAATTTAGACAGTGTCTCCGCCATTTTCAAAGATGCGGAGTTTTTGGGGATGCAGGAATCTTTCCGGCAAGGTGTCGGTGTGGATTTGGTCTTTTGTGGATCGGGTCGGGCGGCCGCTTGCCGAGCCGGGGCAGTTTTTTGATTGTTCTTTAAACTGTGCAAAGTTAGAAACAACTGACGAAGATGGAGCGCTATAATTTTAATCAGCGGCTTTCTCATATTGCCGATTATCCGGAAGCTTTTGCTTATCGTTGCCGCTGTGGGTTGATGGAGATCAGTTATCCGTTGATCGGAGAGATGGGGCAAATCGGTTCGATCATCTGCGGCCACTTTCTTTTGGCCGAAGATGTGATCGAAGGGGGATTTCCCGAAGGGATTCCGATCGTTTCCGCTGAAAAATGCCAGGGGCTTTGCGATTATATCACGAATTACGGACAGACTTTGGTGCAATTGGTGGATTCCAATTTTGCCCGCCGCCAATTGGAAGGGCAGCAAAGCAGTTTTGTCAGCTACATGAAAAAACAGCAGCAGTTAGAGGAGGCCTTGAAGGAAGCGGAATTGAGCGCCCTTCAATATCAGGTAAATCCTCATTTTCTGTTTAATTCCTTAAATACGATCGCTCTCGGGTCGCCTTTGGAGGGAGACAAATATACGGAAAAACTCGTGAGCGCTTTGGCCCGTTTGATGCATAGCTTATATCAAGTGAAGACGACGGTGACCTTGGCGGAAGAAGTCAAGACGGTGCAGGATTATTTGATGATTCAGGAAGCCCGATTCCAAGGGCGTATCAGTCGCAGGGTCGATGTGGAACCTTCTATTTTGAACTCTAAAATGCCCTGCATGATCTTGCAGCCCTTAGTAGAGAATGCCTGTCAGCACGGACTTGAGCCTTGTAAGCGTGGGGGTATCGTCTCCGTACAGGGATGGATGGAAAATGGACAAGTCTTCCTTGAAGTTTCCGATAATGGGATCGGCATGAGCGAGGAATTACAGAAGAACATCTTTAAATTAGAAATCAAATCGGAAAAAGGCGGCCAGGTCAGCGGGCTTGGTTTGAACAATGTGCTGAAGCGCTTACAAGCGCATTTCGGCAGCGATTGTGCCTGGGATATCCAAAGTGCCATCAATAAGGGGACGACTTTTCAGATCTCCTTTCCCCATATAACTTAATTTGCCCTAAATGTTTTGCCTAAAATATGATAAAGAGGTGAAAAAATGATAAAAGTGATGATTGTCGATGACGAGCCCCTGCAAAGACAATATATCCGCATGATTTTAGAGGAATTTTCCAATAGCTATAAGATCGTTGCCGAAGCGGACAACGGGGAAGAAGCGGTGGAACTTGCTGCGCAGTTTAGGCCGGACATTGTTTTCCTTGATATCCGCATGCCGGGTTTAGACGGGATCGAAGTCGCCCGGAGACTCCGTGTTTCTCAGCCGGAAGCGAGGATCGTGATCGTCAGCGCTTATGGTGAATTCCATTATGCCCAGCAGGCGGTTAGCCTGGGCATGGCAGAGTATCTGTTGAAACCGGTGGACAGTGACGAGATCATCTCTCTTGTGGAACGACTTTCCGATGAAATTACCGAAGAAAGAGAAAAGGAAAAGGAACTTGAGGATGTAAAGGCCGCTTTGGCCGATTCCTTGCCTTTGATTAAAGTCGGTTTTGTCATGGATCTGATCAACGGTTATTTGAGCGATGACTCGGAAATGAACAGCCGCGCTGCTTTTCTTGGTATCAATAGCCCCTTGCGGCTTGTGATGAATATCTGGGTGGATAATTTGACCACCCATAATAATTTCCGTTCCGAGCTGGAACGGCAAATTGTGCAGCGCCAAGTATCCGAATTGATTGCCAAAAGCTTACAGGCTTGGCCGCAAAACCTCTTTATTTCTCTCGGTAACGGACAATTCACAGTCATTTTGGCTGCCTCCGATGATATTGAGGACGCTTATCTGAAAACGATGGCGATGCGCTTGGGAGAACAGATTTGTAAGACGGTTCGGGATGAAAGCTCTTCCACGGTAACGGTGGGCGTCGGCCGGCCGGGACACGGACCTCACGGGATCGCCCGTTCCCATCGGGAAGCGGTGGTTGCAAGCGAATATCGTGTTCTTTACGGCGGCGATCAGCCGATCCATGCGGATGATGTTGAAGCCAGCAGCGAATATGCCAATGTTTTGAAGCAAGGTTATGAAAAAAATCTTGTGATGGCCGTTTGTATGGGGGATTGGGACAGGACCATCCGTTCCTTTTTATCCCTTTGGTCTGAATATATCAGTGATGATGAGAATATTTCCAGAATAAGGATCAAGATATCCGATATCTGTACTGTTGTGATCCGCTCTGCTGTGGACAGCGGTATTGATTTTGAAGGGCTCGAAGAAAGCCGGATGCAGTTGGAACGGCAACTGGCGAAGGAAATTAGCTTGGAATCGATGAAGGAAAAAGTCGTCAACTGGCTCAATGAATTGGTGGGGCGCATCCGCACCTCCAGAGAATTCCGCAATGTGAATTTGATTGACAAGGCCGTTCGCTATATGGAAGAGAACTACCATCAGGAAATCGGCTTGGATGATGTGGCCAAACAGGTCTATTTGAGCACCTGCTATTTCAGCCGTTTGTTCAAACAAGTGAAGGGATGGAGCTTTACCGAGTATCTTACCCATGTGCGGATGGAAGAGGCAAGGAAACTTTTGGCCAATACCGATTATTCCGTGGCGGAGATCGCTATGCGGGTAGGATATCGTGACGCCCGTTATTTCAGCCAAGTTTTCAAAAAGCATTCCGGGAAAACACCGGGAAGCTATCGCCGGGATGAAGCCAGCCGTACCTTAAACGCCAGGGAATAAGAGCGGTTTAGAAAAATCGGATGATGGGAAAAACTGGTTTTTTTTCATTGATGAAAACCATAAATTAAGCACAAAATAAGGCAGTAGTTGTGATAAATAAAATTGCGAGGTGTTTGTTTTGACAAAAAGAATTGCTATCAATGGTTTCGGACGTATTGGCCGCTTGGTCTATCGGGCCGCCTATGCGCATCCCGATTTGGAAGTGGTCGCCATTAATGATTTGACCAATGCCGATGCCAATGCCCATCTGCTGAAATACGATTCCACTCATGGTATCTGGGATGTGGATATTCGGACCGAAGGGGATTTTATCATTGTTGGCGATAAAAAAGTCCAGGTTTTGGCGGAGAGAGATCCGAAAAACCTTCCTTGGGGCAAATTAGGTGTTGATCTCGTAGTGGAATCCACCGGTCTTTTTACCGATGCTGAAAAGGCGAAAGCCCATTTGGAAGCAGGGGCAAAAAAGGTGATTATTTCTGCTCCGGCGAAAAATGAGGACGTCACCATCGTTTTGGGTGTGAATGAAGAGAAGTATGATCCTGAAAAGCACCATATTATTTCTAATGCTTCCTGCACCACGAACTGTTTGGCGCCGGTAGCAAAAGTTCTCAATCAGGAATTCGGGATCGTAAAAGGGTTGATGACGACGGTTCACTCCATTACCAATGACCAGAGGATTTTGGACCAGGTGCATAAAGACCCGCGCCGTGCGCGTACTGCTTCTTCTTCGATCATTCCGACGACAACCGGAGCTGCTCGTGCCGTTGCATTGGTTTTGCCTGAATTGAAGGGAAAACTGAACGGTTTTGCGATGCGGGTACCGACCCCCAATGTTTCTGTTGTTGATCTGGTTTGCAATTTGCAAAAATCGGTTACGGTGGAAGAAGTCAATGCTGCTTTGAAAGCGGCGGCGGAAGGGCCGATGAAGGGGATCCTTGCCTATTCCGAGTTGCCTCTTGTTTCGATTGATTTTAACCATAATCCCAATTCTTCGATTGTGGATGCGCTGTCCACTATGGTAATCGGAGACGATTTATTGAAAGTGGTCTCCTGGTATGACAATGAATGGGGCTATTCCAACCGTGTTGCTGATTTGGCCTCCTATGTTTTGGGGAAATAAGGAGGAAGGCACGGTATGAGAAAGAAAACCGTGAAGGATGTGGCGCTTCAAGGGAAAAAAGTGCTTTTGCGGGTGGATTATAATGTGCCGATGGAAAGCGGCAAGATCACCGACGATATGCGTTTGGTGGAATCTTTGCCGACGATCCGCTATATTTTGGCGGAAGGCGGCGCAGTTTTGATCCTCAGCCATTTGGGCCGTCCCAAAGGCAAATGGGCGCCGGAATTTTCCTTGCGGCCTCTGGCAAGTGCATTAGAGGAACATCTGGGGCGGAAAGTGACTTTCGTTGAAGATGTGATCGGCCATAAAGCCCAGGTGATTGCGGATAGCATTCGCCCCGGCGAAGTTGCCTTGCTTGAAAATGTGCGCTATTATCCCGGTGAGGAAGCCAATGACCCGGCTTTTGTCAAGCAGTTGGCAAAGCTGGGAGATATCTATGTGAATGATGCCTTTAGCGTTGACCATCGGGCCCATGCCTCCACGGCGGGTCTTGAAAGCGTCATGCCCGGTTATGCGGGTCTTTCCCTGGCTAAAGAGGTGGACGCTATCGATCGGATCTTGGGTGAGCCCCAAAAACCGCTTTATGCTATTGTTGGCGGGGCGAAGGTTTCCGATAAGATCGCGCTTTTAGCGAATTTGTTGCCCATCGCGGATAAGGTTTTTATCGGTGGCGGCATGGCCAATACTTTTTTGGCTGCCCAAGGATATCCTATGGAGAAATCCTTGGTAGAGACGGAAAAAATCCCTTTTGCTAAGGAACTTTTGGCGGGGGAATATAAGGATAAGATTCGGTTACCGCAAGATTCGGCTGCTGCCGAGGAGTTTTCTGCCGAGACGAAGCGAAAGAATGCCAAGCTCGGTGAAATACCGCCGGGATGGCAATCCCTCGATATCGGGGAAGAAACGATCAATGCGTATAGCAGCGAAATCGCAGATGGAAAGACGATCCTTTGGAACGGGCCCATGGGCGTATTCGAACTGGAGCCTTTTGCGAAGGGGACAAAGGCAATCGCTGTAGCGGTGGCCAATGCCGACGCCTATACGGTGGTGGGCGGCGGTGATTCCGCAGCGGCACTTCAGGCTGTAGGGATGAAAGACAAGATCAGCCATGTGTCGACGGGGGGCGGAGCCTTCCTCCAACTGATGGGGGGCAAGGCGATGCCGGGGATCGACGGCTTAGTAGAATAAACGGAGGCTGGGCGCGGCAGAGAGAGACGCTGCCGCCCCGGCTTCTTCCATATCGGCTTTGCTGTTGCAGAGCCCGAGTTTGAGCCGGATTATTTCGGAACGCAGGGGCGTTCCTTCTTCTTATTTCCAAATCATTTGGGGGGTTGGATATGACAAAGATCATTGCGGGCAATTGGAAGATGAATCATGGGCCAAAAGAAACGAAGGCATTTATCGAGGCCTTTAGTCAGCAATTGGAAGCAGGCCCGGATCGGATTATGATTTTCCCTCCCGCCGTTTCATTGGCGGCGGCCAGGGCAGCTATTGGGGATAGCCCGATTCTGCTGGGGGCGCAAAATGTTTATTTTGAGATGAAAGGGGCTTACACCGGGGAAATCTCGATTCCGATGTTACAGGAATTGGGGATAGAATATTGCCTGATCGGCCATTCCGAGAGAAGGCATATCTTCGGAGAAGATGGCGCCCTATTAAATAAGAAGTTAAAAGCACTGTTAGAAGCGGGGATGACCCCGGTATATTGCATCGGCGAGCAACTGGAAGACAGAGAAGCCGGCCGTACGCTGGATATTTTAAAGGAACAGTTGGAAACGGGATTGGCCGGGCTTCCGACCATCAATCGATCCAACTTTATCTTGGCCTATGAACCGGTTTGGGCGATCGGCACTGGGAAAACCGCAACGCCGGAAGACGCCGATGAGACGATGGGGAGCATCCGTCAGATTTTATCTTCCCTTCAGGTCGAACCGGAGCTCCCGATCCTTTACGGTGGCAGTGCCAAGCCGGAGAATGCCGGGGCTTTATTGGCGAAAACCCACATCAACGGGTTATTGATCGGGAATGCCAGTTTGGCGCCGGATAGTTTTAGAAAGATGATTAATTGGAGAGCAGAATGAAAAAATCACCGGTAATGTTGATGATTTTAGACGGCTTTGGGATCTCTGAAGCAGCGGAAGGCAATGCCGTGGCTGCGGCAAAAAAGCCGAATTTTGACCGCTTATGGAAAGAATGCGGCCACGGTTATTTGGAAGCTTCCGGGGAGCGGGTCGGTCTTCCCGATCAGCAAAACGGGAATTCTGAAGTCGGCCATTTGAATATGGGCGCCGGCCGTGTAATTTACCAGGAATTGACGCGGATCAATAAAAGCATTCGGGACGGGGATTTCTTTGAGAATCGGGTCTTGAACGAGGCTTTTGATCAAGCCCGGGAGAGAGGGAAGGCCGTTCATCTGGTGGGCCTTTTATCGGACGGCGGTGTTCATAGCCATATCGAGCAGACCTTTGCCCTTTTGGAGTTGGCGAAGCGAAAAGATTTTCATCCGGTTTATCTCCATTGCTTTTTAGACGGACGCGATGTTTCTCCTACTTCCGCATTGCTCTATCTCGACCGTTTGTCAGCAAAGTGCAGCGAATTGGGCGTGGGGAAAATTGCGACGATCATGGGGCGGTTCTATGGGATGGATCGAGATAAACGCTGGGATCGTTTAGAGGTCGCTTGGAAGGCTTTGATCTATGGAGAAGGAAAAAAGATCACGGATTACCGTAAAGCCATTGAAGAATCCTATGCCGAAGGGATCACCGATGAATTTGTGAAACCCTTAATCATGGTGGATGAAACGGGGGAGCCGGTGGCGAAAATCGCTGATGATGATACGGAATTGTTCTTTAATTTCAGGGCCGACCGGGCCAGGGAATTGATGTGGGCCTGTAAAATACGGGATTTTGACGGTTTTGATAGGGGTAATGATTACCCGAATATTCATTATGTTGCTTTTACCCAATATGATGGGGCTTGTGAGGTTCCGATCGCTTTTCCGCCGGAACCGATCAATAATAATTTAGGCGTTTTTATCTCCAACAGCGGTCTAAAACAACTGCGGATCGCGGAGACGGAAAAATACGCCCATGTAACCTTCTTTTTTAACAGCCAGATCGAAGAGGCGAACAAAAACGAGGATCGGATCTTGATCCCGTCTCCCAAGGTGGCCTCCTACGATACGGTTCCGGAGATGAGCGCTTATGCCGTTAAGGACGCCGTGATTGAAAAGATTCGGGAAGATCAATATGATTTAATCATTCTGAATTTTGCCAATCCGGATATGGTGGGACACACCGGTAATTATGCGGCCACCGTCAAGGCGGTGGAGACCGTAGATACTTGCTTAGGCGAGGTTGCCGCCGCTATGGAGGAAAAAGGGGGCGTGCTCTTCATTACTGCGGATCATGGCAATGCCGAGCGGCTTTTGGATGTGGATGGCGGCCCCTATACCGCCCATACCAATAATCCCGTTCCCTATATTGTTATGGGGCCGGGAGCGCAAAGTTATACGTGCAGAAATGACGGCGCTCTTTGCGATGTAGCTCCCACTTTATTGTATTTGTTAAGTATGGAGAAACCTGTGGAAATGACAGGATTTTCCCTGGTTGAAAGGAAATCATAAAATAATTATTTGGGTTTACAAGGAGGAAAGATTATGTCAATTATTGCTGATCTGAATGCAAGAGAGGTTTTGGATTCCAGGGGAAATCCCACGATCGAAGTCGAAGTTTTTTTGGAAGACGGTACCATGGGCCGTGTGATTATTCCTTCCGGTGCTTCCACCGGTGCGCATGAAGCGGTGGAATTGCGGGATGGCGATCAGAGCCGTTATATGGGAAAAGGCGTTTTGGATGCGGTGGCCAATGTTCATACCATCATTGCTCCGGAAGTGATCGGCCTCTGCGTATTTGAACAAGCGAACATCGATAAGGTGCTGATCGAATTGGATGGCACCCCCAATAAGAGTAAGCTTGGCGCGAATGCGATTCTTGGGGTTTCTTTGGCCGTGGCGAAAGCAGCCGCAGCATATCTTGGTTTACCCCTTTATCAATACATCGGCGGCGTTAATGCCAAAGAATTGCCGGTGCCGATGATGAACATTTTGAACGGCGGCAAACATGCCGATAATAATGTAGATATTCAGGAATTTATGATTATGCCGGTGGGGGCTGCCGGTTTTGCTTCCGCTCTTCGGATGGGGGCTGAAATTTATCATACTTTGAAAAAGGTATTGGCAGCGAAGAAATACGGCACGAGCGTTGGGGATGAAGGCGGCTTCGCCCCGAACCTCAGCTCGAATGAGGAAGCCTTGGCGGTGATCGTTGAAGCGATTGAAAAAGCCGGCTATGTCCCGGGCAAAGATGTTTGCCTTGCTGTAGATGTCGCCGCAACCGAGATTTACCAGGATGGAAAATATCATTTGGCCGGGGAGAACGCCGTTAAAACCAGTGCGGAAATGGTGGAATTCTATCGTTACCTTTGCGATAAATATCCGATCGTTTCCCTTGAAGACGGTTTGGCGGAAGACGATTGGGACGGCTGGCGTTTAATGACAGAAGAGCTGGGTGAAAAGGTACAGATCGTTGGGGACGACATCTTTGTGACCAATACGGAGCGGCTTCTCAAAGGGATCGAATTGGGAGTTGCCAACTCGATTCTTATCAAAGTGAACCAAATCGGTACTTTGACGGAAACTTTGGATACGATCGAAATGGCGAAACGGGCGGGATATACCAATGTTATCTCTCACCGTTCCGGTGAAAGTGAAGATGCGACCATTGCCGATTTGGCGGTAGCCGTCAATGCCGGACAGATCAAAACCGGCGCGCCGTGCCGTACCGACCGGATTGCAAAATACAATCAATTATTGCGGATCGAAGAGGAATTGGATGAAGTTGCTTCCTACAGAGGTTTAGAAGTTTTTTATAACATCTTTAAATAATCTAGATAATGGGAAAAATAGTTGTATTTCAATGGTTGTTATGCTAGAATTATTCTGTTGCTTAGCGGGAGGTGAAATATGAACATCTTTTTAATGATTCTGGAACTCTTGATTGCCATGGGTTTGATCGCAGTCGTCTTGTTGCAATCGGGGCGTAGTGCAGGGGTTTCTGGAGCTATTGGTGGCGGCGCCGAACAGATTTTTGGTAAGAAAAAGGGAATGGACGAGTTCCTGGCTAAAATTGCAACCATTTTGACCGTCATATTCTTTGTTTTAACTCTATTGATTGCTATCTTTTATAGCTGACTTTTAGGAGGTTTTTGGAAAAATGTATGAAGGAATCCTGAGTTTTGCTGCTCCGGCGGCAGGTATTCTTGCGCTTTTATTCGCGTTCTATTTGAGCCAAAAAGTTGGTCGTGTTGATCCCGGTAATGACAGAATGAAAGAAATTGCCGACGCCATTCATGAAGGGGCAATGGCTTTCTTGAATAAACAATACCGTGTTTTGATCTTCTTTGTTTTGGGACTTGCTCTTGTAATCCTCTTTTCCGGTTGGCTTACCGAAGGGAATGAAAGCTTGCAACCCCAAACTGCGATTCCCTTTGTTTTGGGTGCGTTTTGTTCCATCTTGGCAGGGAATATCGGTATGCGCGTAGCGACGAAGGCGAATGTGCGTACTGCCAATGCCGCACAAAAAGGCGCTAACCCCGCTTTGGGTGTTGCGTTTTCCGGCGGTGCTGTCATGGGGATGTCCGTAGTTGGTTTAGGCTTGATCGGTTTGAGCATCGTTGTTTTCTTCTTCCCAGGCCAGCCTTCCATTATTAACGGGTTTGCCTTAGGTGCTTCTTCCATCGCTTTGTTTGGCCGTGTAGGCGGCGGTATCTATACAAAAGCTGCTGACGTCGGCGCTGACTTGGTTGGTAAAGTTGAAGCCGGTATCCCGGAAGACGATCCCAGAAATCCTGCTGTTATCGCTGATAATGTAGGGGACAATGTTGGTGACGTTGCCGGTATGGGTGCCGACCTTTTTGAATCCTATGTCGGTTCCATCATTGCTGCGATGGCTTTGGGCGCTTCCATGATGATTGGTAACAATGGCCAAGGTGTGATCCTTCCTTTGGTGATCGCCGCTGCCGGTATTGCCGCTTCTATTATCGGTACGTTCTTCGTGCGCACCGGTGAAGGCGCTAAAGCACAAAAAGCTTTGAATATGGGTACCACTGTTGCGATGGTTTTGGCTGTTGCCGTTTCCTTCGTTGCGATCCGCTATATTTTACCCACAGAGTTCACCGTAACAAGCTTTGGCGTAACCGCCACTTACAAAGCGCTTGGTGTTTTCTGGGCTACCGTAGCCGGTCTTCTCGCCGGTTTCTTGATTGGTAAATTGACGGAGTATTACACTTCCTTTGATTATAAACCGGTGAAAAAGATTGCGGAATCTTCCGAAACCGGTACGGCTACCAATATTATTTCCGGTATTTCCACAGGGATGCTTTCCACTGCTTTGCCGATCATCGTGATCGTGATTGCCATTATTACTGCCTACCACTTTGCCGGACTTTATGGTATTGCTATGGCGGCTATCGGTATGCTTTCCACGACCGGGATTATCGTTGCTGTTGATGCTTACGGTCCCATCGCCGACAATGCCGGCGGTATTGCCGAAATGGCCCACTTGGACCCGAAAGTTCGGAAAATTACCGATGCTTTGGATTCCGTTGGGAACACCACCGCTGCAATCGGTAAAGGTTTCGCGATTGGTTCGGCTGCATTGACTGCCCTGGCACTTTTCTCCGCTTATACCCAGGCGGTACATATGGAGATTATCAATATTCTTGATCCCAAAGTTGTTGCGGGTCTCTTCATCGGCGGCATGCTGCCCTTCCTTTTCTCCGCTTTGACCATGCAGGCGGTTGGCCGTGCGGCACAGAACATGATTGCTGAAGTTCGCCGTCAGTTTAGAGAAATCCCCGGCATTATGGAAGGTACCGGTCGCCCGGAATATGCCACTTGCGTCAGCATCAGCACCACCGCCGCTTTGAGGGAAATGATCATCCCCGGTATCTTGGCCGTTTTTGTTCCTCTCTTTGTTGGGCTTTTCCCGGGACTTGGGAAAGAAGCTTTGGGCGGACTTTTAGCCGGCGCTTTGGTTTCCGGTTTCCTTTTGGCTATCATGATGGCCAATGCCGGCGGCGCTTGGGATAATGCGAAGAAGTATATTGAAAGCGGTACCCATGGCGGTAAAGGCTCCGACGCTCATGCTGCGGCGGTCAATGGCGATACCGTTGGCGATCCTTTCAAAGATACTTCCGGTCCTTCGATCAATATTTTGATTAAATTGATGACCATCGTATCCCTTGTTTTTGCTCCGCTTTTCAATATGTTTTAAAATCTGAAATCCTATGATATAATAGAAACCGGACTTTGGTCCGGTTTCTTTCTGTATATAAATATAAAAAAGATAAAATATAAAGGAACCGATTTATTTTTTTTGATAAGGAGATTTCGTTGTGCGAAAAGACATGATTTACTTGGACTATAGTGCAACATCCCCTGTTCGGGAGGAAGTAAGAGAGTATATCTATCATTTAATGGGCAGCCAATTCGGAAATCCTTCCTCCTTTTATGATCTCGGCGTGGCCTCGGAAAGAATCATAAAAGAGAGTAGGAGAGGGATTGCAAAGGCTTTGCATGGTAAAGAAAAAGAAATAATCTTTACTTCCTGTGGATCGGAAAGCAATAATACGGCAATTTGCGGTGTTTGCCGGGCCTATCAAAAGCGAGGGAAGCATCTGATCACCAGCGCCGTTGAGCATCCTTCGGTGATGAAGGTCATGGAGGATATGGTGGAACTCGGATTTGAATTGACGGTTTTGCCTGTCGACAGGGAAGGGAAGATTAGGATCCAAGATCTTGCCGCTGCGTTGCGGCCGGATACGATTCTTGTCAGTATTATGCTGGTCAATAATGAATTGGGTACGATCATGCCGATCGCCGAAGCAGCCGAAATTATACGGGAAAAGGCGCCCCAAGCATTGTTCCATGTAGACGGTGTCCAGGCCTTTGGCCGGATTGCCATTGATGTGAAAAAACTGGGGGTCGACTTATTCTCCATTAGCGGGCATAAGTTCGGCGCGCCCAAAGGCGTAGGCGCTTTATATGTCCGGGAGGGCGTGCGCGTCCATCCTTTGATTCTCGGTGGCGGGCAGGAAGGAAGCCGCCGTTCCGGCACAGAAAATTTCTATTATATCGGCGCTATGGCGAAAGCAGCGGACTTATCCTTGAAAGATCGGGACAGCAAAAATGCCCATTTGGGGCGCGTCCGTCAAGCGCTCCCCGCCGCTTTGGAAGCGGAAGGGGTGGAATTTATCATCAACAGTCCTTTGGACGGCGCTGCTAATATTATCAGCATGAGTTTCCCCGCTCTACGGGGGAGAAGCGAGGTATTGCTCCATGGCTTAGAACAAGAAGGTATCTATTGTTCCGCCGGGTCCGCGTGCCACGCGAAAGGGAATAAGGCCAGCGAAACCTTGGCTGCTTTGGGAATGGACCCTGTTTTGCAGAACAGCACCTTGCGCTTCAGCTTTGGAGATGAACAGAAAGTTTCGGATATGATGCGGGTCGCTGCGGTAATAAAAAAGAAAATTGATGAAATCACATTGGCTTTGGGAGGAAATTGATGTATAAATTGTTATTGCTGCGCTATGGGGAATTGGGTCTGAAAGGGAAAAACCGGGGGCAATTTATCAAATGCCTGGCGGATAATATCCAGAAAGTATTGCCCCATAAGAAAGTGGAAAGCACCTGGGGCCGTATTTGGCTGCCGCTGGAGGATGATTTAGATGAGACTTTAGCAGCTTTGAAAAATGTTTTCGGCCTTTATTCTGTCAGCCCCGTAGTCCGGTGTGGGCGGGAATTATCGGAGATCGCCGAGGCTGCCCATAAGGTTTTATCGCAATCGTTACCGACGGGCGGCACATTTAAAATCGAAAGCCGCCGCAGCGATAAGACTTTCCCGATGAAATCGCCGGAATTGAGCGCAACAATCGGCGGTATGATTTTGGACCAATGCGGGGATGATTATACTGTGGATCTACATCATCCCGATCAACGGATTGATATTGAAGTTCGCTCCGAGGGCGTTTATGTCTTCGGGGAGAAAATTCCTATGGCGGGAGGGCTGCCGGTCGGTTCTTCCGGCAAAGCGGTGGTGATGCTCTCCGGCGGGATCGACAGCCCGGTTGCCGCTTATTATGCAATGAAGCGTGGAGTGCGTGTGGAAATGGTGCATTTTCACAGCTTCCCTTATACCAGCGAGAGAGCGAAGGAGAAGGTGATTGATCTTTGCCGCATTTTGACCAAATATTGCGGCGAGGTTAAGCTCCATGTCGTCCATTTTACCGATATACAAATGGAGATCCGCAAGACCTGCCGGGAAGATTATACCATCACGATGATGCGCAGGTTCATGTACCGCATTGCGGAGAGAATGGCAGAAAAACGCAATGCCCTTGCGATTTATACGGGAGAAGATGTGGGACAGGTGGCAAGCCAAACTTTGGAGAGTATGGCTTGTATCAATGAAGCGATCAAAATGCCGGTTTTGCGGCCGCTTTGCGGTTTTGACAAAACGGAAATTATTGAAATGGCACAAAAAATGGGAACTTTTGAAACTTCCATCTTGCCTTATGAGGATTGCTGTACCATTTTCCTGCCGGAATTTCCCAAGATACGGCCGCGACTTGCCGAAGCGTTGGCAATGGAGGAAAATATGGATGTGGATGGTCTGATCAATGATGCAATGGCGAAAACTGAGACGATGACAGTAAGGGGATATGACGATTGAATAAAAAGGAGATCGTAGATTTTTTAGATAAAGAAGCGTATCGTCCGTTGCCTCCCGATGAGTTGGCAGCGGCGATGGGTATCGCCGACAGTGAACTGCCGGGTTTTTTTGACGCCCTGATTGAGCTGGAAAAAGATGGCGCTATTGTGATGAACCGCAAAGGCCGGTACGGTCTTTGCCGCCATATGAATTTGATCCCCGGTACCTTACAGGGAAGCCCCAAGGGCTTTGGGTTCCTTTTGCCGGAGGATAAGACGAGAAAGGATATTTATATTCCTTTTGATCATTTGAATGGCGCAATGCATAATGACAAGGTTCTGGTGCGCATTATGCGGGAGCAGAAATATGTCAATGGGCGGGATGAGGGTGAAGTAATCCGCATCCTGAACCATGCCAATGAGCGCATCGTCGGGATTTATGAGGAATTGCCGGCCTATGGCTTTGTCAATGCGGATGAAACCCGTATCTACCAGGATATTTTCATTCCCCAGAATGTGCGAAATGGAGCGGTGGACGGGGACCGTGTGGTGGTGGAGATCACCCGCTGGCCGGAAAAGCGCCGCAATCCCGAAGGGAAGATCATTGAGATCTTAGGCCAAAAAGATGCGCCGGGCGTCGATATTCTTACGGTAATCCGTAAATTCCAATTACCAGAGGCTTTCCCTGAAAAAGTGGTGCGGGAAGCAAAACTGGTGGCGAAAATTGAAGCGGAAGATTATCAAGGTCGCCGCGATCTTAGGGATGAGCTTCTGATCACGATGGATGGGGCCGACGCCAAGGACTTGGACGATGCGGTTTCTTTGATCAAGTTGGACAATGGGCATTATCGCCTGGGCGTGCATATTGCCGACGTCGGCCATTATGTGCGGGTCGGCAGCCATTTGGATCGGGAAGCCTACCAAAGAGGCACCAGCGTGTATTTGCCCGATCGTGTGATCCCGATGTTGCCCACGCAGCTTTCCAATGAAATTTGCAGTTTGAATCCGCAGGTGGATCGCCTCGCTTTATCTTGTGTGATGGAAATCGACGAGAAGGGCGCTGTTGTCGATAGTGAAATTTTTGAATCGGTCATCCACATCACGGAACGAATGACATACGAAGATGTGAATGCCATGTTGTATGATAACGATCAAGCCTTATTAACGCGGTATCAGCAGGTTTGGCCGATGATCACGATGATGAATGAAATGCGGGAGATTTTACGCAACCGCCGCTTTCACCGGGGGGCATTGGACTTCGATTTCCCCGAAGCCAAGGTGATTTTGGATGAACGTGGGCGGCCCATCGAGATCAAAAAACGTGTGCAGCGCTGGGCAGAGCAGATCATTGAAGAATTTATGATCGTCGCCAATGAAACGGTGGCGGAAACATATTTCCATCGGGATGTGCCCTTTATTTACCGGATACATGAAAAGCCGTTGGAAGAAAAGATCTTAGAATTGCAGGAATTCCTGGGGCCTATGGGCTATACCATCAAAGAACGGGCGGATAAGGTGCATCCGGGCAGCTTTCAAAAATTGTTGGCGGAGATCAAAGATCAACCGGAGGAACGGCTGATTAGCACGGTAGTCCTTCGTTCTCTACAGCATGCCCGCTACGATACGGAAAATCTAGGGCATTTTGGTTTGGCCTCTTCATATTATAGCCATTTTACTTCTCCCATTCGGCGTTATCCTGATCTTGCGATTCACCGGGTGATCAAAGATTTGATCCACCAACCGTATCTCAAGGAAGAAAAAGAAAAGAAATTGTTCCAACGACTGAACGGCTATGCCAACCAAAGCTCTTTACGAGAGCGCATCGCCGAAGAAGCGGAAAGAGAAGCGGTGGATGTAAAGATGGTGCAGTACATGGCGGACCATGTGGGCAAAGAATTCCCCGGCTTTATTTCCGGCGTTTCTTCCTTTGGTTTTTTTGTGGAATTGGATAATACCGTCAATGGTTTGGTGCATGTTTCCAACTTAGAGGATGATTATTATGAGTACCATGAGAACCGTAAGTGCTTGATGGGACAGCGGGGCAAGCGACTTTTTAAACTCGGCGACAAAGTGCTGGTAAAAGTGAGCCATGTCAATATTGACGCCCACCTGATTGGTTTTGAGTTTTTGGGCTTTGAAGAATAGGATCTGTTCCGGTTTCATTGAAGGTTTCGTACGCCGATGATATCATGGTGAAAGATAGGGAGAGTTTGGGATGAAAAAAGAAGGCATCAAAATCGCCGCCGACAATCGGCGGGCGCGGCATGAATATCATATTTTGGAAACGATCGAGGCCGGCCTGGTCCTTACC
>JAXGQI010000023.1:0-26068 GCA_040766525.1 Clostridiales bacterium | reverse complement strand
GGTCGAATATTTGAGTAGGACACAATTAAGAGCGATGCCGGTCACCGGGATGGAGTCTACGGATGATTATCCTGCCGGCACTTGGTCGGACGATACTTCTTTAATCCTTTGTGAAATTGAAGCCTTGAACCGTAGGGCTTGCCATGTCGATTATGAAACGATCATGAAAAACTTCTCTCGCTGGATCTTGGATGGTTTTCTCACGCCCTGGGGAACAGCCTTTGGGATTGGTCGCACGACCAAGAAAGCGGTTTTGCGCTTCATGGAGGGGACGCCGCCGCTAATCTGTGGCGGAATAACGGAAAGAGATAATGGCGACGGTTCTTTGATGCGGATGATGCCGGCAGCTTTTCTCTCCTATTACGGACATGAGGATGTGATGACGGCGGTCATGAATTTTTCTTCCTTGACCCATCGTCATCCGAGAAGTTATGTGGGGAGCGCGCTCTATGTTTTTATCCTCCAGGAAATTATGACTGGGGAGAGTGAAACGCCTTTTGCTGCGGTAAAAAATGGTTTAAAGAAGGCGTCGGAACGGATATTGGAATATCCTGAATTGCACGCGGAATTATCCCATTATGCCAGGCTGATGCAGGATGATTTTTATCAGACCCCGGAAGAACAGATTAACAGCACGGGCTATGTCGTAGATTGTTTGGAAGCGGTGATTTGGTGCTTTTTGGGAGCTAAAGATTATTGGGGTTCCGTATTGAAGGCGGTAAATCTAGGCGGGGATACGGACACGATCGCTGCGCTGACCGGCTGCCTGGCGGGAACGTATTATGGCTATGATGCTATTCCGGAACAATGGCTCGGGGAATTAGCAAAAAGAGACATGATCGCTAAACTTTGCGAGAATTTCGCCTCGGTTCTTTGAGCTTTTACTTGGTATTTGTCCAACATAAAGCCGTATCCCATTGGGATACGGCTCTTTATTTTATATTTTAAATAGTATAAGGATCAAAAACGGATTTGATCATCGTCTGCGACATAGTCAGGCGTCTTGGTTGGCAATCCCTTGCTTTTGAGGCGATTTTCCACATATTCCTTAAAGAGCACATAAAAGATAGCGAAGGTCGGCACGCCGATGACCATACCGACGAAACCCATCAATTTCCCGCCGATAATGATCGCAAACACAACCCAGATTGCGGAAAGACCGGTCGAAAGCCCCAAAATCCTGGGGCCGATGATGTTCCCATCCAGTTGCTGAATAACAAGAATGAATAAAGGGAACCACAGCGCCCTGGTGGGATCAGCAAACAGAATAATGAAAAATGCCGGGATCGCCCCAATGATCGGGCCAAAGAAAGGTACGATATTGGTAACCCCGATGATAACGGAAATTAACAAGGGGTAGGGATAGTCAAATATCGTAAAGAAGATAAAGCAAATGATGCCGACAATGAGAGAATCCAGCAATTTCCCGGATACGAAGCGCCCGAATGTCTGGTTCGAGATTTGGCTGATATGAACGATCCGCTCCGCTCTTTCCTTTTTCATAAATGCGAAGAGCGTTTTTTTGATCTGTGCAATAAACTTTTCTTTGGTTGCGATAAAATAAATGGAAACGATGATCGCAACAAAGATATCAATGATAAAACCGGAAAGTCTCGCGGTAAAATTCAAGGTGTAAGGAACAATCTCCGAAATATATTCCGGAATTCTTTCTTCCAGCTGGATCAAGTATTCTTCGATCATCCCGTATGCGGATTCCTGAATGTCAAATCGAGTTGCCAAATTAGATAAAAGCGTGGCGAGATTTTCAATATAACTGGGGATTTGATTGAAAAAGGCGATCAAGCTATCGATTAGCTGCGGGATCATCATGAATAAGAAGAGGCAAAAAAGAATCAAGGCGCTCAAATAGCCGAGCAACATAGCATAAACGCGGCGATGCTTGGGCCGCTTTACTTTTTTCAAAAGATTTCTCTCATAAAACATAACGAGAAAATTAACGAGATATGCGATGACAAACCCCAGAATAAAGGGGTAGAGAATAGACAAGAACCAAGAAAAAGTGTCGCGGACTTCCCCAAAGCGAAGCAGGATAAAATAGAGTAATATCCCGGAACAGACGACCAGGATATTAGAAACGGTTCTTGTTGTCATAAAGCGGTTCCAATCAAATTTCATTGGAGGTCTCCTTTACTGATCGATAGCAGATTTTTTGCCGAAACCAAGAAATGACCTTTGTTATTAGGATATAACAAACAAAGGAAAAATACAATAACTATATTTCTCGTCTTGCCGTGAAGTGGAGGCGTTATGCCTTTGCTTTCACGGTGTTTCACCCATTTCCCCGCAATTTTGCAAGATTTTTCCGGTTGAACAGGCAAAACTCATTTTTCCGGCATATAATTAAGAGACATAAAGCGGGGGGTGATGCTTTGATCATACTATTTAGAAAAAGAGAAGTCTTCGTTTAATCTGTTTTTGCGGTTATATCGGGAACACCTATTTCCCTAAGCCGTTAGACGCTAAAGATGAAACGGATGCTGTGCGCCGTTGGCAAAAAGGGGACGAAGAGGCGCGCAATATTTTGATTGAGCGCAATTTGCGTTTGGTTGTCCATCTTTGCAAAAAATACGAGCAACCGGGGATCGAAATGGATGACTTGATCTCGATCGGCACCATCGGTTTAATCAAGGCCATCGATTCATTTTCCCCGGCGAGAAAGGTGCGCCTTTCCACCTATGCGGCAAAATGTATTGAAAATGAGATCTTGATGTATTTCCGCGGCAGCAAAAATATCCGCCAGGAAATATCCCTCTATGAGCCCTTAGGCTTTGATAAGGAAGGGAATGAGGTTGCTCTCATGGATATTTTGAGCACCGATCAGAACTCGGTAGCCGAGGATTTGGAGCAAGAATACGAGAAGAAAGAGCTGCTGGATATGGTGAATTTTTTGGATCATCGGGAAAAAACCGTTTTAAATCTTCGTTACGGTTTGAACGATGAAGAAAAACATACGCAGAAAAATGTGGCGCGGCATTTGGGGATTTCCCGTTCTTATGTATCTCGGATCGAGAAGCGCGCGTTAAAAAAGCTCTTTAAAGAAATCTCCCAAAAGAATTGCACCTAATCCATGCGTATTGTATAATGATAATATTGGATAAACGGTTCTGAAAGGAAAGCACTTTGATGAGAAATCTATTTACTCCGGACATGATGGTGGATTCCTTATTTTCTATCCCCCTTCTTGAACTGCATAATAAAGGGATCCGCGCCCTCCTTTTTGATTTGGATAATACGATTGTTGAATGGAATCGGCGCGATGTGGAAAACCACATCGTTCATTGGTTTCAAACCATAAAAGATGCCGGTTTTAAAGTATTGATCCTTTCCAATAACGGAGAGGAGCGTGTCTTGGCAGTAGCGGAAAAATTGGACATCCCTTTTATCGCGCGGGCAAAAAAGCCCAGTTTCATCGGGAGTCAAAAGGCGATGTCGCTTTTTGGTGTTCAGGCAGAAGAATGTGCGATGATCGGGGACCAGCTTTTGACTGATATTTGCGGCGGAAACCGGGCGGGCTTCCTTACGATCTTGGTGACGCCCATCAGCCCGAAAGAATTTTGGGGTACCCGTATCAGCAGACAAGTGGAAAAAGTATTGTTTCGTATGATGAAAAGATCATAAATTTTTTATGTGAGGCATGGGCAGGGAAATATGCGCATAGAATGATTGATAGAGAGGCAGACTTTGATTAAAGCAGGTGGAATATGAAAAACCTCGTATTAATTGGCTTTATGGGAAGCGGAAAAACTGCTATGGGCCGCTTTTTATCGCAGGAATTAAACTATGATTTCATTGATACCGATCAAGAGATCGAAAAAGTCACGGGCCTAAAGCTGAACCAACTTCTCAAAAAATATGGAGAGATTCGTTTCTGTTCCGAAGAACATCTCATTATTCAACGCATTGTTGACCAGGAGCGATTGATTATTGCCACAGGCGGTAATTTTATTCACCAAGAAGAAAATGTCAAACTCTTAAAAAAGAATGGCATTTTTGTTTTTCTCAAGGCGGATATCGATACCATCGTTTCCCGCTTGAGCCGCAGGAGAACCAAACCCTTTTCGGAAAAAGGGAATATTAACGAGTTAGCAACAAAATACTATCAAGAGAAATTGCCTCTCTATGAAAAATATGCCGACATTACGGTAGATACCAGCAGCCTCTCTATGGAAGAAACCGCGAAAACCATTATTGCTGCGATGCGGGAAATGGAAAAGAAGGAACCGACATGTTGAAAAAGGAAGAAGTACAAGAGATTATCGCCGCAGCTTATGGTGAGAATGTCGATTATGCGGATCTCTTTATTAGCAAAAAGGCTACGAAGACTCTGTATTGTGATAATAAAAAGTTGGAAAAAATCTATAGCGGTTTTGAAGTGGGAGCAGGTATTCGTCTGATCAAAGGAAGATATAGCTGCTATCTTTATTCCAATGATGTCTCGTTGCCTGCTCTTATGCGTTTGGCCAAGGAAGCAAAAGAGGTGGCCAAAGCGGGTGTTGGCGGACAGGCCTTGTCTTTTATCTCGAAAGAATATGGTGCGTCCATTTCAGAAAGCAGCTTGAAAGCATATGGAGATCTTTTGAAGGAAACAAGCGCCTATGCTTGGAGTCGATCGCCTAAAATCAAACAGGTATCCCTTTCTCTGGCGGATGTGGAGAATGCGGTCACTTTTGCCAACAGTGCAGGGGTGTTTTATGATGACCGCCGTTATAGAAGGCGTTTTGCCTTGCAAGTTCTGGGTGCGGATGGCGGCAATGTCCAATCCGCTTCCGAGACTTTGGGGAATGCGGGTAACGGCGATGTTTGGCAAGAAGAAACGCTTTTTCCCCTGGTCGATAAAGGGGTCAAGCGGATGGAACGTCTGCTTTCTGCCAAACCGTCTCCTTTCGGCCCGATGCCGGTCATTTTGGCGGCGGAGGCCGGCGGCACCATGGTACATGAGGCCTGCGGCCATGGCTTGGAAGGTGATCTTGTGCAAAAGGGGATCTCGGTTTATCAGGGGAGGATCGGAGAAATGGTTGCCTCTCCTTTGGTTACTGTGGTTGATGATGCGACCTTATTCGGACATTACGGTTCCTATGCCGTGGATGACGAGGGGCAAACGGGGCGGCGCAATGTGTTGATCGAAAAAGGGGTTTTGAAACAATTCCTCTATGATTATTATACCGCTAAACAAGAGGGCCTTTCGTCAACAGGTAACGGGCGCAGGGAATCCTATCAATATCTGCCCCAGACCAGAATGAGCAATACCCTGATTTTGCCGGGGGAAACCGATCCTGCCGCGATTCTTGCCGATACGCCAAGGGGATTGTATGTTACGAAAATCGGCGGCGGCCAAGTCAATTCCATTACCGGCGATTTCCTTTTTGAAGTAGCGGAAGCCTATGAGATCGAAAACGGAGAAATCGGATCGATGGTAAAGAATGCGACATTGAACGGAAATGGACCGAAGGCCCTGCAATCGGTGGACGCCGTCGGTACGGACATGGGATATGCGATCGGTACTTGCGGTAAAGGGGGGCAGGGCGTCCCTGTCGGTGACGGACAACCCACCATACGCCTCCCGGAAATGATTGTCGGAGGGCGCAAATGAAGAAGGAAAATTATAAAAAGGCCCTGGCCTATGCGATAAAACAAGGTGCGGATCAATGCGAAATCTATTTTGGCGCTAACCGTGGATTTTCCTTAAAGATCCGTGAAAATACCATCGATACTTATGAAAAGCAGGAAGAAACCGGTTATTCGGTTCGCCTGCTCAGAAATGGCGCGCCCGGATTTTCTTATGGGGTCGATCCTTCTTTGCCGGCGATAAAAAAAGCGGTAGATGATGCTCTTGCAGTCGCTTTGTTTTTGGAGCCGGAGCCGGACCGATTTTTTAATGCCCCCGGTTTATCTTATCCGGCCCTTGATCTTGTGGATCAAAGATTGGAGGAAACCCCCTTTGCCGAAAAAGTGGCATTAGCTAAAGAGATCTATGCCCAAGCGCAAGGTAAGGAGAAGATCGGGAAGGTTGAGAATACCAGTTACGGCGAAAGTATAGAGCATATCTATCTCATCAATTCCTTGGGTTTAGAGATCAGTTATGAGCGCAGTCAATGCTATGCCTCCGCTGCTGTGATTGCGGCTGAGGGCGGGGAAAGTGAGACCGGCGGCGCTTATCGCTTATCCCGCTTTTATCGTGATATGGATAGTAGGGCAATTGCCGAAGAAGCGGTGCAAGACGGTAGGGAGAAGCTGGGAGCGAAAAAGATCGTATCCGGTGATTATCCCGTCATCTTACATCCCAAAACGTTTCTGGACTTGTTCTCCATTTTGATGCCCTCATTTTTGGGGGATCGGGTCTGGAAGGGCAAATCCCTATTGGAAACAAAGGAAAGGGCAAAGATCGCACCCCAGTTTTTGACGCTCTATAGTGACGGCTTCTGGGAAAGCGGCGTTGCTACATCGCCTTTTGATGATGAAGGCAGCCCCACCCGGAAAATCAAATTGTTGGACGGCGGCACGGTAACCGGCTTCCTATATGATAATCAATATGGGAAAAGGGTAGGGAAGGGGAGCACCGGCAATGCCTACGGTTCCTTTAAGGGCTGGCCCGGGATTTCCTTCAATAATTTCTATTTTCTGCCCGGTGAGGTTCCTTTGGCTGAAATGATTGCCTCCCATGAAAAGGCGGTTTATATTAAGAGCCTGATGGGCCTACATACCGCAAATGCGCTGACCGGGGACTTTTCTTTGGGCGTGAAAGGCCATTTTATTGAAAATGGGGAGATCGCTTATCCTATTGCCGGCGTCGCAGTTGCGGGAAATCTTCTGACGCTATTGGAGGATATCGTTACGATCAGCCGGGAAACGGAATCCTATGGGCGGAAATCTGCGCCCTATGTCGAGATCGGCGAATTGCGTATTAGCGGTAAATAAGATGGAATGTATTTGTTCAACAATGCTATCGGCTTTTGTCTGTAGTCTCGGGACACCTTTGGGCGTCCTTTTCTTTTTGGAAAACATTTGCAAATAAACGGGAAGGTGCTAAACTAAACAGTATAGATGAGGAAGGAGGGAAGAGATGCGTATCGGCTATGCGTGCCTGGCGCTGGGTGTTCCCAATACGGAAATGAAGAGTTCGATCTTAAAAAATGCCAATGAAGAACGTCTTACACAATTGATTAATAATAATTTGACCGGCTTGGAGCATTTGATCGATTATAATATCGCCAATGATCTTCGCCTCTTCCGTATCAGCTCGGATTTGATTCCTTTGGCTCCGCCCCCGTTAATTCTCTTCCTTGGTGGGAGATGTTCGCATCGGAGTTTCAGCGGATCGGCGCAAAGATCAAAAACAGCGGCATGCGGGTTTCTCTTCACCCTGGTCAATATACCGTATTGAATTCACCCGACCGGGAGGTGGTCAAAAGAGCCGTTTTTGATTTGGAGTATCATGCGAAAATATTGGATTCCTTCGTCTGAACTTTGAACATAAAATGATCCTTCACATCGGCGGCGTTTATGGAGACAAGCAAGGCGCAACGAAGCGGTTCTTGGAGAACTTTGAGGAATTATCCCAGGATGTGAAAAACCGATTGGTCATTGAGAACGATGATAAATCCTATCATATCCGTAATGTGCTGAATATCGGAGAAGAACTTGGCCTACCCGTGGTGTTCGATAATCTGCATCATGAGGTCAATCCTCCAGATAACGGTATGGCGGAAGCACTTTGGATCGAACAATGCCATAGAACTTGGGAGAAAAAAGACGGCAAGCAAAAGATCCATTATTCCCAACAGCACCAAGGGAAGCAAAGGGGCTCCCATTCCGACAGCATTATCATTGATGATTTTATGCGGTTTTATAACGGACTGGTAAATACAGATATCGATATTATGATGGAAGTGAAAGATAAGAATTTGTCGGCGATCAAGTGCGCGAATTGCGTTACCGCGAAGCCTTTGATGAAAAACTTGGAAGCAGAGTGGAGCAAATACAAATACAGCGTTTTGGAAAAATCCCCTTCTGCTTACCGGGAAATTCGGGAGCTCTTAAAAAACAAGGCGGAATATCCCGTTTTAGATTTTTATCATATTTTAGAAGATGCTTTGCAAAAACCGATAGAGACCGGTAAGGCCATCAATGCCGCAGACCATGTTTGGGGCTATTTCAAAGATGTGGCGACCGATCGGGAAAAGTCACAATACCGTGGTTTGGTGAATCAATATCGGCACGGTGAGGCCACGCTCTTGCGGGTCAAGAAAACTCTTTGGCGGCTGGCAGTGAAATATGAGCGGGAGTTTCTTTTATATTCCTACTATTTCAGTTTATAATCAAAAATGAGATTTCGGCAATAAAAAAGCACCTGATCAGGTGCTTTTTTGGCTTTATGGCTGCATTGCGCCAAATAGAACCAGCCACGCTAAAAGTGATTTTGCCACCAAGCTGAGCACAATGTATGTTCGTTCGCCGTAAATGTAATTCTTCCATTTGCCGACGCCTTTGTACTGCAAGATCATATTGATGGGGAATGTGTTGAAGGCAACGAAATAGGTGCCTACGATGGCCCAAACAAACCAGGGAACCATATCGAAATTACCGGTTCCGAACATGTAAAGCAGAATGGCGATCCAGGGCGCAATTCCTGCTATAGCGCCCCATATAAATGGGCCCCAGCGGACATTAGTTTTCTTTGCGCCTATATTGAGCTGCTCCATCACCAATCCGAACATGTTCATGGCAGCATTGACGATAAAGATTAAGATCAAAGAGGCGATGTCATAAATGCCGAAAAGCGTACTGATCAGAACAATCATAATGGACGAGCTTAGGGCGTACTCAAACCAGCGGTATGGGTTGATGCCTTGTTGGATGCCCTTGAAATAGTGGTTACTGTTCAAATATATAATGGTATGCGCTGCGGCGAAATGAAAAGGAAAGTCGCGACCAAGATGCCGAAGGGAAGCTGAAACAGTTCTTTACTGGCAGGTTCAAGAGTTTGGGTAACGGTATTGAAGGATAAATAATTTTGCGTGATAGTTGGCTGGAACTCGGCAATCTTTTGGATTACCCTGGTTGCCAAGAATAGCATGATGATTCCCTGGATCAAATGGAATGCGCCCATAATCAAATTAAACCTTCTCAATTTTTGCAGAGTTGTTTCCATCGTGAACACCTCCTTTTCGACTATTTTATACATTATTTATATCAGAAGAAAAATGAATCGTCAATAATGCGATTGCGATATTCATGCAAAAATAGTCGCTTGGGAGCATTTTGCTTAAGCTTTGGTATATTCTTGATATCCTACTATTCCTATGGTACTATAGAAATAATGGAGGTGTTTGTATGCGGATTTCAACCAAGGGCCGTTATGCCTTGCGTTTATTAGTCGATTTGGCCCAGCATGAAATGGGAGGGTATATCGCCTTGCGGGATATTTCCCGTCGCCAAGAGATCTCCGTGAAGTATTTGAACAAATCATCACGCTTTTAAGCCGAGCCGGCCTTGTCAAAAGCAGCCGAGGACCCCAAGGCGGCTATCGCTTGACGAAAAAAATCGAGGATTACCGGGTCGGCGATATCCTGCGCGTTACCGAAGGGAAGTTGGCACCCGTCGCCTGCCTGGAGGATGAGGAAAACCAGTGCTCCCGAGTGAGAGATTGCGCTGCCATCGATTTATGGGAGGGCCTCCAAGAAGTGATCGAGAATTATCTTGACGGCATTACCCTACAGGATTTATTGGATAACCGAAATAAACATTTTGTGCGATCCGAATGATTTTTTGATGATCCTGTTGCACTCATAAAACTGCTGTGGAAAAGACCATAATATGCCTTGAAGTATTGAATAAGGAGAAAAAAATGAAACAAGTATATCTTGATAATGCGGCAACTACGGCCATAGCTCCGGAAGTGCTGGAAGAAATGATGCCGGTACTATCTAATATTTATGGGAATCCTTCCAGTGTCCATACAAAGGGAAGAGAGGCGGCCCATTACTTAAATCAAGCCAGAGAACAAATGGCCAAAGTGCTAAACTGCGAGGCGAGGGAGATTTATTTTACTTCCGGCGGGACTGAGGCGGACAATTGGGCGATCCAATCGGCGGCCAAATGGGGGAAAAAGAAGGGGAAAACTCATATCATTTCCACAAAATTTGAGCATCATGCGGTCCTCCATGTTTTGGCGGCATTGGAAAAGGAAGGGTTTACCGTAACCTATCTGGATGTATATGAGAACGGGATCGTTCGGTTGGAAGATGTCAAAAATGCCATCAGGAAGAAACCGCATTCATGACCGTGATGTATGGGAACAATGAAATCGGTACGATCCAACCGATTGGCGAAATCGGGAAATTGTGTCGGGAAAAGGGTATTATTTTCCATACCGATGCGGTTCAAGCCGTCGGACATGTCCCTTTGGACGTAGTGGCCGAAAATATCGATATGCTTTCCCTTTCGGGCCACAAATTCCATGGGCCAAAGGGCGTCGGCGCCTTATATTGTCGCAAAAATGTGCCCTTGCAGAACTTGATGTATGGCGGCGCTCAGGAAAGAAACCGCCGCCCGGGTACGGAAAATGTGGCGGCCATCGTTGGCATGGGGAAAGCCTTGGAGCTGGCGGCGGTAAAATTAGAGGAAAATACGGCCAAGATCATCGCTATGCGGGAACGGTTGATTGACGCAATTTTAACGATTCCCGGGCAAGGCTGAATGGTGACCGTAAAAAACGCCTCCCCGGGAATGTCAATGTTTGCCTTGAGGGGATCGAAGGAGAAGCGCTCTTACTTAATTTGGACATCATGGGCGTTGCGGCCTCCTCTGGATCTGCCTGTACTTCGGGATCCCTTGATCCCAGCCATGTATTATTGGCAATTGGTTTGCCACACGAAATTGCCCACGGTTCTTTGCGTCTTACTTTGAGCGAATACAATGAAGAGGAAGATATCGATCATATCATCCAGATTTTGCCCCCGATCGTTGCGAAATTGCGCGCGATGTCTCCGGTATGGGAAAAAATTGAAAAAGGAGAATAGGAGGATCGGCCATGTATAGTGAAAAAGTGATGGATTACTTTACGAATCCAAGAAATGGTGGGAAGATTGATGATGCGGATGGTGTCGGTGAAGTAGGGAATGCGAAGTGCGGCGATATTATGAAAATCTATTTGAAGATCAAGGATGATGTGATCACCGATGCAAAATTTAATACCTTTGGTTGTGCCGCGGCCATTGCAACCAGTTCCATGGCTACGGAAATGATTAAGGGTAAAAAGATTGATGAAGCGCTGGCTTTGACCAATAAGGCCGTCATGGAAGCGCTGGATGGGCTGCCTCCGGCGAAGGTTCATTGTTCCGTATTGGCGGAAGAAGCGATCAAGGCGGCGATCACCGATTATTATCAGAAGAACAATATCGCCTATGATAAGGAATTGTTTGCCTGCAACGGTTGCTGTAATGACTGTGGCTTGGCGGGGCATGAATAAGAGGGAGAGGGATTATGGGTAGGATTGTGCTTGAGCAGGGGTTTTGTGAGGAGATTTTAGAAAAATGCCTGGTAGGACGCATTTCAACAATCAATCAAGACGGTTATCCCTATACGGTGCCGGTACACTTTGCGTATTCTCAAGGGAAAATCTATATTCATGGCCGGGCCAAAGGGGCAAAAATCGAACATTTGTGCAAAAATGATCGTGTTTGTTTTGAGGTTGACCAAATGGAGAAACTGGTTCTGCATGAAAGCGGATCCGCCTGTAAAGTCAATACGGAATTTCAAAGCGTTGTGATTTTCGGCAAAGGCAAAATTTTAAAAGATCCAAAAGAAAAAGAATTTGCCCTTGGGTTGCTGATTGCAAAATTAACGCCGGAATATCAAGGACAAGCAATCAATCCGGAAAGGATCAATGCCACGGGAATCATTGAGATTACCGTAGAACAAATGACGGGAAAACAGTATCCGTAAATCATGGATCAAGAGAAGATGAAATAAAAATGATATGAATTGTAAAAAATACCGGTGATAAGGGAAAATACGCCGGTATTTTTTTTCGCCCAAAAACGCCAAAAAAACGGGCGAATATAAAGCCCATACGGGCATTAAAATTTCCGCCCGAGGGTTAGATGACCTGGAAAAAAATCCCATTAGAATTTAAAACGGGAAATGGCTGGCAAAAAACCAAATTCAGATATTATATCAGATATATAAGAATAAAATACTGCCGTACATAAGAATAAAATACTGCCGTACAACCGAACCGACAATAATGGTATGAGATTGAAAAGAATTACAGGTGTGATCATGAAAAGTTGCCATAGAATTGTACAAAAAGGATTATCGGATCAAAAATTACAATTGGGATCACAGGTAAAGATGAGTGAAGGAAACAAAATTAAGGCATTCTTTATGAAAAACAAAAAGAGGGGGATAGAAAAAATAATCTTAAAAATTAAGAAATATTTTTTTATCAACGATAGATGAAACATTTTTTCGCCCTATTACTTAACATAATTCTTATTATCGGAAGTTATGCGTGTGGATAATCGGGACTGCCTTATTGTTTGGGTGATTTTACATTTTCAATTCTCTATAATATAATATCAGTATTAAGTCGAACTATCTGGAGTTGGTGAATAATGGGTAGAAAAAGAGTAACGACCGGCAGTAAATATGAAGGCTTAAATTTAAAGCAGGCTTTAATTTTTGATTACATAAAAGACTATTATGATAAGCATCATTATCCTCCCACGGTAAGGGAAATCGGTGATGCTTTAAACATCTCATCCACTTCAACAGTTTATAACCAATTGGAAAATTTGCGCCGTGCCGGTTATATCAGCAAGGCCAATAACCGCATGCGTGCCATTGAGATTTTGCGGAACGGTGAGGAAATCCCGAAAAAGGAAGTAGCCATGGCGCCGATCATCGGGAAGGTGGCAGCGGGGCTGCCGATTTTGGCAACGGAAAATATCTCCGATTATTATCCCCTACCCTTAGATTTCTTCCCTGCGCGTGAAGATCTCTTTATCCTCAAGGTGGAGGGGAACAGCATGATCGATATCGGGATATTAAGCGGTGATCTTGTCGTTTTGGAAAAGCAGAATTATGCGGATGACGGAGATATCGTTGCGGCTTTGGTTGATCAAGACAGCGCTACTGTTAAACGCTATTTTAAGGAAAAGGACCGTATCCGTTTGCAGCCGGAGAACGCCAATATGGAACCGATGTATTATGACGATGTGCATGTGCTCGGCAAGGTCATCGGGTTGATCCGTACCTTTTAAATCCCCTGCTTTCCCCTATGATTGTTTTTCTTAATAGGAAAAGAGCGATCAGATTCGGGAAAATCATTAAACCGTTAAAACAATCCGACAAAACCCATACATTTTCGGAACAAATGATTGCGCCGCAAAATGTGACGATTGTAGCAGCTAGTTTGTATTTATTTGCCGCCTTCTCTCCCCAGAGATAGGCGGCATAGCGTTGCCCGTAGAAAGCCCAGCCGATTATTGTGGAAAAAGCAAACAGAATTAATCCGATTTGAACGATGAAATTGCCTAGGATATTGCCATAAATGCTGCTTAGGGCATTGGCGGTTAGCAGCGCCCCATTGAAATGATCCGGGATTACCTCTTGCCAAAGGCCGCTGATGAGGATTACAAAAGCGGTGATGGTGCAGATCACGAAGCTGTCGATCCAAGTTCCCACCATTGATACAAGGCCTTGGGCTGATGCTGAATCGGTTTTTGCCGCTGCCGCAGCGATAGAAGCATTCCCTAAACCCGCTTCATTGGAAAAAACGGCTCTGGTGGTGCCGAGGCGCAGCGCCGATATGATGGTAGCACCGGCAAAACCGCCACAAACCGGTTCAATCCCATAAATTGCGCTCTTAAAAATGAGATGAAATACAGCGGGAATTTCCCGCCATTGGCAAAGTATAAAAATCAATCCAGCAAAAATATAGATGCCAGCCATCAGCGGGACCATTTTCCCGGAGAAGCCGGCGATTCTTTTTGTTCCGCCAATTAAAATAGTGCCGATCAGAAGTCTTAAAATCAGGCCGGAACAGAGAGGCGGGATCTGCCATAGATTTTCCATTGCCAGGGCTAAGGAATTGGCTTGTACCATATTCCCTACGCCAAAGCTGGCGAGAAAACCGCAAAAGCTGTAGATCGCCGCTAATTTAGGCATTTTGAGCCCATAACGCATGTAGTACATGGGCCCGCCGTAGTAAGCGCCGCTTTTCCCTCGGCGGCGGTATTTTACCGCTAAAAGAGCTTCCCCGTATTTTATGGTCATCATCAAAAATGCGGATACCCAAAGCCAGAAGATCGCTCCAGGGCCCCCTAAAACAATGGCCATGCCGACGCCGATGATATTTCCTGTCCCCACAGTGGCGGATAAAGCCGTCATCAATGCCTGAAAAGGGCTCATTTCCCCGGTTTTTCCTTTGGCGGGAGTAAAGGTTTCTCGGATGCCCTGAGGCAAAAGGCGAAGCTGAATGAACCCTAAACGCAAGGTAAAATAGAGACCGAGTCCAAAGAGAAAGAGATATAGCGGGTAAGACCAAATCACATGGGAAAGAACCGAAAGGAATGAGGAAATCGCCATGACCCCCTAAAACTGTGTTTCCTCTATTCTATTCCCAGCATCTCTCCAATAATACGGTTGATGACCAATTCAATATAGGGAAGGAAGATCCCCCTTGCAAATAGGCAGTATAGGGCGGGCGCATCGGCCCGTCTACCGAAAGCTCAATCGAAGAGCCCTGGACAAAACCGCCGGAAGCCATGATCACCCGGTCATCGTAGCCTGCCATTTCCCAGTCTTCTAAAAATACATGGGAATCAACGGGAGAATATTTTTGCACGCCCCGGCAAAAGCTTTTCAGCTTTTCCGGATCATGAAATACGATGGCCTGTACGATATCGCCGCGCTTGTCCCCCGGGCCGGGCAATACCTCATATCCCAATGATTGAAAAGCGCCTGCGGTATAAGCCGCCCCTTTTAAAGCTTCGGCAACGATATGGGGCGCCATAAAAATTCCTTGATATAAATAGGAATTGCTGATGAGGCTTGCCCCCAACTCTTTGCCGAGTCCCGGTGCGGTAAGGCGGTAAGCCGCTCTTTCGATCAAGTCCCCTCGCCCAGCCAAATAACCGCCGGAGGGCGCAATGGTGCCGCCGGGGTTTTTGATCAAGGAACCGGCAATCAAGTCGGCGCCAACCTCAATCGGTTCTTGCTCTTCCACAAATTCTCCATAGCAATTATCTACAAAAACAATCAGGTTAGGATCAATCTCTTTTGCCTTTTTGATGATCTTTCCTATTTCCTCGATCGTTAAAGCATTGCGAAAACAATAGCCTTTGGATCTTTGGATATACACCATTTTTGTTTTCTCTGTAAAGGCATTTGCCATATTTTCCCAATCTTCCAAAGGGTGAATTTGATAAGTGATCCCCAGTTCCATTAGGCTGCCGGGATCATTCTTGCTCCTGCCGATGACTTTAAATAAGGTATCATAAGGTTCCCCTAAGATGACGAAATGGTCTCCCGGTAAAAGGCAACTGAAAAGAGCTAGACTGATGCTATGGGTGCCGGAAACGATCTGTTGCCGGATTAGCGCATCTTCCGCCTCAAATATATCGGCCCAAAGCCGCTCTAAGGTGTCGCGCCCCCGGTCGCCCATGCCATAGCCGCTGGTGAGTTGGAAATGTTGGTAATTGATTTCCAATTTACGGAAGGCGTCTAAAACCTTGGCGATATTGTGTTTTTCCGTGTCTTTGTGCCGGAGGGCCCACTTTTCCTCCGCCTCCAAGGCGTGTTGTGCCGCCCGATGAAAACGCTTCTTTTCCATTTTTCTTCCCCTTATTTCGGTTTAATACGGAAAAAGGCTATAACAGTACTGTTATAGCCCTCAAATATGTATGGTTTTGGGTTTTATGCTTCCACATTAAAATTGATGGCTCTGGCCGGCATAATGGTAGAGATTGCGTGTTTGTAGATCAGGTTTTGCTTCCCTTCGGAATCCAATACAACGGTAAAATTGTCAAAACCTTTTACAACCCCTTTTGTCTGAAAGCCATTGACCAGATAGATTACGACGGAGATTCCTTCTTTACGAACTTGGTTCAAAAAATAGTCTTGTAGATTTACACTTTTCGACATCGGCTGTACCTCCAAATAAAGTGAAACAAAAAATAATTGCTTCCGGTATTTTTCTATAAGTATTCGCCTTTTGACTTAATTTTCCTGCT
This sequence comes from Clostridiales bacterium, assembly GCA_040766525.1. Classification (GTDB taxonomy): domain Bacteria; phylum Bacillota; class Dehalobacteriia; order UBA7702; family UBA7702; genus JAXGQJ01. The sequence continues at coordinate 9,812 of JAXGQI010000023.1, read as the reverse complement.
TGACAATATGGAAAATTTCTTGTGCGGTCTGTCGGAATCGCTCATATTTGTTATGTTGATCCAAATGATCCTCGGATCACGCATAAACCATGTTAATTGTCGTTTGGCAAAATGCCTGGTATCCCTTTTGAGGATGCGAATGGCTTCCTCCAAGTCATAGCGGCCCGCCAAATAGCCGATGATTTCTTTATATCCTAAGGCCGTCAAAGCATTGGAGCCAGGGTCAACACCTTGATCTAAAAGGCTTTTTACTTCTGCCACCAATCCTGCTTCCAGCATTTGATCGATTCTTTTTTCAATCCTTTGGTAGAGGATTTCCCTCGGCAAATAGAGGCCGAAAATGGCAAGATCATAGGGGCTTTCCCAGTTCAGTTCCGGCGCTTTCGTGGCGCCATGGCGGGATTTTTCCAAGGCCCGAATAATCCGTTTTTCATCATTGGGATGGATTTTTTTCGCTAATTCCGGCGCTTCTTCCTGTAAACGTTGGTAGAGGTAGGTCAACCCTTTTACGGCGGCAAGCTCCTTTAATTCCTCCCGATAAGCCGCGTCGCCGGGCTCCTTTTCTAATTGATAGGAAGTATTGAGGAGGCTATGGACATAAAGGCCGCTGCCCCCGCAGAGAATGGGCGTTTTCCCCCGTTGTTGGATATCTTCTATGGCAGCCTTCGCGTCGATTTGAAAACGGGCGATATTATAGTCTTCCTTCGGGTCCAGATAATCCAGGAGATGATGTAGGATCGCGGTCCCGTCTGCTGCTATCATTTCCGAAGGCTTGATTTTGGCGCTGCCGATATCTAGCCCTCGGTAAACTTGGGCGGAATCGACCGAGATGATTTCTCCGTTGGTTCGGGCAGCCAAGGCTACCGCCGTATCGCTTTTCCCTGTTGCCGTCGGGCCTACGATGGCGATCAATTTACTCTTCATTGTTCCCCCTTTAGCTGCGTAAGAACCATTTCTTTATTTCCTCAACGGTTACTTTAACGGTGATCGGTCTGCCATGGGGGCAGGTAAAAACATCTTCCCCTTCATCCAAGCTGCGGAATAGGAAGCGAATATCCGTATCGGTCAGATATTGATTGGCTTTTACCGCGCTTTTGCAGGCCCGCATTATAATCTTATCGTCCAAAATATCGGCTGCCGTTATCTTTTCTTTCTGTTTTAACCAAAAATCCGCTAAATCTTTTAAGAAAGCTACAGGATCAATCCACTCAGTCCAATTGGGAACTTCGCGCATGATAAAAGCATTATCCCCAAAATCCTCCAAAACAAACCCCAAGGTGTTGAGATCGAGGATTTTTTGCAAAAGCCAAAGATATTGCGGATGGTTCACCTGTAATTCCAAGGGGACTAAAAGCGGTTGCCCTTCCTTGGCGGTGGCTACCTCCTCTTTGAAGCGATTGTAGAGGAGCCTTTCATGGGCGGCGTGCTGATCAATCACATAGAGGGATTTCCCGTCTTCCGCTAAAATAAACATGCCGCCAAATTGTCCTAAGATCCTGAGGTTGCTATAGAAACCTTCGCTGAAATCAATGGCTGCTTCCTCGTTTTTCTTCGCGGCGGTTTCCTCTGCAAAGGATAAAAATGACGGCGCTTTCTCTTCTTGCTCCCCTTCATCGAGGGGCATTTCTGTGGTTTTAGAGGGTGGATTCGGTGCGGCAGTCGTCGTCATATCCTCAGAGATCACGCTATTTAGTAAAGCCGCTTGTTCTTCGATTTCCTTGGTCGTGCCGGTAAGTGGTTCTGACGCCGGAAATTCTAGGTTGGCGGTACTATCCGCTTCGCTGCGCTCTAAACGGTTGGGCCTTTTGATTTCATAGCTTCTTTCCGCATTGGATAATGTTTCCTGAAGAGCCAGAAATAATTCATCTTTTACTGCTGTGTTGTGCTCCAATTTGATCTCGATCTTGTTGGGATGGACATTGACATCGAAATCCTTCGTATCCAAAGTAAGATAGAGTACCGCTACCGGGTAGCGTTTTTCCGGCAGGCGATGTTGATAGGCCGTATCGATCACGCGGTTTAATTCCGAGCTTTTGATGTAGCGGCCATTGACGAAGATATTATAATACTGGCGGCTCGCTTTATGATGGGACGGGTGGGAGATATAGCCGTTGATCTCTGCCCCTTCTCCGATATGGAGCAAGGCTTTGGCGGTTTCGGCCGTAAACGCTCAAAATTGCCGCCTTTTCCTGGCCGTTGCCGGGACTTAGGTAAATGCGTTTTTGATCATTCGTGAGTTCAAAAGCGATATCCGGCCTGGAGATGATCAGGCGGCCGACGAGGTCGGAGATATCCGCCAGTTCCCGGATTGGGCTTTTTAAAAACTTCCGCCGTGCCGGCGTATTGTAGAAAAGATCATCAACGATGACTTCCGTTCCCGGATTCGCCGCCGTAGGCTCGATTTCGCCTAAAACGCCGTCAACAAAACGCACTTCATAGGCGGTATCCGCTTCGTTAGCCATAGATCGGAGGGTCATGCGGCTGACTGCGGCGATCGAAGGCAAGGCTTCTCCGCGAAATCCCAAAGTCGTCAGATTGGCGAGATCATCTATATTTCTGATTTTACTTGTAGCATGGCGCAAAAAAGCGAGAGACAAATCATCTTTTTCGATCCCTGTCCCATTGTCGATAATGCGGATTTGTTTTAGCCCACTTTCCTTGAGTATGATGCGGATGCTTGTGGCCCCGGCGTCAATGGCGTTTTCCACCAATTCTTTAATGACAAAAGAGGGCCTTTCCGCGACTTCTCCGGCTGCGATTTGGTTGGCGGTTTCGGAACTTAAAACGCTAATGTTCATTGTTTTCTTTTATGATCCTGTCTTGCCATTCGGCTAAGAGTGACAGCGCCTTGATGGGCGCCAGTTCGTCGATGTTCAGGTTCTCGATTTCTTCCAAGATTTCTTCTTGGTTTTCGCTGATCTCTTTGAACAAGGCGGGCATTTCCGCCGCTTTGTTCTTGTTTTTATCCAAATGGAGCTGGTTTTTCTCCAATGATTTCAAAATAGTGCGCGCTTGGTTGATGATGCCGATGGGCAATCCCGCCAATTTGGCCACTTGGATGCCGTAACTTTTATTGGCCTTGCCCGGCGCGATTTTGCGGAGGAAAATGAGATCCCCATTGTATTCCCGAACGGAAATGGCATAGTTTCGGATATGCTCCATCTCTTCTTCCAGGCAAGTCAATTCATGATAATGGGTAGCAAACAGGGTCTTCGGCCCCAATTCTCCGGCAGCCAGGTGGGCGATCACCGCCCAGGCAATGGATAACCCGTCAAAAGTGCTGGTTCCTCTGCCGATTTCGTCCAATATGATAAAACTTTTTGCGCTGGCGGCCCGCAGAATATCAGCCGTCTCCGTCATTTCCACCATGAAGGTGCTGTTGCCGCCGACTAAATCGTCGGAAGCTCCGATGCGGGTGAAGATGCGGTCCGTCAAGCCGATTTTTGCGCTTTGGGCGGGGACAAAGGAGCCGATTTGCGCCATGAGGATAATCAGGGCTACTTGACGCATGTACGTGGATTTCCCGGCCATATTCGGCCCTGTGATCACCGCAATCCGGTGATTTTCGGCGTCCAGGAAAGTATCATTGGCAATAAAGGCTTCCTCTCCCATTTGTTCCACCATGGGGTGGCGACCGCCGGCGATTTCCAAAGTATCGCCGTCATGCAAGACCGGGCAGACATAGCGATTCTCCAAGGCCGTTTTGGCGAAGGAAAATAAGACGTCGGCCACAGCGATATAGGCCGCCATCATTTGTATTCTAGCCGCATTTACGGCGATATTATCGCGAACACGGCAAAAGATTTCATATTCTTTTTGGTAGAGGCGCTCGGTTGCGCCTAAAACCTTATCTTCGTGTAATTTAATCTCTTCGGTGAAGTACCGTTCCCCGTTGGCCAGGGTTTGCTTGCGGATATAGTGGCTTGGAACGAGGGCTTTATTGGAATTGGATACTTCAATATAATAGCCGAAGACTTTGTTATACCCTACTTTTAAGGATTTGATCCCGGTTGCTTCCCGTTCCCTGGCCTCAATCGCCAAGAGGCTGTTCTTGCCGCCCCGGGAAATATCTCTCAATTCATCGATCTCTTTGCTGAAGCCCTCTTTAACCAGGCCGCCTTCTTTAGGGGAAATGGGCGGTTCATCTGCGATTTTTTCATCAATGCTGGTATAGAGATCCTGCAAATCGTCGAAATGGACGACCATGTTATGAAAAATGGAGCTCTCCAATCGACGCAGCAAATCCCTAAATTGCGGCAAATAGCCGATGGATTCCTTTAAGGCGACGATGTCTCTGGGGCCGGCATTGCCGTATGCGATGCGGCCGACAATCCGTTCCAAGTCATGAATTTGCCCGAGAAAATCTTTAAACTCATTTTGCACTAAGGGTTTTTCATAAAGATCTTGGACCGCTTCTTGGCGTTCTTGGATCTTTTCCAAATTCAATAAGGGGTTTTCCAGCCACTCTTTTAAGAGCCTCTTCCCCATCGAGGTAGCGGTTTTATCCATTACCCAAAGGAGGGACCCCTTCTTTTGATTGGTAAAAATTGTTTGGCTAATTTCCAAATTGCGCCTGGTCGACTGATCCAAAAACATATATTGATCGGTCTGATAAACTTCAATATGATTGATATAGCTTAAACTGCGCTTTGGCTTTTGTGGAGAAAGGCGATGGTGGCGCCGGCAGCAATCTTCCCCAAAGACGGCAGGAAAAGCTGGGCGGCGCTGTCAATGGAAAAATGGGCTTCCAGGGCGAGATTTGCCGCTTCCTCGGTGAAATCATCATCCGGTAATGGCGTCAATAAACCCTGGAAAACCTTTTTCATGCGGGCGCGAAAACTTTCATTTTCGTATAGGCTTTGGGGTAAAATGATCTCTTTGGGGCCGATCCGATAAACTTCATCATAGATCGGATTTTCTTCTTCCGCTTTGGCCGCAATCTCCGCCGCCTTGCATTCTCCCGTGGAGATGTCGGCATAGCAGAGGCCATAGTCGGAGTTTTGGCAATATAAAGTAGCCAGATAATTATGATGATTATCCGGCAACAGATTATCTTCCAAAAGGGTGCCGGGACTGATCACGCGAATAATATCACGCTTTACCAGTCCCTTTACCAATTTTGGATCTTCTATTTGTTCGCAGATCGCCACGCGGTAGCCCTTTTCAATCAAACGGGCGATATAATTTTCCGCCGCATGATGTGGGACGCCGCACATGGGGATCCGCTCTTTGCCGCCGCCCTCACGGGAAGTTAGCGTGATGTCTAATTCCCGGGAAGCCGTGCGGGCATCCTCGAAAAACATTTCGTAGAAATCACCCAGTCGAAAGAAAAGAAGCGCATCCGGATTCTCAGATTTGATTTGCTGATACTGGCGCATCATCGGTGTTAGCTGGGCCATTTTTTTAACCTCTTAGTGACAACCGGAGCAAGAGGCGCAATCGCTGTCGCTGCAACCGCCGTCATCGCCGGTAAGGGCGCGGGAAATCATGGCATTGACTTGCTGCAAAAGAATCCCCAAACCTTCTTGGGCTTTGTAGTATTCTGCGATGGTGGGGTTTGCTTCCATTTTGTCTTGGACTTGATTAAATTGTTCAATTAAATCCATTTCAGGTTCTTTCCCCTGTTCTTGCAATTCAAAAAGTTTTTGTTGCAATTCAAAATAAAGGGAAAGGATCGGTTCTGCCGCTTTATCGGCTCTTAATTGTGTTTCTTTTTCCCGAACGATCTTTAACTCTTCACTTTCTTCAATCGCTTGAGCCAAAGCGGCGGCTTTTTCTAATACGGACATTGATTTTTTCCTCCTTCGTTATAACCGGCCTTCAAGAGACCAGGTATGCGCATTGATTATTTTTATTTTGGCCAGCTGGCCTTTCATCCCCTTTTCAGAGGGAAAATTGACGATTTTATTGCCTTCGGTTCTTCCTGTTTGGAAAGCGGGATTGTTTTGGCTCGGCCCTTCCCCGAGGATCATGACTTCTTTTCCGACCAGGCTTTCATTTTTCCGTAGGCTGATCTCGTTTTGCACTTCCATCAATTTTAGCAGCCGTTCCTTTTTCACCCCTTGGGGAATCTGCTGTTTCTTTGCGGCCGGCGTGCCTTCTCGCGGTGAGTAGCGAAAGGTATAAGCGAGATCATATTCCACCCGTTTGAGGATATCCAGGGTATCGAAAAAATCCTCCTCGGTCTCACCGGGATAGCCGACGATGATATCCGTCGTTAGGGTTGCGTCGGGAAACTTTTCCTTTATTTTCTCCATAAGGTCAAGATAGTATTCCCGGTCATATTTTCTGTTCATTGCCTTTAAAATGCGGTTAGCGCCGCTTTGGATCGGTAAATGGAAGTGGCGGCATACCTTGGGGCTTTCGGCAATGGCGCTGATAATCTCATCGTTGAAATCCTTAGGGTGTGAGGTCATATAGCGGATACGCTCAAGACCGGGGATCTCATTGGCGGCCCGCAAAAGCGCGGCAAAGTTCTCCCCTGCTCCCAAACCTTGTCCATAGGAATTGACATTTTGGCCCAAAAACATGATCTCTTTCACTCCGGATTGGACCAATTCTTTTGTCTCTCCTAGAATCTCTTCCATGTTCCGGCTTTTTTCCCTACCACGAACATAAGGAACGATACAATAGGAGCAGAAATTGTCACAACCGTACATGATCGTAACAAAAGCCCGAAAATCATCGGGCCGCCGGTGTACCCTTCCTTCCGGAACATCAATATCGAGATCGATTTCTATGAATGGACCTCTGTTTGTTTCAAGTTTGTCCAAATAAAACGGCAGCCGGTACAGGCTCCTCGTGCCCAGCACGATGTCAACGATCCTGCCGCGCTTTACTATTTTTTGCGCAGCTGTTTCTTCTGATACGAGACAACCGACCACGGCAATCTTTAAAGAGGGCCGCATCCGTTTTACCCGCTGGAGGCTATCTAAAAAGCCAAAGATCTTATTTTCTGCCGTTGCCCGGACGCAGCAGGTATTGATGATGATTAAATCTGCTATTTCGATATCGTCTGTGGGCGAATAGCCCCTCTGGGTCAAAAGACCTTCTAAAAATTCGGAGTCATGGGCATTCATCTGACAGCCGAAGGTTTTAATCGTATACTGCATTTTTCATCCTTTGGTGGTTTTTTCGCTAAAACTGATTATACCATTTTTTTACATTCTTGGAAAGATGGATTTAAGGGGAAACGCTTGTTTACTAACGAAAACTTGAGAATTATGTAGTTTTACCCTTTAATTTAGTGGGAATCTCCCTCACTATTATTGGCATTATGGGCCGAAATCTTACATGGCGGCGTTTCGCACTTTACGCCAGACCTCGCCGCTGATTAAGGTGATTTTAACTTGATCCCCGTAGGCATCTCGGATTTCTCTCATAAACTCTTTCGTTTCTTCCTTATTGACCGTGCAGTAAAGTGCTGCATTGTTCTGATAATCGATCTCCCCGATTTCCACATCTTTCATTGCCAAATCGTTCTGTACCTTGCCTAAGAGCGTATAGTTCATGATCATACAAAGGCGCTGCCCTTCTTTTAATACTTGGATACCAGCGTCTTCAATCGCACCTTGGGCTGCTTTGGTATAGGCCCGCACCAGTCCCCCGGTTCCCAGTAAAACACCGCCGAAGTAGCGGGTTACAACGATCACCGTATTTTTTAGATCAGCATTTTTGATCGTTTCCAAAACCGGGCGGCCTGCCGTTCCCGAGGGCTCGCCGTCGTCCGTGGATTTTTGCACCTCATCCATAGCGCCGATTTGGTAGGCATAGACATTATGGGTGGCGTCCCAATTGCGTTTCTTAATGGTGCTGATAAATTCTTGTGCTTCGCCTTCAGCTGTTACCGCTTTGGCATAACCGATGAAGCGGGACTTTTTTTCTATTAAAACGGCTTGGCCGTCTTTCGCCAATGTACGCAAAGTGAATCCTCCCTTCAAGGTCTAGTAAAAATATAGCATAAACCACGAAAAATGAAAAGGAAACAGCCTCAAAGTATGATACAACTTTGAGACTGTCGCCTTTTGTGTTTGATATGGAATGGAGGCTTTCCCCCTAGTTTACACAAATTGCTTTATAAAAGCTGATTTTTGATGAGCATCTCAATTTTCCCGGCGGCAAAATCCAAATAACGGTTTTCAAATTCCTCGAATTTACCCTGATCGGCTAAGGAAGCCAACTGCGGATCGATCGGGACTTTCCCTAAGATCTCGATTTCTAATTCTTTGGAAATCGGTTCTAGTTTACTTTCCCCAAAAATCTTGATCTCTTTGCCACAATCCGGGCATTTTACATAGGACATGTTTTCGACCACGCCTAAAATCGGGATGTTCATCTGTTTTGCCATATTGTATGCTTTTCTAACGATCATCGAAACGAGCTCTTGAGGCGATGTGACAACGATAATGCCGTCTAACGGGATCGATTGGAACACCGTAAGGGGTACGTCCCCTGTTCCCGGCGGTAAATCGATAAAGAGGACATCCAGGTCGCCCCAAAGGACATCGGTCCAAAACTGTTTCACGGCGCCGGCGAGCAAAGGCCCGCGCCAAATGACCGGTTGATCCGCCTTTTCCAGCAAAAGATTGATCGACATCATTTTAATATCATGCGGGGTCGTGGCGGGGAAGATCCCCATTTCGCTTACGGCTGCCCTTTCATTGATGCCGAACATTTTGGGGATTGAAGGGCCGGTAATATCGGCGTCCAGGATGCCGACGGAATGTCCTCTTCCTGCTCATCAGTACAGACAGCATGGAGGTGACCAAGGATTTTCCAACGCCTCCCTTTGCCGCTTACCACACCGATGACTTTTTTGATGGAATTATACTCATTGGTTTTTTCATAAAAGCTTTCCGGGTTTTTCTCACAATTGCCGCAAGATTCCTTTGAACAGGAGGAATCATTGCAGGCTCTGGTTTTTTCAGCCATTGTACACTACTCCTCAAATAAAGTTGATTTGGGAAAAATCTATCGCACCATTATCATCTAATAGCGCTTCATCAGCATGGACATATTCGATTTTACCGATAAACATTTCATGAGAACCGGTCAAAATAGAATCAATCACGCTGCATTCGATGTTGACGGGGCAATCCTTGAGGATTGGCGCATTTACGGCGACGCCGTCTTCCAGTTGTACATTCATTCTTTCGAGTTTGTTTTCGTTACGCTTGCTGTGGCTGCCTAAATAATCAAAGGTTTCCTTATAGGATGCGTCGACAAGATTGACGACAAAGCAACCGCTCTCCTTTACCATCTGATAAGAGTAGCGGCTGGGTACGATCCCGACCATCACCATCGGTGGGTCATAACTACAATTGCAACAATAAGCAACGACAAGGGCATTGTCCTCACCATTTTTATCTCTACAAGAGACGAAGACTTTTGGCATCGGTTGCAATGAGGATGCTTTTCTTGCTTCTTTTTTCATACATGCCAACTCCTTTTCATATGATTGTTTGCAGATTTAGGCTTCTTCAATTTGAGAATTTTTCCCAGTATAGTTTTCAATGGCGTTTTTCAAGGCGGTAGCGCCCAAAAGGGAACAGTGTGTTTTATGCTCCGGAAGGCCGCCAAGGGCTTGATCGATTTCTTGATCGGTTATTGTAAGTGCCTCGGAAAGGGATTTCCCTTTTGCTAAAACCGTTGTCATGCTGCTGGAAGCAATTGCGGCAACGCAGCCGAAAACCATAAATGAGACTTCCTTGATGATCTCGTTTTCCACCTTGATATAGATGGTGAGGCTGTCTCCGCAATCGGGATCCCCACATTCTCCGACGCCATTGGCGTCCGGCATGCTGCCGACATTT
>JAXGQI010000022.1:0-27073 GCA_040766525.1 Clostridiales bacterium | reverse complement strand
AAACCGGCCATTTGGTCTTTTCCACTTTACACACCACCGGAGCCGCCAATACCATCGACCGCATTATCGATGTCTTCCCCGCTGAAGGCCAACGGCAAATACGCACCCAGCTCAGCGGAGTTTTACAAGGAATCATCACCCAACAGCTGCTTCCCACAGCAGACGGGCAAGGGCGTATCGCGGCATTGGAAGTTCTGGTCGGAACCGATGCGGTGCGAAATCTCATCCGTGACAATAAATGCCATCAACTGCGCTCCGTGATTCAAACCGGGGCCAAAGACGGGATGAATACCTTATCACAAGATTTAAGTCGGCTCATCCGGGAGAAAAAGGTCACCTATGAAGACGCTCTCACCATTTGCTCGGAACCAAGCGAACTGGAACCTTTCGCCTTTTCCTCAAAGATGTAATTCTTTCAGATGTAATGCTTTCATAAGTAAAGCCCGGCAGAAATGCCGGGCTGAGACTGTCAATAAAGAGCTTAGTGCTGTGTTCCAAAAAAACCGCAGACCGCTTATGTACGTCTATGTACACATCGCGTCCTGCGGTTTTTCTGCGCCTTGCTCTAAACCCTTTCTTGGCCGTCTCTTGTTTTATGAGAAAACTAGGGTTTATATACAAGCTGAGCCCGGCAATTCTGCCGGCCTTTTTAATTCTCTGGTGTCTGATAAAGAAACGCTTTGTTAGAATGTGACGGTGTCGCTTTGTCCCTCGTCTTCTACGATGGATAAAGAAAGGGGCACGCTTTCAACCGCCGTATTTTTGGGGGTACAGGCTAACCCCATCACACACAGCATCTCTTTGGCCGGTTTATTAAGTTTGGTTCCAAAGAGAATGGCAAGCAAAGCCTGTTCTCCATTGATATCGCCGTAAGAGAACAGCTCATTGATCCTAGTAGAACCGCTGGTATAATGGCCGCTCGCAACCGCCTGTAAAGAACGGTGAATATCGGAAGGTTTGCTGTATACGATCTCCACTTTCTTATTACATGCCTTTTCCAGCTTTTCCCTGGCGTCTACGGGGCTCTTGTCAGAAATGGCGATCACGAAGCTATTCACCGTTTCCAAGAGAGGAAATGCCGACAGTTCCTCCAATAAATCGAAATCAAAACAACCGACTTTATGCCGGGTACGCAAGGCATTCAAAGGAAAATAGATGGTATGCTGCACATTGGCCAGGGCGTTTAAGAGATTATCTTCCGACAACCGATCCTCTTCTTTTAAAACCGCGCCGATATATCTTTGCTCATCCCGCGATTTTCCCAAAGCATTTTTGAGGTCTTTCGCCATGATGAGCTTCTTTTCCAGCAAAACATCACCGAAATTGCGGTGGTAACGCTGCAACACCTCTTTGTCCAAAAACTCATGCTCTGTTTTGTCCCATCTTTGGGGACCTTGGCTCTTCTTTCTATTGGCAGTGCCGACGAAACGCATCTTCCAGGCCCGCATCGTAGCGGTAAAATTGATGATATTCCCCCATACCAAACGAATCGGCAATAAAGGCGGCAAAAAGCACGCGATGATCGCACTCCTCCAGCCGTATACATTTTTGATGGCCGCAGCACGCAACAGTTGCCGCTCGATCATCATACCGGTCAAAACGACACATAAATACCAGGAAAAAGACCACATTGGATACATAATGGGAATGGGTAAGAACAGGGACGCAATGAAATAAATAAAAACAATATAGCCTAAGAAATTTAATAGATTACCGAATTTCGCTTTCCAGTCTCGATAAAGGCTGTATCTTTGAATTAAATTCAAATCATCCTCTTCCAACACATCCCGGATACGGAAAGACTGCATCGTAATCCCAAAAATCCAACGAGATTTCTGCTTTACCGCGGCGCGAAATGTAGTTGGAAAGCGGCTGCGGGTAGAAACAAATTCCCGCTTGACCTCTCCGTCATTATTCAAACGCTCAACGCTTTCCAAAACATAGTGCAAATGGTAGCCCATTTTTTTCAAGGTTAAGGAAAGTTTATAATCTTCCGTCAAACTGTCTTCCGGGAAAATATCCGCATACCCCATGCGATTGACCAGTTTACGGGAAAGGGCAAAACCTGTCCCGGCCGAAGGGACAAAAGCAACCGTGCGATTTCTGGCCACCATGATATGAAAGTGATTTTCCGCAAATTCATCCGCATAGGTGCCAACGGTCATATTGGGAAATATATTCTTAAACTTCGGCATCTGCTGCAAAGGAAAAACCGGAAATTGCAGCGCATCATATTTCTCAATCAGATAATTTTCCATCTTGAATTCATAAGGATGAACGATATCTTCCGAATCATGGACGATAAATGCGCTAAATTCCCAACCCCGTTCATCTTCATAATCTTTGATACTGCTGAACACATGGTTGATATTATCCGCTTTCGAGGTAGGACCAGGTTTCGTGTTCACGACGCAATGGACATTGGGGAATCGTTCCTCCAATCCCTTGGCAACCGCGATGGTATCTTCATCATTGGGATAAACCCCAATAAAAATATGATACATCGATTTCGGATACTGCGCTGTTTCGATCAGATTGCTGATCACATCATCTAAAACCACATTTTCTTTCCATGCGGCCACAATCACAGCCAACAGCTTCGGTACGGTATTGTCCAGATCCTCAATCGGTATCCTATCAACAGGCTTGCGAAATCGAAACTTAAATAAGAATACAATATCCCAAATCAAATCATCAATGCCAAACAGGATAAAAAGACCGGCCACGAATAATCCGAAATAATATATCATACGATCACCTACTTATATGAAATTTATTAATGGAAATATCTCGTTACAACCATCCTCTCAAACAGGTTATTCTTATTCCATCATACTAGAAAAAATCTCCATCGTCAATAAAAATTCGACACGAATCCTCCTTTTATAAACGATATTTCGTAAAGAAATGCTCTCATTGAAGAATCGACGTTTCATGCCATAAAAAAGATTTGCACCCTCCCTTTGAACACGAGGATGCAAATCCAAATCTTCATCATACAATTTAATCATCAATACGGAAAAGCCGACAGGCATTCTTATAAGTAGCCTCGGCTACCGCTTCCACGGGAATCCCACGAATCTCCGCAATTTTCTCCGCTACAAAGCGAACATTGGCAGGCTCATTCCGCTTGCCCCGCCGAGGCTGAGGAGAAAGATACGGACAATCGGTCTCGATCAAAATCCGCTCCAACGGGATCTTGGCTGCAATCTCAGGCAATTTCTTGCTGTTGGGATAAGTAACCGGGCCGGCAAAAGAAATGTGAAAACCCAGGTCCAGTAGGATTCGGGCTTGTTCATAACTACCGGAATAACAGTGCAGGATGCCTTGATATGCCCCTTGCTTTTCCTCTTTCAATATTTTGAGCACATCTTCCATGGCGTCACGGCTATGAATGGAAAAGGGCAAATCAAGATCACGGGCGATCGCCAACTGGCGGCGGAAAACGATCTGTTGAATCGCACGCGGAGAAAGATCCCGGTAATAATCAAGGCCAATCTCCCCAATGGCAACCACTTTATCTTCCTTTGCCCATGTACGCAAAGATTCTTCCGTTTCATCGCAGAAACCATCCGCATCATGGGGATGGACGCCGACGATGCCATAGATCTCCCGGTATTGCCGAGCCAAAGCCACCGCTTGCTTGCTGCTTTCCCAATCAAACCCAACGACGGCAATCTTGGCAATGCCGTTTTCCTTCGCCGCAGCCAAAACTTCGGGCAGATCATCGGCAAATTGCGGGTCATTCAAATGGGCATGGCTATCAAAAAACATCTTGCCCTCCTATTTCACCCGGCCGCCATCTTGAACCGTTTCCAGGGTCAATAATTCCATAGCTTGACTGTCGGAAGCCGCTAAAATCATCCCTTGGCTTTCAATCCCTCTTAATTTAGCAGGCTTCAAATTGGCGACCACCACGACATTCTTACCGACAAGATCGTCGGGCTGATAATGTAAGGCAATCCCGGCGACGATCGTCCGTTCTTCTTCCCCGATACGCACACGGAGTTTTAAGAGTTTATCGGCGCCTTCCACCTTTTCGGCGGTAAGGACATGGGCGACGCGAAGCTCGATCTTGGCAAACTCATCGATCGTGATCATTTCCTTTTGTTCTTCCGCTTTTTTAGAGGCTTGCGGTTGTTGGGCCTCTTTTTTCGCGGCTTTCGCCTCTTTCTTGGCGGCTTTGGCTTCCTTTTCTTCCTGGGCTTCTAAACGGGGGAAGATCGGTTCTCCCCGATCAATACGGATACCCGCCGGAATTTTGCCGTATTGGAGGCTTTCCCAATTTTGAATTCCCGTTTCCCCGGCAATCCCCAATTGCGCCCATACTTTCGCCGGGACATTGGGCATAAAGGGAGAAAGCATGATGGTGGAAAAACGCAAGGCCTCCGCCATATTATACAGCACGGTGCTGAGCTTTTTCTTGCCGTCTTCGCTCTTATTCAAGGCCCAAGGCGCAGTTTCATCGATATATTTATTGGCCTTGGCAACGATCTTCCAAATGGAAGCCAAGGCATTATGGAACTCTAACTTCTCCATATAAGCGGCCATCTCATCCGGAACCGACTTAAAGAGCGCCAACAATTCATCATCGTATTCCGTTTTTTCTTCCGGCGCTAAAATTTCTCCGCCTTGGAATTTTTCGATCATGGCGGTGGTACGGCTTAAAAGATTGCCGAAATCATTAGCGAGGTCCACATTGATACGGCTGATCAAAAGATCTTCGGAATAATTGCCGTCTTGGCCGAACACAAATTCCCTTAACAGGAAATAACGCAGCGCATCGGTGCTGTATTTATCCGCCAAAATCATCGGATCGACCACATTGCCTTTGGATTTGGACATCTTCCCTTCTCCGACCAAGATCCAACCGTGGGCAAAGACCCGTTTCGGCAAGGGTAAATCCAAAGCCATCAGCATGATCGGCCAAATCACCGTATGGAAGCGAATGATGTCTTTCCCAACCAAATGAACATCGGCAGGCCAGAACTTGTCAAAGAGCGTCGTATCCTCCTGCCCATAGCCCAAAGCGATATAATTGCTCAAAGCATCGAGCCAAACAGATCACATGCTTGGGGTCGTCGGGAACGCGGATGCCCCAGCCAAGGTGGTTCTGGAAATGCTCAAATCTTCCAAGCCCTGTTTTAAGAAGCTCACCATTTCATTTTTTCTCGTGGCAGGCTCGATAAAATCCGGGTGGTCTTCAATATATTGCAAGAGACGGTCTTGGTATTTACTCATTTTGAAGAAGTAGCTTTCCTCTTTCACCAATTCCGTTGTACGGCCGCAATCGGGGCAAACATGGCCTTCTTCCAATTGCCGTTCGGTAAAAAAGGTTTCGCAAGGCACACAATACCAGCCCTCATATTCCGAGCGGTAAATATCGCCGTTGGCCGCCAATTTCTTAAAAATCTCTTGCACCGCTTTTTCATGATAATCATCGGTAGTGCGGATAAAACCGTTATACTCAATATTGAACTTCTGCCACAAAAACTTGAAATTATCAACGATCGGCGTCACATATTCCAAAGGTTCCAAGCCCTTCTCTTTGGCGATCCGTTCAATCTTCTGCCCATGCTCATCGGAACCGGTGAGATAATACACATCATAACCGCGCATCTTTTTATACCGCGCCATCGTATCCCCGGCAACGGTGGTATAGCAATGGCCGATATGCAGATTATTGCTGGGATAATAAATTGGTGTTGTGATATAGAATCTCTTTTCGCTCATTCTTCTTCCTCCGAAACTCCTTCTTTAAAGGTCAAGGGATAGATCTCATTTTTCCCGAGACCGTATTTTTCCGCAATTTGCCGGGCCGCTTCTTTGGCACGCAGCCCGTCGGACATCAATCGGGCCAATTCGGCCCTGATCTCCTCCTCACCCGGGGGCTTTGCTGCGGCTTCCCGTTTCGCCCCGCCGATTACCAGGCACATTTCCCCTTTGAGCTCATTTTCCTTCACCAGTTGCAGCAAATCACCTAGGGAATGGCGGTAAAATGTTTCATGTACTTTTGTTAATTCTCTGGCCAGTGCTGCCGGCCTTTCTCCCAGTCCGGCTAAAAGATCACCGAGATCTTCTTTGACGCGATGGGGAGAGATATAAAAAACCACGGTTCTCTCTTCTTCAGCCAAAAGCGCAAGCCGCTCCTGCCTTTCTTTTTTCGTCCGTGGCAAAAAACCCTCAAACACAAAATAACGGCAAGGCAGCCCCGAACCAACCAAAGCCGACAAAACGGCATTGGCGCCGGGAATCGGCACGACCTTGATTCCTGCTTTAATCGCTGCCTGGGCCAGGTCTTCTCCCGGGTCGGAGATCCCCGGCATCCCTGCATCGGTAATGAGCGCGATGGATTTCCCCTCTAAGAGGAAAGCGATCAGCTCCTCCCTGCGCTTGGCCAAATTATGGGCATGATAACTGATTTGTGGTGTCTCGATTTCATAATGGCGCAAGAGGATACCGCTGCGTCTGGTATCTTCCGCAGCGATCAGATCGCACCCTTTCAAAACCGCCACTGCCCGATAGGTAATGTCCGCCAAATTACCGATCGGCGTCGCCACCAAATAGAGGGCATTTTCTATCACTTCCATCCTGTTCCTCCTTCAGGACCGCGAAAAACCTTTTTCATTTCCTCCGTATATTCCCCATCTTCTCCATAAACGATCAAGGGCGCTGGGAGCAAAAGCCCCGGCTTCCCTCCTTTGACCGCTTCCATAAAGAGCAAATTGGCGGCCTCCCCGGGCTTTGGAGCGATCAAAAGCAAAGTTTTCGGCTCCAAACCGAAGGACTT
Organism: Clostridiales bacterium; assembly: GCA_040766525.1. Classification (GTDB taxonomy): domain Bacteria; phylum Bacillota; class Dehalobacteriia; order UBA7702; family UBA7702; genus JAXGQJ01. Next base: position 20,283 of record JAXGQI010000022.1, on the reverse strand, counting down.
TGCCTCATAAATCACCTCGGCCAAACGCTTCGCCCGGTGGACGATGGCAAACCGCCCCAAAGGCTTTAATAAAGTTGCAGCCGTTTCCACGACCGTATGTAAATCACAATAGACCTCTGCCCTGGCCGCCGCTTTTAACGGCTCCTTGGGCAAGCGGCCATGATCCATCTTTTCATATGGGGGATTGGAGACCACAAGATCAAAGGATGCTTTAGGGAAAAGTTCGGTTCCCCGGCAGATGTCGCCGCAAACGATCTCGACGTCCACCCGGTTCATCTCCATATTGCGCCGGGCTAAATCCGCCAAAGGCGCCATCAATTCCAATCCTGTGATCTGAAGGCTCTTTTCCCGCGCCAACAACAAAAGCGGCAAAACACCGTTGCCGGAACCGAGATCAAGAACCCGGTCACCGGGAGAAATCCCGGCGTACCAAGAAAGGATCACCGCATCAAGGGAAAAACAAAACCAATCCGGGTTTTGTATGAGGCGAAAATCTCCCCAAGTGAGATCGTCTATCCTTTCCGCCATGACTATTCCTTCTTTGCCATGAAGGCTTCACAAAAAATGCAATCCCCGTCCCTCGGCTCCCCGTATTGGGGCGGACAGATATGGAAACCGGCGGTATAAAGCGCGGTCAATGCGCCTTCCCCGGAAAGCGCTTGGTTTTTCTTTTTAATGATCTCCTGCATGGAAGCATTCTGCTGCTCCAATTTTTCCACATAATGGCGGATCGTAGCCAATTCCTCGGCCATGGCTTTCGCCTTCTCCTCCAATTCGATCAGGGCTTGACTGAGCATGGGGATCCCTCCTCAGTTTTTATCTTCCAAAGCCAGCAATTCTTCCATTTCTTCCGGATCGATATCCTCATGGATTGGTTCTTTATGCTGGTTATTCTTATAATCGTCACTCTCGAACTTCAAGCAACACATGAGACGGCCGCAAATACCGGAGATTTTCCCCGGGTTCAAAGAGAGATTCTGCTGCTTTGCCATACGAATGGAAACCGGCTGAAAATCATCGAGAACGCTGTGGCAGCAAAGCACACGCCCGCAGGAAGCAATCCCGCCGATCATTTTCGCTTCGTCTCTTACGCCGATCTGCCGCAATTCGATCCGGGTGCGGAACACCGCCGCCAAATCTTTGACCAACTCACGGAAGTCCACCCGCCCTTCGGCGGTGAAATAAAAAATGATCTTACTGACGTCGAAGGTATATTCCACATCGATCAGTTTCATCGGCAAATCATTCTTTTGGATCTTCTTTAAACAGATCTGAAAGGCTTCCTTTTCCTTTTCTTTATTGGCCCGGTAAACTTCATCATCCTCTGCTGTGGCTTTTCTGACCACGTCTTTTAAGGGCTGGACAATCGCATCTTTCCCCATGAGCCGGGGGGCGATGACAACGCGCCCGTATTCCAAACCCCGCGCAGTTTCAACGATCACTTTATCGTCTAATTCCAAGGGGATGTCTCCTGGATTAAAATAGTAGATTTTTCCCGCCTGCTTGAAGCGGACACCTACAACATTTATCTTATTTGCCATTTTTTCAATCCTTTCTTTCCCGCTCCTCTTTGATCTCGAGGAGCAATGTATCTAAAAGCAGCCTGCCGTTGACAGGATACCCAAAATAGATGCGCGCTTTTTCCACTTTTTCCCATGCCGCCAAGAGTTCTTCCGTATCCCAAAGGGAGAGAGCGAGTTTTTGCACTTCCCGGCCTCTACTGCGCTCCACATAATTATCTCGCAAAATCGTTTCCATACGATCGAAGAAGACCGGAATCCCCTCTCGATTTTTGGCCAAATTCTCCGTAAAGGAAAAAATCTCCTCCCAGTCCGCATCAGGAAGCCTTTGGAGAAATTCCCAAACCGGCAACAGATCTTCTTTCGCGATAGGCTCCGGGGCCAAACGCCAATTGAGGATGCGGCAGCGGGACATCACCGTCGGCAAGATCCGGTCTCCATTCTCCGCTAAGAGGATGATCATGCGGTCGTCGGCAGGCTCTTCCAATGTCTTCAACAGACAATTAGCGGCAGCGTCCTGCATGGCGTCGGCGTCGACGAGGATAAAAACCTTAACCTTCCCCATCATCCGGCTTTGGTTGATCCTATGCTGGAGATCGCGAATCTGTTCAATCTTATAATGGGCTCCGGCAGGAGATATGATCTCCAGATCCGCAAAACCACCCTTTTCGATCCGGCGGCAGTTTTCACAATTCCGGCACCCCGCACCATCCACAGGCGCCTCACAGTTGACCGCCATTGCTAAAGCAAGGGCCGCCTCTTGCACCACAGGAGAAGGGCCTAAAAAAAGATAGGCATGGGCCGCCTTTGCCATTTCCGCCGACCAGTTTACCTTCATTCTCCAATCAACCTTTTCAAATGAACTTCAATCTCGGCAAAAACCGCTTCCCGATCCTGATTGCCGGGGATCACCCGAAGGCGGTGCGGTTCATTTTCCGCTATGGCGAGAAAACCACGGCGTACCCTTTGGAAAAAGGCGATCGTTTCCCCTTCCATGCGGTCGAACCCTCCGGTGCGGTTTTGCGATATCCGCTGCAAAGCAACGCTTTCATCCATATCCAATACAAAGGTGAGCGTAGGCCATAGACCCCCGGTAGCGATTTCATTGATCTTCGCGATCAGGGCCAAATCCAAATTGCGCCCATATCCTTGATAGGCGACTGTAGAATCGGCATAACGGTCACATAAAACGATCTGCCCTTTTTCCAGTGCGGGCCGGATCGTTTCCGCCACATGCTGGCTGCGATCGGCGCCGTAAAGGAGGAGCTCCGTTTCTTCCCCCATCCCTTGGTTGCCGCAATCCAACAAGAGCTCCCCGTATGCGCCCTCCCAAGGAGGTCCCGCCGGGTTCTCTCGTTACAACGGGTTCAAAACCACGGGCCGAAAAGAATTCCTTTGCTCTTTCAATCTGGCTTGTTTTCCCGGCTCCGTCGATCCCTTCAAAGAGATGAACCATCCCTTTGCCATCGCCAACACCTTTCGCTTCCTATGGTCTTTTTAACTTTTACTATCATTTTATCATAACATAGATTTAAAATTTAGAAAAGGGATATATACCCTCTATCCCGCATATTTTATAGAAACTTCTTTTTTCGGGTGATATACGATGATCTATATTTCAAAGAAAAAGCATACCCGATTTTTGCTGCTTTTTTTCGTTTTTATCTTTCTGCTCTCCGGGGGTATTTTCTGCTGCAGGTGCCCTTCAAATTATGCCGTCAGCATGGTAAGCCAATCGATCGGGCTAAAACCAATCTATTCCGTGGAAACGGAAGACAAAACCATCGCCATCAGCTTCGATGCAACTTGGGTCAAGCAATCGATGAAGATCCGGACACAAATCAATTTTATATTTACAATACAATCTCAGCTATTGATCTAGAAGCGGAGCTGGTAAAAGAAGACGGTTCCTGGAAGGTACTAAGCCACATACAATATGATGCTTCCGACTCCCCAGCTAAAGCCAGTTCCGATTTAAAAGAATGTGATGTCTATGATAGCTTTGCAGCCGCATTAACAGCTGGCAAAGAAAATATGCCGGCAAAAATAGTATTAGAGTAGTATCCACCCTCATAAAAAGCCATGTCCGGACGAAATTTTCGTCCGGACATTTTTTTTGAAAAATATGAGAGATTTCAACTCTCCCCAAATTACAAATATCTCTTTCTATCAATAAGATAAGCATAAAAAGGCCTTTAATTCAAGGTCTATATTTATAGCCTTTGCATATAATGATGCAAACACAGATCAATAAATCTTTCTTCCGGGGAAATCATCCAACGGGTGTTAAACCAGATCGAAAGCGGCAAGATCGTCCTTTTCCACAATAATGGAGAAAATACCGCTGTCGCCTTAGAAACGATTCTGCCCAAACTACAAGAAGAGGGGTACACCATCGTCCCCATCGGAGAATTAATTTTGAAAGACGATTATTATGTGGATTATAACGGCAGGCAGAGGCGCAATCAGGGAGAATAAAAACTATATTTTTTGTTTTCTACATTCTATTTCGGGAAAACCTGTTGTCCTTGAATGCCATTCGTAAAAATCTGCCACGTTGACAAGAAACCATTTAAACAACAAACAGCTCGCCATAAAATCCAATCGCAACCTTCCGATCATAATCTTCATTCCTATCATCAAATCTGCTTATCATGGGGAATACAGACGTATCTTTCAAGATACTAAAATAAATCAATCATATGGCTTTCGGCATTTATCGCATTCAAATGGATAATATGTCGGATGCCATTTGATTTTTCCTTACCGCAATGATATAATAAAAATACATTCCTCACGAGAAACATATTTTCGAAATAATAAGACTATCATATATTGATGCGCTATCCATTTTTCATCAATATCAACCACAATCATATGCTTCACAACAACATATGTAGAATAATATATAACAATGGAGAAAGAATATTGTGATGAAAAGAAAATTATTGCTACCCTACTTCGTACTCATGTTTTTTTTGGCAACCTCGATGGTGTTTTTCTTTTGCCCCAAAGATGTTGCCGCTATCTACAGTGGAACAAACGCAAAAACCTATTCCTACACATGGGTAAGCAACAGCCAAACGCTTCGCAATCCTGATTTCCAAAATTTTTCACAAGATTGTGCAAATTATGTATCACAATGCCTTGATGCAGGAGAATTGCCATAAATCACAACCGGCACAAGCACCTGGTTCCATTATTGGACAGGGCATGTTTTTGCATATTGCACAAATTGGACCAATGCGAATAGCTTAAAAAATTACCTCCGGGATAAAGAGATCAATGGGGCAAATATTTCACAAAAAATAGGGAGTTGGAGTAAATATGGGACTGGTGCACCCTATGTTACTTATGCCTATATCAACAACAGCTCCAATTTAACAGGAAATGGAACGGAAGTCATTTTCTACGATTGGGAGGGTGACAATGTCATGAACCATTCCGCCTTATGCGTTCTTAATAATACCCAATCAACATATTACTTAATCGACTATGATACAGGGCAACCGGTATACTACAACGGCAACCCTGTCAATGAAGGAACAGGGGATCTCATCAATCAGCATTCCACCGACAGAGAAAAAGTGCTTTGGCGCGGAGATTGTCTAAAAACCGGTTATGGCCAGTATGCAAGAATATTGAACGGTACGGTACCCAACCTTAATGCCTATAGAGTGTACGTATTTAAAATAACCTATTAACATGAGACCAGAAAGGAGCAAAAAATGAAAAAAAATATGAAGAAAATTCTCGTCCTGTTACTATTATTAATCGTAGGAATCGCTGCTATTGCCATAATGGGATCAACTGACCTAGAAACAGAGGCTGCAAGAGATGAAATTGAAAATGCCATAATTGGGGATCAAACGGTGTTAGCACATATAGGTGCTTATCACAAACAGGTATAGCAAAAGACCTGACAATGATGAGTATAATGCCTGTATTGCAGATTTTAAGACCGAAACAGAAAATACTTTTCCAAAGAATCGGGTATCGCCACTTTATATCCGGCATACCATGAAGATGCCCTAAACCGTGATGTATTATGTTCAATATTACATCACGGATGGCGGCGTTACCGAATGCACCATAGAAGAAATTTCGATTGATGGAGAAACAGCCACTGCCAAAGCAAGATTAGAGATTTGGGTTCAAGCAATCGATGAAGATCCGGACACAAATCAATTTTATATTTACAATACAATCTCAGCTATTGATCTAGAAGCGGAGCTGGTAAAAGAAGACGGTTCCTGGAAGGTACTAAGCCACATACAATATGATGCTTCCGACTCCCCAGCTAAAGCCAGTTCCGATTTAAAAGAATTTGGATGTCTATGATAGCTTTTGCAGCCGCATTAACAGCTGGCAAAGAAAATATGCCGGCAAAAATAGTATTAGAGTAGTATCCACCCTCATAGCCATGTCCGGACGAAATTTTCGTCCGGACATTTTTTTGAAAAATATGAGAGATTTCAACTCTCCCCAAATTACAAATATCTCTTTCTATCAATAAGATAAGCATAAAAAGGCCTTTAATTCAAGGTCTATATTTATAGCTTGCATATAATGATGCAAACACAGATCAATAAATCTTTCTTCCGGGGAAATCATCCAACGGGTGTTAAACCAGATCGAAAGCGGCAAGATCGTCCTTTTCCACAATAATGGAGAAAATACCGCTGTCGCCTTAGAGACGATCCTGCCCAAACTACAAGAAGAGGGGTATACCATCGTCCCCATCGGAGAATTGATTTTGAAGGATGATTATTATGTGGATTATAACGGCAGGCAGCGGCGCAATCAGGGAAAGACATAATCCGACAAAAAAACTCCTCAAATCCTTCACAATCTGGATAATATTTGCTGTGGTAAGATGATTGAAAAATCTCGTTTCTTCGTATATAATAAATAATTAACCGATATACTTTTATTACCTGTAGCTTTCTGACGAAAGGGGGAATACGATGGAAAGAACACGGATACAGTATTTCTTAGGTTTGGACATTGGTTCTACAACGGTAAAAATAGTCGTATTGGATGAAAGAGGAAAGATCATCTTTCATCGTTATCAGCGCCACTATTCCGATATCAAAATAGCAGTAAAAGACATCTTGACACAAGCTACTGAAACCTTAGGAAACCTTGAGGTCAAAATGGCCATTACGGGCTCCGGCGGTCTTAGCATGTCCAATCGTCTAAGACTCCCCTTTGTCCAGGAAGTGATTGCCTGTACCAAAGCTGTGGAGTTTTTTATTCCTCAAACGGACGTCGTGATCGAATTGGGCGGAGAAGACGCCAAAATCACCTATTTGGGCCAAGAATTGGAACAAAGAATGAACGGCGCCTGTGCCGGCGGTACCGGAGCATTTATTGACCAAATGGCGCTTTTATTACAAACCGACGGGTTGGGCCTCGACCGGCTGGCCGAAGGTCATAAAGTCATCTATCCTATTGCTTCCCGTTGCGGCGTTTTTGCCAAAACAGACATCCAGCCCCTGCTTAACCAGGGTGCTGCCAAGGAAGATATTGCCGCCTCCATTTTTCAGGCGGTCGTCAACCAAACGATCAGCGGCTTGGCCTGCGGCAAGCCGATCCGTGGTAAGGTCGCATTTTTGGGCGGCCCTCTTTACTTCTTGCCGCAACTGCGGCAGCGTTTCATCGAAACTCTGTCTTTAGGGAAAGACGAAGCAATTTTACCGGAAAACGCACAATATTATGCCGCTTGGGGCGCCGCTTACACGGAAAGAGAAAATAAAGAGAACGCCCCTCGGCTTTTAGAAGAGATCATCACAGCATTGGAAAACCTTTCCAGAGAGGAAGGCAATGGTGTCGATACTTTGCGTCCACTTTTCAAAGATGGGGAAGAGTTGGCGTCATTTAAACAACGCCACGGGCAAACCAAGGCACAAACAAATACAATTGCCACTTATAAAGGACAGGCTTTTTTGGGGATCGACGCCGGTTCCACCACATCGAAAGCGGTGCTGATCGATAAAGAGGGCGCTATCCTCTACTCTTATTATGACAGCAATCGGGGCGAACCCGTTGATCTTTGCATCCATATATTAAAAGATCTGGAAGCGCAACTGCATCCGGATATCACCATCGCCAATACGGTGGTGACCGGCTATGGCGAAGAATTGGTCAAAGCCGCGATCAATGCCGATATCAGTGAAGTGGAAACGATGGCCCATTACAAAGCGGCCAACCATTTCCTCCCCGGTGTGGAGTTTATTTTGGATATCGGCGGCCAGGATATGAAGGCGATCCGGATCCGAGACGGCGTCATCGAAAACATCATCCTCAATGAAGCTTGCTCATCCGGGTGCGGTTCCTTTATCGATACCTTTGCCCGCTCCCTCTCCATGAGCATCGGCGCTTTTGCCGAAGCCGCGATCTCATCGAAAAAACCGATGGATCTTGGCAACCGCTGCACCGTGTTCATGAACTCAAAAGTTAAACAAGCACAAAAAGAAGGGGTCGCCGTTGCGGACATTTCCGCCGGGCTCTCCTATGCCGTCATTAAAAATGCCCTCTATAAAGTTATTAAAATCCGCCGACCGGAAGAGTTCGGCGAAAAGATCCTGGCCCAAGGCGGAACATTCTATAATGAAGCCGTATTGCGCGCTTTTGAATTGGAAACCGGCAGAGATGTGGTGCGACCGGACATTGCCGGCTTAATGGGGGCTTACGGCGCTGCCCTGATCGGGAGAGAACGCTGGGAAGCAGGGCATCAAAGCCAAATTATTGACAGCAAAGCGCTGGAGGATTTCCATTATGAAAAATCCTTCCAAAATTGCCAAAAATGCAATAATCATTGCCTCCTGACGGTGATCCAATTCCCGGATCAGCGCCATTATATCTCCGGCAACCGCTGTGAAATGGGTGCGGGGTTGGCAAAAGAGAAAAGCCCCCTGCCCAATCTATACGATTATAAATACAAACGGGCATTCCACTTCACCTCTTTGCAGCCGGAAGAAGCCAAAAGAGGCACCGTGGGTATTCCCCGCGTCTTAAATATGTATGAGAACTATCCCTTCTGGCATCGTTTCTTTACGGAACTGGGCTTCTCCGTTGTATTGTCTCCCCGTTCCGATAAAAAGATCTTTGAGAAAGGGATGGACTCCATTCCTTCGGAAGCCGTTTGTTATCCCGCCAAACTGGCTCACGGCCATATCATGGCCTTGGTGGAAAAAGGGATCAAGTTTATCTTCTATCCCAGCGTCGTTTATGAGAACCAGCAATATGAGGGTTGCCACAATCACTTTAACTGCCCCGTTGTCAGTGGGTACCCGGAAGTGATCAAGAACAATACCGATGAATTGCGCTTACGGGGCATCACCTATTTGCATCCCTTCGTCACGCTGGAAAATATGGAAAAAACAGCGGATACCTTGTGGCAATCTTTAGGGAAATTCAAGATCGGCAAAAGAGAAATCCAGCAAGCCCTAAAAAAAGCCACGGCAGAGATGGATCTCTTTAGAGACGATATCCGCAAAAAAGGCGAAGAAACTTTAGCCTATATCGAAAGCCACGGGAAAAAAGCCATCGTTCTCTGCGGACGACCCTATCATGTGGATCCCGAAGTTAACCATGGTTTGACCAATCTCATTACCAAAGAGGATATGGCGGTTTTAACGGAAGACAGCGTTGCCCATTTGGCAAGCGCCGCCCGGCCTTTACGGGTACGGGATCAATGGGCCTACCATTCCCGACTCTATAATGCCGCCGCTTATGTAGCCCAAAGCCCCAATTTGGAATTGATCCAGCTGACCTCTTTCGGTTGCGGCCTGGATGCCGTCACCAGTGACCAGGTAGCGGAAATTCTCCAAAGAGGGAATAAAATCTACACCACGATCAAAATTGATGAAGGGGATAATCTGGGCGCTGCCAGGATTCGCATTCGCTCCCTACGGGTAACGATGGAAGAACGGGCAAAGAACACCCTTTTACCGGAGCCGAAAGAACAAATTCCCCATCGCCCCGCCATTTTTGGCGCAGAGATGAAAACAACTCATACGATCATTGCGCCGCAAATGGCGCCGATCCATTTTGATCTTCTGGAAACGGCCATGCATACCGCAGGCTATAATCTCGTGATCTTATCTTCCGTGGATAAAGACGCCGTGGAAGAAGGCTTAAAATATGTCCACAATGATGCTTGTTATCCCTGTATTTTGACGACAGGCCAAATCATGCAAGCCCTCAAAAGCGGTGCATATGATCTTAATCACGTTTCAATCCTCATGTCGCAAACCGGGGGACAATGCCGGGCCACCAACTATATCGCTTTCATCCGCAAAGCCTTAAAAGATGCCGGGATGGAACAAATCCCCGTTGTCAGCTTAAGCGCACAGGGCTTGGAGCAGCATCCCGGATTCAAACTTGACTATCCGCTCTTAAAACGCTGCCTAATGGCATTAAATTATGGGGATCTCTTGATGAAAGTGCTCTATCGCACGCGCCCCTATGAAATCGAACCCGGCGCTGCCAACGCTTTATATGAAAAATGGCCAAGCAGTGCAAAGCGACTATCAGCCGTTTGATCAGCGCCAATTTAAGACGGATGTCAAAAATATCATCGCCGAATTTGATATTTTACCGCTTCATGAGATTGAAAAGCCACGGGTAGGGCTCGTTGGGGAAATTCTCGTTAAATTCCTGCCGGATGCGAATAATCAGGCGGTAGAAATTGTGGAAAAAGAGGGCGGCGAAGCTGTGATGCCGGGGCTCACCGACTTTTTGAGTTACTGCGCATTCAACGGCGCATATAAAGCCCGCCATCTCAAAGAAGGAAGCGTATGGAAGAACAAATTAGCAATCGCTTATTTGCAATTCTCCCGCCGCACCATTACGAAATATCTAAAACGGAGTAAACGCTTTGAACCTGCCGCCCCCATCGGGAAAGTGGCCAAAATGGCAGCAAGGATCGTTTCCTTGGGGAACCAAGCCGGGGAAGGATGGCTCCTCACCGGGGAAATGGCGGAACTCCATCACCAGGGCATCAATAATATCATCTGCATGCAGCCCTTTGCTTGTTTGCCGAACCATATTACCGGACGGGGAACTTTAAGAGAATTTCGGCGTCAATTCCCGCAATCAAATATCGTCGCCGTCGATTATGATCCGGGAGCCAGCGAATCCAATCAGCTCAATCGGATCAAACTGATGATGTCTGTCGCCTTCAAACAAATGGAAGAAGGGGCGAACGGCGAAGCCAGACCGCCGATTTCCACCAGGAAACCCAAGCAGATCAGGGGGAAATTGCCGGAAACAGCACAAACCAACGATCCTATATTAAAACCATGGTTATAAGCTGACCGTACCTTTGCAGGATCAAAGAAAAAAAGATAGAATATTAAACCTATTGAATCTATTAGGATGAGGTGGAAAGATGAAAGTTCTCAGAATTTTATTGGGTATGTTGATACTCACCATGGGTGGTGTCGGTATGATACTGGGGGCAATGATGCTCAGCGTATCAATGGAAGGTTTCCTCTATATGGCTTGCGGTATCGCATTGTGGTACATCTACTATCTTTTGTTCACCAACAGAGGAAAAGCCAAAAGAGCAAGCGCCCAGGCAAAAGCCGCTACAAAAAGGAATAAAAAGAGCAATCACCTGGTGATCGAAGACGGAGAACATCCGGGAACTGGCACTTTCACCGAAAAACCGAATGAAGACTAAACCGAACCGCTAAATAGTTATACTACAAAAAATAATGGCCTGCAAGGAATCCCTTGCAGGTCATTTTCTATTATTATACGCTTTAATCTTAAGGAACTTTATTAACGGGAGCTCTTATTCTTGCGTTTCCTCATCTTTCGGCATTTCCGGGGTGCTCCGCCGTAAGAAAAGGGTACTCTGGGCTCCTTTGGCTTCGGGCTCCTGTTCGGCTTGATCTTTCTCCGCTTCGGGTTCTTCCCCTTGTTCCACAGCGGGTTTAGCCCCTTCCTTCTCCTCTTGCACATCGTCAGAGGATGCTTCCTCGGAACCCACGATTTGCATATCCGCATCTTCTTCGGGGAGAGGTTCAGCAGGAGTTTCTTCCGCAGGAACGCTCACTTCCGGCACGATCGCCGTATTTTCAAATGCTTCTTTCGCTTCGGCCAGAGCGATCGCTTCCATAGCAGCCTCTCTGCCCTTCTTTTTCTTCTTTTTCGGTTCCTCAGGCTCCGGTTTCGGTTCCGCAATCTTCTTTTCCGCTTTTTTGGGCGTCACCGTGACGGGAACAGCCGAATTGCCAATGGATTTGGCAATCAAATAAGCAAACAAAATCACCAGCAACAAAACGACGCCGAGCAAAACTCCGCCGAACAAGAAACTGTTCTTCACCAAATCTTTGATCTCGCCGCTAACGACGCCCAATGCCTTGGTAAGATCCGTTTCTTCCGCTGTGCCGGCAGCTTCCAATTCCGCCACATCCCGGTAAAGGCCCAAATAAAAGCCGTTATCCAAGGGGACATAACCGAAAATCTTCTGTTGGCCGTCAATTTCCACCACAGCCGTGCCCTGCTCTCCGCCAAGGAGTGCTTCCAAAGCGGCTTGATAATCTTCTTCCGCTCCGTCGAGAACATTGGCTCCCTGCCCGGCAGCGGTCACAAGATTCCCCATCGGATCAATCAAAAAAGCCGCTCCGTTGGTGCCGAGGTCCAATCCATCCAAATATCCGTTCAAAGCAGCCACGGTAATATTGGCGCCGACGACCCCGGCAATCGAACCGTCCGGTTTTTCCACATTGACGGCGGCAGAAACCACGATGTCGCCATCGGCAGCCGTATACGGTTCCAGCCAAACAACCTGGCCAATATTGGCCGCCGCCTTTTGATACCAATCGTCTTCTCTGCCATCATGATAGGCAGGATATTGATTATCATCGGTAAATACACAGCTTGCTCCGGATTCGGAGGTATAATAGATCGTATTGATTTTGGAATTCGCTTTAAACAAAGCGTAGAAAATGTAGTCGCTGTTTCCTAAAATCCGCAGTTCATTGATATATTGCGGAACCGTCTCATCCCCTTCGCTCGCCACGACCGCCCGGATAGAATAGACGCCCTCTTGCCCTTGATCGGGCAAGGATAAGGCCTTGCCGTTAAAGTTTTCCGGGCTCGCCAATACCTTCTTCATATAGGCGGAAGCGGAGAGTACGTCACTCTGCAATTCCTCAAAAATCTGATTATACTGGGCAGCCGTCTCATCAGCCAAAAGGCTGACATTGTTCTCTTCTTGAATCAACCAAGGAGAACTGCCTTCCGCGGCATACGCCGCTTCCAAATTTGCGGGCAAATCATCGGCATATTGCTCCACCATTAAAAAACGCCAACCGCAATAGCCGCCGACGACCAAAAGGGCAATTAAGACCGCAAGGAGACTAAACAGGAATACCTTGTTTTGGATCGTTTTCATAGCCACTTATATCACTCCAACTATCATCTATTTTGGGGCATACTTTAACTCTCTATATATTCCGCAATAAACCATAAAATCCTGCCAAAAATCATTTGACGAAACGCAAAAAATATGGTACTATACTTTTGCTGTCATATGGGCCATTAGCTCAGTTGGTAGAGCACCTGACTCTTAATCAGGGTGTCCACGGTTCGAGCCCGTGATGGCCCACCAAAAACCGCCTAGTACGCAACAACCGTTCGTAACTGGGCGGTTTTTTCTTTTCATTACATTTATATCTTTCAGAACATAATACATGCACTAAACAATCTTTGATATATATTTATAACGGTATCTCATTGACAATCAAGATCACTAGTGATAATTTTGTATCATAGAAACCACAACAACCGATAGAAAGAGGCGATTCCATGTTAAAACACTCAAAGTTTATACTTGTTGCTTTAATAATTGGAATAATCTTCTCGGCGTACTTAGTTAACAATAAAATTCAAACTACATATGATGAAGCATACGAAATTGGCCATGAATCAGGATTTAATGAAGGCTACGATACCGGATACAATGTAGGATATAATTCTGGTCATTCGGATGGATTCTTCGAAGGTCTTTTTACTGATACCACCACACAAGAAACCACTTCAACAGATAGCGCATTAAACAGCTATTCCTATGAAGAGGAAGCCACCGATAAACAAAGTATTACCGTATATATTACAAAAACTGGGTCAAAATATCATAAAGATGGGTGCCAATATTTGTCCCAAAGCAAAATACCCATTACTTTACAAGATGCTATAGACCAGGGCTACACACCTTGCTCAAAATGTTTTTAAACCAAAGATTCTTTAGCTGCACCATAAGCTTAAGCAAATAATAACAAACGCCCCTTTGGCTTTTTATGCCAAAGGGGCATATTTCTTTATTGAAGTACCATTCAGAAATATATACATATATTTACATCTTCAATTCAAAAGAGTTTGTATTCTTCTTTGAAGTATTCGCCGAGGGCTTTTAAAATTTCAAAACTCTTTTCGACAGAGGCGGTTTTATCCGCATTGACCAGGCAGCAGCGAGAGGGCGCGAGCCAAGCCCGGTCGATGATCTCATCCATTTCCAGGCCGTTGGCGGCGATATATTCAAACATCTCCTCTAACTTTTTCGCCAAAGATTTCAAATTCTCCGTATTGAGTTCTTCCGTTAAAGTCGGGGTAATGCCCCAGGCGATAATGGCCCCACGTTTGATAAAATCAATCACTTGGGTTTTATAACGGGTGAAAATATGCCCCACGCTATAACTATCCATCGAAAGGATATCGAGATCCAAATCCTCCAAAAGAAAGGACCAATCGGGATTGCCGCAAAGATGGATGCCCTTGGGCCCCTCGATCTGGGAAAGATAGGCCAGATAATCCTCTTTGGCTGCGGTAGCGGTATACCCGGTAAAGGAGGCAAAGAGCATTTGCAAACCGGGCTCGTCCATCCAAACGAAAGCCAGCGGATTCTTTTCGACCAACTGGCGGTATTGGGCATTCGCTTTCTGTGCCATAAACTCAAACATAAAGCCCCGTAACTCATCATGATAAATGATCGGCTTTTTATCTTGATCAAAAATCTTGAAACCGAAGCTCACCGGCCCCACGCTCTGACCCCGAATCGCCGGGTACCGGGACAAATCATGTTCCAAGAAAGCCGCAAAAGTATGGGAATATTGGGGCGAGAGTTCAAAGAACGCCGGGTCTGCGCTGGCTTCCAAATACGCCGGCAGCGCCTCATAAAAATCATTCAGGTCGACGGTGATCCGCTCTTCTTCCACATTGAGATGGAGACCGGGGAAACCCTCGCTGGATTGCACATACATATCTTCATAATAGCTGTAGCGGGGCAACTGGGGCCAATAGGGAACATCCAAGGAAAGGGCAATCTTCATAGCGTCTTCCATCGACGAATGGGGCATGATGCCCATCGCCGTCGTCAAACACTTGCCCGGCAATATTTTACGCATTCCCATCACACCTTTCTCTCTCTATGCTGATATGTTATACTAAAAATATAGCATAGGTTTTTCTGAAATTCTATTGCATTTGCAATGCTTTTTATGGAATAATGGAAAAGAGCCAAAACCGAAAGGAGAATACGATGAAAATCGCACTTGCATTGGATGGAAACACACTTGACTCTGTCATTTCCGAGGATTTTGCCGCCAGTCAATACCTCCTCATCGTCGAAACAGACAATAATACCATTGTGGAAACGGTGGACGGGAGCAATATAGAGGGCAAAACAATGGCCTTCGCGAAAGCGGCAGCCGACGCTGAATGTGAAGTTTTGATCTCAGGACCCATTGAAAAAGAACCTTTCATCGTCATTGCCGACGAAGCCTGCATTACCCGGTACAACGGCGTGGGAATAAAGGGGCATGACGCCATCGTCGACATGGAAAACTACGCATTACCCCTTATCAGAGACCACATCGGCGGCGAAGGTTGCGAGGACCATCACAGCGACGAACATGGCTGCGACGGCCACCATCATGACGAGGAAGAGGACGAATAAGCCATCCTTGGATATTTCTCATCCAAATGATGAAGATCCTGTGTATGGCCTTGAAATCCCAAATCAACAATAGTATAATAAAGCTATAGCTGGTATACGGGGGTGTACTGGCTTTCGACGGGGGAAGAATTGGCATAGATAGCGAGCCGGTGTTCCATAAGACCGAAAAACTGTGGAAAAACAATAAACGAAAAACAAGAATTAGCTTTAGCTGCTTAAATGCAGTTAACCTCCTACTCTCTGTTCCTGCGATGAGGGCTAGGAGGTCATTAGGCCAGGATACTTCGGCGCTTATTCTCGGCGGCGGCGGGGGAAATTCTATCGAGATGGCAGGCTGAAGCTTCGGCTGGGTAACTTCATCCTGTAAGATCAAACCCAACCTGCGCTCGGAGAAGTCTATGTGGGTTCTCTTTCGGACAGGGGTTCAACTCCCCTCACCTCCACCAAAATATTAACGTGGTTCTTTTGAACCACGTTTTTATTTTATTTAATTTGGGGAGATAAACCCCACGAAAGCTGAAACTGTGTTTATGATAATAACTAAATTATATCATCATACATCTTCCATCTTTTCTCCTGAAAAAATTTTCCCAGAAAACATGTTGAAATATATCCCCAAATAGTGTAATATTACACCATAAAAATTTAAGCTCGAGGTTGAAAATGGACAAGAAGGAATTCATTAAATTAATGGACGAAAAAATTAAGTTGATTCGTACCGAATACGGGTTAACCCAAGATAAAATGGCAGCCATACTGGGGATTTCAAAAAAAACTTTAATCGAAATAGAAAAAAATAGAAAAAGTTTAGGATGGACCAATTCAGTTGTTTTTGCAAGTATTTTTTCTGACAGTACAATTTTATACGATACATTAGGAGGAGATATACCCGGTTTCATTATCGCTTTATCTTTTATGAATATTGATGTTGACTATCCTAGCACCTGGGGAGGTAAGATTTGGTGGAAAACAATAAGCGAAATGGAAAACGGTTACCGCATTCAGCAAAACATATTTTCACGACATTATCGAATATTGGATCAGGAAAATCACAGAATATATGCTTCATTTAGTTTAGAGGATACAGAATCAGTGATCGACGAGTTGTCTAAATCTATTATTTAAGAAGGGATTGCGATGTCAAATAATAGCCTATCCAATATAACAACTATACTCTGGCCAATGCTGGCTGGGATAATTGCTTTTCTTATCAGCGGAATCTTGTCTGATTTATGGATCATGCTCTTGAACGATTATATTTTTGGCTCATTAATCGCCGGAGCTATAGGTGGTTTTTTACTCGGAGTACTGCTTCGGAAGCGTTATAAAATTGGGAAAATGACAATTGCCGGAGTTGTCGCGGTACCGGTCGGGTTTTGGACAAGTTTCGCTTTAGGATATGTCATTTCCGAAATTCCGGTTATTGCGAACTCAAACGTTCCGGCAGATTTTTGGGCCGTCATTTTAATGGGCGCTATGGTTGGCTCATTATTCGGAGCAATCATCTATGGTCGTAAATCCATTTGGATATTTGCTGCTGTTGGCAGTGTCTTATGCATAGGATTAGGTTCCTTTGTAGTTGCTCGGAATCAGGGGCGGTTTGACAACCTTTTTAGTAGCCTTGGCATACCTTGTCCTGATATGCTTCCGTTCATACTAGCATTCGGCATTGGTATTGGGCTCAGTATAGGTTTGTATGAAATGTTGAAGCAGCGAAGGACTGATCTTGCATCTAGTTGACAAAACATCAGGCGCGTAATTTCACCAATATCTGAGAACAGAAAGGTTTAGGTGATAAGCCTATGAAACCAACAGTTATTCCAAAGACGAAACAAGGGAAATGGGCGGCTATCTTAACTCTATTTTTTATCGTAATAATGTTATTAAAAATATCAGCATTGGCAGTTTACATTCGCTTACCCTTCCCCAGTCCATTTCTTGCGATTATTGGGGTTGTCGGGTTTGCTTTGGGAATTATATCTATAGTTAGGTATAAAGAACGAGCTCTATTGACATTGCTATCCATCCCTGTCGGACTGCTGATTGTTTTTTGGGTAGTAGCTGAAATGGTATTTCCGCATTAAACAAAATCCACCCCCATTGAATATTTCTCAGCAACATAAATATAGAAGCGTTACAAGGGGGCCTGGGAATGAAAAATGAGCAACAGATCATAACCGTATTGGCAAAGTTTGCCCCTGAGAATCAACTGCTGCTGCAAAAAAGATCGTGCGGCTCCATCTTTGAAAGGAGGCAATCATATGAAGATTCCATTCCTGCCGAAAACACGTTGGGGGAAATGGTCAGTTGTTTTGTTCATTTTGTTTATCTTTTTTGCTATTGCGGGAGGACTCATTTCTTCAATAACTAATAATTCTATCGAATATCCTAATCCAATTAATAGTCCATTGCTAGGAACAGTAATTTATCTCATGTTTGCAGCAGCCATAATCGCTTCTATAACTGGACTAATAGCAATAATTAAAGAAAAAGAGAAATCCCTCTTGTTTTATCTAATCATACCGCTGGGAATTATATATTTAATCGTTATTATCATTTTCTTAATCGCCAATATTATTGGCCCGCCAAATTAACCGTACGGCACAGGAACAGGCAATATCTTAAGTTTTATCGATGTAATTACTAATGCGATTTCTCACAAAATAGTACTATTTTAGTTGCAATTTCTAAAGGAGAGTGAAGTTATGTTTTTTGGCATATTTCTTGTAATAGTTTCTTTAATTGGCCTAATATTCGGAATAAAAACAACAAATAAACCTATAGCAATAGTTTCAATCATTTTATTGATGATAACCATTGCCGTATGGGTTTATTTCTATAATAATCCTTATTAAATATATCTTAGATCATTTCAACGCGCACCCCTCTCATCAAATTATTGAGCGTTTGACAAGGGGTGTCCATTTCATCAATTCACATGCATGTTTTCAATAATGGCTTTCGTGATATAATAACTTACAGGAGAAGAACGATGCTGAAAATAACCATCCCCGGACGGGGAATCTTGAACATCCAACATGTCGTTTTTGATTTTAACGGCACCCTTGCAACAGACGGGAAAATCCATCCGTCCCTTAAACCTTTGTTTTCACAACTAAAGGAAATCGCCGAGATCTATGTCCTATCCGCCGATACCTACGGATCGGTAGAAGAAGAATGTGGCGATCTTGACATTCGTGTTGATGTTTTAAGCTCTAAAAGCGGCACGGTGGAAAAGAAAGAATTCGTACAAAAACTCGGAGCGGAAAGCACTGTATGTATCGGAAACGGCGTGAATGACGCCGGCATGTTTGAGGTTTCGGCCCTCTCCATCATCATCATGGGAGAAGAAGGCTGCGCCGTGAAAGCCCTTACAAAAGCCGATATCGTTGTGAAAAACAGCGAAGATGCTTTAAATCTGCTGCTAAATCCGAAAAGAATCACGGCCACTCTAAGAAGATAGAAGCAAAAGGGCACTAAGCGTATAATGCCTTTTTTTGCACTAGTATTATGTTCTACGCAATGAATAGGATGAAAGTCATAACCAAGAGGCCGCAAATTATTGTGGCCTCTTGATTTATAAGGTAAAGGCAAAAATATCCCCCTAACCACTAAAGATAGGGAGATCTTGATCAATATACAATTTGGGACCATTAACTCCGCACTGTGTTGGCCTCTCTCTGCCGAATCGATTTGTTGCCCCTGTTCTTTCCCACAGGCCGACAAATGGCCGAGCGCCACGGTGGAAGGGAAATTCAAAGAAGTATTGATAAAAATGCTATTGTATCGATGGACGATATTATCCCTGCGGCAACAAGGATAATATATAATGTCAATTATTATCTATTGAAATTTTGGCATACATTATATATGCTTCCATTATACCGATGAAAAAAAGGATGAGAAATATGAAAAAGACACTACAATACTTTTTCAAAGGAAAGCATAATGTTAATTATTTCAATAATGTTGTCAACGGCCTTGCCATAATTATCCTTATTTTTGGCATCACAGAACTGGTACTCTGGCTTTCCTTAAGTCAAGTCGTCAGTAATAAGGGCCATTTGGCGTTAATGATCTTCGGCTTCTGTAATTTTATGTTGTTCAGCGGCAGTTTCTTCTATTATTGGACTTGCCGTAATTACGGCAAAGATATCGAAAATTTATTACCTTCCATCAATCGTTATCAGCACAACTTCTTTTCTTTGCAAGATGAAATACTCGTCGATTACGTGCTCGTACAATTATTGAAGGGCAAGTATCCCCCGGAGAGTTATGAGGAATACTTCGATAACAACACAACTTACGATTTCATCAACAGTGAATACCGCGTCTTGGTTATCGTTCCCGAAAACAGGCATGGGAACAACACCGAAGTTTTTCGCCAATGCAGCCTCACAATAAATGAAATTGCTAAAGATTCACTCTCCGTCTATATGCTGGAAATCGACTATATACTCGTCGGTATCTGCTTTCCTAAACACGGAAATTCCTTTGATGTCAACACAAATTGGCTGGAAATGACGCGTTTTCTCCAGCATGTACAGGTAAAAGTAGAAGAAAATACCAATATCCATTTGGATTTTGCCGCCGGTGGCCGTCATACAGGGCTCGCCGGGCTGGCAAAGGCCTTCAACGAGGCGATGACAGCCCATAAGTACCAGGAAATCTTTGAAGATGACAACTGCATCGTTTTTTATAACAATATCAACTTCACCGCACAACCGGACAACATCTCTCGTGAAGATGATATCTGGTATGAAAAAGAGCGAAAATTACTGTACAGCGTCA
>JAXGQI010000021.1:0-27584 GCA_040766525.1 Clostridiales bacterium | reverse complement strand
ACGATTCACAAAAGCCCTGCTCAATCTTATGGCCAAAAAAGCCCCGATCAAAATTAAAATGATTTCGATTGCCGCGGCCAAAATCGGCACATCATTTAAAAAAGTCTTGACGCTATCAAAAAATGTTCCCGAATCTGTCAATGTTGATCCCTCCTCTTTCGGTGTCTCCTAATTTCCCTAAGCTATCGATATTCCTTCCTTCCGGATATCTGCAAGCGCCGCCGCGAGCGCAAAAGCCGCAGGCCCTTCCATCGTGGCCTCCCTTTTCTGCAAATACGGCAGCACCAAATGATGGTCAAATTCCATCAGCGCATGGATCGCTCGGATTTGGATGCGCCAGTTTTTATGATCGAGCAGGTTGGAAAGGCAATGGAGCGCGATCAAGTCCCCGCTATACCCCAAAAGAGTAATGAATTCCAATTGTCTTTCCGGCGGAACCGAAGGCAACCGATCCATGGCATACAGCGCTACGCCGGGGACTTTCGCCTTGGCTAAAGCCGTAAGCAGGATGACCTGGCGAGGCAGCGGCATTTCATCCAAATGCCCCATGAGTTCTTCGGCCCAAGGGGAATGCGCCAAGACTTCTTCCAACCGCGCGGGAATACAAGGATTTTCCGTAAACAACAAACCCTCCAACTCCCCGCGGAAATATTCGGATCCCAAACCGATGATATACGCCGCGGCGTCTTCGGCGCTCAACTGCCGGTTCTTCCCCATTAATCCGAGGAGGATGGGGACCAATAAACCGCGTTCCCGCATTTTTGTGATGATGATCAAGCGGTAATCCCCAGACAATTCCCGCCAAAAAGGCAGCATCTTTTCTATAATTACGAGGGAAAACCCTTGCCAATCCCTTTCGGACAAAGGCTTTTCTTTTTTCAGCCGGGATAAAAGCACACTTTCCGCATCTTTTTTAAACCGATTAAAAAGCGAAATAGCCGCCCCTCCTCTCAAAATTGGCGCAAGCGCCCCAAACCAAAGTCATATCCATTTTCTCCTGACAGCGTTACGCAGCGCAAGAGGTTCTTACAGGCCATTCGTTCCTTCTGCATCCTTCCGTCCCTTGCGTCCCCAAGGACAAACCGCTATACAGAGACCGCAAACCTGTTCCCCCAAGACCTTTTTCTTATCCAACAAATATTGATCGCAACGGTCGAAATCGAGGCGCAGATCCCGCGGTTCTCCTTCGGCATAAGCGTGGCCGGTAATGGCACCGACCGGACAGATTTCCACACATTTTTGGCATTTGCCGCAACGGTTCTCTGTCGGCCCGTCCGGCTCCAAGGGCGCATCGGTCAATAGCGTGGCCAGGCGCAGCCGCGGCCCCACCTTGGGATTGATAATGGAACAGCTCTTGCCGACCCAACCCAATCCCGCTTCCTTTGCTGCCAAACGGTGGCTGAAGATCCCCCGATCCATCCGAGGGCCCACGATCTGAGATGCGGGAATCGGAAATGTTTGATATCCTTGTTTTTCCAAAAATTTACTGAGCAAAAATATAATCCGATCCAAACTATTGTTGGCGGTTTGATAGGTACTCGCATAGGTCAGATTCGGTTCCTCCAAAATCTCATCCATGACGGTATTGGGCATAAAGACTGCAATACTCACCCCGCGCGTAAAAGGGCCTGCCATAATTTTAAATTCCTTGGCAATCTCCTCTTTTTGCTCGGCAAGATCGGCGATCCCGCAAAGATCCGCCCCCCATTGGAGCGCCAATTCCTTGAGCTTATCTTTCAATTCCATGGTTTCCCTTCTTTCTACCCCAAGGGCAAACCGCGATGCAGCGCCCGCAGATGCGTTTACCAAAAACTTGACGCGTCTCAGTCAAATAATCATCGCATTTCTCAAAAATAAAGCGCTTTTCCAAAGGCTCACCGGCAACATAAGGGCGGCCCAAAATCGCGCCGGGAGGACATTGATCCCGGCAGACCGTACAATCTCCGCAGCGATTCTCTACCGGCCCATCCGGGGATAAAGGCATGTCCGTCAAAACGGTACCCAAACGCAGCCGCGGCCCCACTTCCCGGTTGATCAGAGAACAGTTTTTCCCGATCCAACCCAAACCCGCTCCGGCGGCGGCTAAACGATGACTAAAGATGCCGCGTTCCCGATGTTTTCCGGAACGCTGGGAGGCAGGAATGGGGAAAGCGGTATATCCCAGCTTTTCAATCTCTTTACTGAGCTTAAAGCAAATATCATTGAGTAAAGCATTGGCAATATCATAATAAGCGTGATAGGTATGGGTAGGTCCCTCTATCAGCTCGTCCACCACACGATTGGGTAAAAACACGGCAATACTGACCGCCCGGGGATAGGCCTGAAATTCGTCGCCGAAAAAAAGCCCCGATTTCCTCCCGCTTGGAGGACAAGTCGGCAATGCCGCACAAATCGGCGCCATAGGAAAATGCCAGTTCTTTAATTTTTTCTGTTTCCATTGCATCCACCTCACCTATAGCATAAACGAATCGGGAGAAAATGAAAAGGGGGTTTCCTCCGCCGTGAGAAAAAAATCAAAAGCCCGAGGATACGATACACCTCGGGCTCGTCAAACAAAAACATGATGCACACATCCGATGCGATATTGGCTTATACCACATCGCCTTTTTCGGAAAATGGCCGTTCTCCATGCTTATATTTCTTGATCCGCAGTATTTTAGAGAAGATTAAAGCAATCGGCGCCGAAGCCACGCTGAAAAGCGCGCCCATTTTTGCCGCCCCTTGGATCACCGGATCGACAAAAGCGGAACTGCACATAAAGAGTGCCACTGTAAGCCCGATCCCGGCAACAGAACCGGCAACCAAAAGATCCCGTTTGCCCATCCCGTTGGGGAGGGCAAAGCCAATCTTGATTGCCAAATAACCAAGGCCGAACACACCGGCCATCTTCCCTATGATCAAGGCCACTGCCACCATAAAAGTAGGCGTACCCATCGAAGAGAACTGGACCCCCGCATTGGCCAGCCCAAAGAAAAAGAGCCCAAAATCAACAATGGGTTTCCAATCCTGCATAAACCGGGTCAAAGCGAAGCGCTTATCATCTTCACTGGAAACGAACAAATCGGCATTGATGGAACGGGGCGGCGTGGGGAAAAAGGGTACGATAATGACAAGGGCCAAAGCCGGATGGATATGGGCATTGGACATCCCCAGCCAACTGATCACCCCGGCGGACAGCAAATAAGGCCAGTAATTTTTCACTTTTAAGCGGTTTAAAATAAAGGCAATGATCATCCCGGCTAAACAAAGCAGCAACCACATCGGTTCCACCGGCGTGGTGGGATCGGGATAAAAAACCGCAATGATAACAAGGCCAATAGCATCGTCAACGATGGCCAATAATAAAAGGAATTTGATTGCCGGATGATTGGCGCCGAATACCATCTTCCCGACAAGCCAAGCAATCGCAATATCCGTAGCGGTGGGAATCCCCCAGCCACGCAGATATTCCGGCGCGCCGAGGACCGAATTCAGCAATAAATATACAGCAATCGGCCCCATAACGCCCCCGGCCGTAGCGATCAAAGGGTTCACCGCTCTGCGGATCGGGTTTAAAGCCCCCCCCGGTTGCAGCGCTTCCACAATTTCCACTGCGGCAGTGGCAAAAAAGAATACCATAAACACATCTTGGACTAAATAATGGACGGTGATGTCGCCAAAAATGTGAAAATGGACAAACTCATGGTATGTTTCTGGAGAAGCATTCGCCCATAAGATCGCCAAAAGAACGCCTGCAATCAAAGGAATCGAATATTCCTGCAGTACTTGAACTCTTCTCTTCAATTTCTTTTCCTCCTCGAATCCTCAACCCAAGTGATTGATGAGAGAAGCCGCATAACCAGCTCCAAAGCCATTATCAATATTGACAACGGTAATGCCGGAAGCGCAGCTGTTCAGCATCGCCAAAAGCGCAGCCACTCCTCCGAAACTAGCACCATAGCCCACGCTGGTAGGTACCGCGATTACCGGTTTTTCCACCAAGCCCCCGACAACACTGGGCAAGGCGCCCTCCATCCCGGCTACGACCACAAGTACCTTGGCTTCCTCAATTCTGTCTCTATATGCGAATAAGCGGTGAATCCCCGCTACACCGATATCATAGATCCGTTCAACCCGGTTATCCATCATTTCAGCGGTAATGGCTGCTTCCTCCGCAACCGGCAGATCGGAAGTACCGGCAGATAGCACACAAATCGAACCGATGCTCTTGTTCTCTTTGCGTTTGACTCGTAATCATTTTCGGCAAAGGATGATATTCCGCTTGGGGAATCTTCTCCTTGACAGCCAAAAACACCTCTTCCTCCACTCTGGTAGCCATGAGGTTACCCTTAGCCGTTTGGAAAAGCTTTTCTAAAATTGACGCAGATTGCGCCACCGTTTTCCCGCTGCCAAACACAACCTCAGGGAAGCCTTTGCGCATTGCTTCCCGCTGGTGATCGATCTTGGCGTACCCCATATCTTCAAAAGTTTCACGGTGGAAATATTCTAATATTTTGTCATCGTTTATATTTCCCGCTTTATACTCTTCGAGTAAGCGGAGGATTATCGCATCATTCATTTTCTTGCCTTTTTCATAGTATTTTATATCAAAATAACAAAAAGGTAAAGAGTCTTTTCTAAAATTATCCTTCAAAACAATGGGCGTATTCGCCTGATAACTTGTAAAAATAGGAGGTCTATTATATAATGAGACGACAATAAAAAAATTTTTAGAAAATTTAGCAAAAAGGAGGCGGCAACATGGCATTGCGCTGTGGCATCGTGGGGCTACCCCTTACGGGGAAAACCACCCTCTTCAATCTTTTAACCGGCCAGGAAATGGAAATCAGTCATTTTTATTCCGGGAAAACCCAGGCCAATGAAGGCATCGCCCACATCCCGGACGAACGGGTGGATTTTGAGTTGTTTATATCACCCCAAAAGACCACTTATGCTCAATTGGAAGTCATCGATATTCCCGGTCTGGCCTTCAGGGGTGCAAGCAAAAGGAGAGGGAACCGGCAACAGCTTTTTAAACGCCATTCGGGAAGCGGACATCATTGTTCATGTCCTCCGGGCTTTTGAAAATCCCGAGATTGTCCATGTGGACGATAGTATTGATATCCGGCGGGATCTCTCCACCATCGATTTGGAACTTTTATTGGCCGATTTGCAAGTTGTGGAAACGCGGCTCGACAGAATTATGGCCCAATCCAAGAAAAAGCTGGAGAACCTGAGAGAAGAAGAGACCTTAAAAAAATCAAAGCGGCGCTGGAAGAAGAAACTCCGTCAGCGCCCCGGAACTTGACGCCGAAGAGCAAGAGGCGATTGCTCATATTACGTTTCTGACAGATAAAACCGGTGATCTTGGTCGTGAATTTAGATGAAAATCAATTCAAAACAGGAACCTACCCAACAAAGATCATCATCTCCTAAGCTATGCCGAAAACACGAAACGGAACTACTGAGATTTGCCAAGACGGAAAGCGAAATCGCCCAATTGGACCCGGAAGATATGGAATTATTCTCGCCGACCTCAACATTGAGGAACCGGGGATCAAGCGCTTGGCCAAAAAAATCTATAGCAGCCTCGGCCTAATCTCTTTCCTTACCGCAGGGAGGATGAAGTGAAAGCCTGGACCATCAAAAGCGGCTTGAGCGCCAAAAAGCGGCGGGGAAAATCCATTCCGATATCGAGTGCGGGGCTTTATTCGGGCGGAATTAATCGCTTTTGCCGATCTGGAAAAAAGCAGGAACGATGGCAAAAGGAAAAGAGCTGGGCCTTGTACGCTTGGAAGGGAAGGAATACACCATGGCTGACGGCGATGTCGTCAACTTCCGTTTCAATGTATAAAGCCAAAATGCGATAATCAAAAAGAGAGGCCGCCGAAGTGAATTCCGGCGCTCTTCTTAGTATTTTGTATCAAATAGTAAAACCTATGATCTGGGATCATTCTTGATGCTGCTTGATCTCCATTCGAGCTAAGGCGTCACAACGATTGTTTTTTTCATTATCGCTATGGCCTTTCACCTTGATCCATTCGATTTGATGGCGCCGATTCTCCTGCCAAAGACCGCGCCAAAGATCCACATTAGCGACGGGCTCCTTTTTGCTGTTGACCCAACCGGTCTTGTCCCATTTTTCCAGCCAATGTTCCGTAAAGGCCCGCACCAAATAGGCACTGTCGCTGTATAAACGCACACGGCAAGGTTCTTTTAAAAGCGTCAACGCCTCCAGAGCAGCTTTCAACTCCATGCGCTGATTTGTGGTTTGGGCTTCATAACCGGAAATCTCTTTTTCCACATCACGATATGCCAAAATCGCACCCCAACCGCCGGGCCCCGGATTACCGGAACAAGCGCCGTCGGTATAGATCTCCACTTCCTTCATCCTTCTCTCCTTATTGCCAGGTGCCGAAAACACCGTTATTTCCCCGTAAATCCCCAGTCCAACATCGCTTTGGCATCCCCATAACGGTCACTGCTGTTCAAAACGACAGCGATCAAGAGGCGCCCTTCCCGGGAAGCGGAAGCGATCAGGCATTTCCCCGCCATGCTGGTCGTACCGGTCTTCACCCCGTTGCAACCGTCATAAGTGGCCAGCATCTTATTGGTATTTTGAACTGCTAAGGTTTCCTCCTTATTTTCCCATTCCACTTCATAGGAATCGGTGGCCACAATCATGGACAGTTCCGCCTCTTCCAAAAAACGCATACTGATGACCGCCAGATCATAGGCCGTACTGTATTGGGCCTTGTCGGAATACCCGTTGACATTGATCGACCGTGTATGCACCGCCCCCAGTGCCCAAGCCTTCTTATCCATCAAGGCCGCGTAAAGCGATTGATCCCCCACAAGATGATCTGCAAGGGCCACCGCGCCGTCATTGGCGGACCAGAGCAAGATCCCGTGGAGTAAGTTATCCACAGTGATCACATCTCCTTCTTTTAAGGACAAAAGCTGGCCTTTATAAATCTTGGCGGTTGCCGAACCAATCGCGATCTCATCATCAAGCAAAAGATAGGGCCAGGCCGTAATCACATTGAGGAGCTTAATCAAGCTGGCAGGGGCCATTGGTTCTCTCCCGGCCTTTTCCCAAAGGACGTCCCCGTCTTGCCGTCCAACAAAAGAGCGCCATCTGCCTTTTACTGTCGGCTCCGCCCCATAGATTGGCGTTACAATCAAGAATATAACCGTAATAAAAAAAATGATCCCTAGATTCTTCATATGCCACCTCTCTCTACATTGTAATAGAAAGGTGGGAAAATATGACTACTTTAGAAGGAGCGTTCATCCTCTTTTTGCAAATCAATCATCGCCGCCGTAATAGCGGCCAATGGTAATCGCCACCGTCGTGCCGTCGTCATCCAAGCTATAGAGCGCCGCATCTTTTTGCCATTCCGCATGAAAGAGCTCATCCTCATCAACAAGGAGCGTCGGTTCACCCAAGGAGGACTTGATCTCCGTTAACAGGTCTTTAGCACTCACCCCGGCGATAGTCAAGATGATCTCATTGACTTTGGCGTCATCACCAAAAACAAAAACGGCGTCTCCTTCGAGGCCAAAAATCTCTTCTTCATAGATGCGGGCGCTAACCACGGAAGTATCCCCCACATCAAAATAATTTGCCGTCCCTTCCCCGCGCTGGGCGATCAATTCCTCATCGCTTTCACCGAGGAAAACACCGAAAGTAACCAATTCCGTTTCCAATTCGGCAGGTTTTACCGGCAGGGGATCATTGGCGGCCTCCGCCGCTTCCTCTTTTTGGCAACCGGCAAAAACCAACAGCAGAAAAAAGCAGAGCAGCACCGTCACCCATCCCTGTTTACCAATCTGTCTCATTGCCCTCCTCCTTTCGCATAGCCCTATTATCCCATAGCCCGCCCAAGAATCCAAGAGAAAAATGTCACCCCGAAACGAAAACGTCCCGGAAAAACAAAAACAGAGAAAAGAAAAAGCCCCTTGCGGGACCTTAGAAAATCAGAAGAATCAAATAGACCACTAGTCTTTGCACCAATGCCAAAGCAAAAAACGCCAGGATCGGTGAAAAATCGATCGGAAAATTAGGAGATGGTCGGAAAATGCGCCTAAACGGCGCCAACACCGGCTCCGTTAATTCAAAGATAAAACGATAGAATTTCCCATAGGGATTGATCCTTACCCAGGACAATAATATACGAATAAACAAAAGCGCAAAATATACTTGGAAGGCAACATTCACCACGGTGATCAAATTATATGAAGTAAAGGTACTCATTTACGACCTCCCTTTGCCATTTCCTCAGCCCGCAAATAGGCCGCTTCAATAGCATCCATGATGGCAAAACGGAAGGACGCGCCCTCCAACACTTTGACGGCTTCCACCGTTGTCCCTGCGGGGCTCAAAACCTGATCCCGCAATACCGCAGGATGTTGCCGCTTTTCCATGAGGAGAGCTGCACTGCCCAACATCGATTGGGCAGCCAATTCCAAAGAGAGTTCTTTGGATAAACCAACAGAGATACCACCCAAAATCATCCCATCCAAAAGGGTATAATAAACTGCCGGGCTGCAAGCTGCCACCGACATAGCGGCATTCATTTGCGTTTCCGGTAATTCCTTTACCATGCCCATAGAGGACAATAGATCCAAAAGCCAAGCCTTCTCGCTTTCCGTCAGATTGCCGTTATCGCAATAAAGGCAAATTCCTTTCCCAATGGCCATCGCGCCGTTGGGCATTAAACGAACGATCTTGGCATTGGCCGGTAAATCTCTTCCCAAGGTAGCCAAATCCACCCCGGCCATAATGGAGACCAAAATCTTCCCATCCCGGTAATAACTTTTGACTTCATCCTTAATGGACGGATACAGTTGCGGTTTGACCGCAAGGAAAATGATGGAGGCATTTTGCATGACTTCATCATTGCCTTGAGCGCTTTCTATCGAGTACTTATCAAACAGGATCTTCTGCCGCTGTAAGGCCGGGTCATAGAGCAGGTATTCCAAATGCAGATCCGTAGCATTTTCCTGCATGCCACGAATCAGCGCTTCAGCCATCTGGCCGCCGCCGATAAAACCCAATCTAAACCTGGCAAATCATCCCTTTCTTTTAAAACCCAGCAAAAAAGCCCTCATGTTCCCGACTGATCTCTTCAATACGGCCAACCAAATCCACTTGCCCCACGGCAAACACAAAGGTGGATTTCGAAATCTTTTGCACTGATCCGCTCATGGCAAAAGTCGCGCCGCTCAAAAAATCAACGGTCCTCTGGGCTTCTTCCCGATCCATTTCTTCAAAATTAATAATCACGGAACGACGGCTTTTGATATTTTCAGCAATCCGCTCAACTTCCGTAAATCTTTTTGCTTTGACCAAAACGACCTGTACCGGTGCGGTAGCTCTTTCCTGGGCTGAACTAGCGCCGTAATTGTTGCCATAATCGGCCCGGCTGCTGTAACGCCCGCGATAGGAATAATCCTGCTCTCTTTCTCTTCCGCGATAAGTCGCCTTCTCTTCTAAGGTCGTTTCCTCTTCGAGTTCTTCTTCAAACTCTTCGTCTGGTTCCACATTTACGCCAATAAAACGCAATAACGAATCAACCACTTTCATTACTCCACCTCCTAGATTTTCCGGCGGGCGCCAAAAATAGTGGTGCCCACTCTAACCATGGTCGCGCCTTCCTCTACCGCAACGCGGTAATCATTGCTCATACCCATGGACAGTTCTCTCATTTCCACATGGGGTAGAGCTAAGTTGGACATTGATTCTTTCAGCTCCCGCATTTCCTTAAAAACCCAGCGAATTTCTTCGCTGTCGGAAACGAAGGGGCCAATGGTCATTAAACCCTCAACAGCAATGTGGGGATACGCGGCCAAGGCACGGAGAAAGTCGGGAACCTCCTCTTTTTCAAGACCGAATTTGCTATCCTCATCGGCGATGTTGACCTGAACCAAAACAGGCATCACTCGTTCGATGGCTGCGGCCCTTTTTTCTATTTCCGCCGCCAAACGAAGACTGTCGAGAGAATGAATCATTTTTACTTTGTCTATTATATACTTAACCTTATTGGTCTGTAAATGCCCAATCAGGTGCCAATGCAAATTTTTTTCAAAAATTGGGTATTTTTCCAAGATTTCCTGGACGCGGTTTTCTCCCAATTCCGTTAAGCCATAAGCGACCGCTTCTGCAATAATCTCCGGCGGTTGCGTTTTCGTAACGGCGAGAAGCTGCACTTTTTCAGCTGCATGGGGACTTTTCTGACGTGCGTCTTCAATCTCGGATAACACTTTATCAATATTTTGCGCAATAGACATTAGAAAATCACTCCAAATTTAATAATTTCGTTGGAAAAAAGAAAATTCCTCTTTATTTTAAGAAATCATTGTAATATTTGCCCGTCATGAATATGACTGGGGTTGGAAATGAAATAAGTACCTTCATCCAACCCTTCGACAACCACTTGATCGCCGACAGAATAGGTCACTGTTACCGGGAGAAAAACGGCGACTCCGTTTTTCCCTGTAAACACGCCCACTTCACCGTCTTGCTCCGCCAAAGCGGTTTGGGGGATGACAATACCGCTGTAAGAAGCCGACACCACCTCCAATTCTTTCCGGCGGTCCAAATAAAAACTTTCCGGCATCACCGGCAATTTGAGAAGGATCCCATACCCATCCTCCAGCTTTTCTCCATTTAGAATGGTCCCTTTCACATTTTCTCCTTCGGAAAAACGGAGGAGGAGATTGCCTGACGGCAATTCGTCAAAGGATTCATCTCCCAAACGCAGGTAAAGCAAGGGTTCCCCTTTAATATCAATGATTTTGAAAACCGGATCGCCCAAAGCCACCGTTCCTCTCCCTTTTGTGATTCCTCCCGTATCCGCATAATATTCATCCAAAAGGCCCATTTCCACGGTATTGACATTATCCGGCGTCACAACGCCTTCCAAACCGTCGAAAAGATAGGAAGCGATCCCGGCTGCTTCGGCAACCATGTCGACAGTCAATACTTCACTTTTCATATCCGTCGCAGCCACCGTGAGAACGCCGGCAGTTTGTCCGCTGTTGATCTCGTCCATCTCTTCTGCGGCGGGTTCAAAATCTCCGTTATAAGCGGAATGATAGACCGTTTCCCAATAAATGGCCATGCCGCTCCCGGCAACGGTTTCGTAGAGCACATCCGTATCCGCTTTCATAAAAGTAAGCGTTTTTTTAGCGATCGCCTCCCGCAGGCCGTTAAAAGCCAAAACTACCACAAAAATGACAAGAAAGAGGAGCAAGAGATTGCGAACCGCCTTATTTTTTTCCATCACGACTTTTTTCTTTTCTTCCGTTTCAGGCAAAGACTCCTCTCCTTTTCTTCAATGAAGCAAAAAGTCCTTGGCGGCCGGTACGGCCTTGATCGCGACGGTAAGAAAAAAGTCTTCCTGATCGCAAGAGGTACAATACGGCAAAACGGCGATATTTTCTTGTTTATCCCCGCAGCCAACAGCAAAAGTTTCCACCGCGAGACGATTATCGAAATAAACACTGCCGTCATCCGAAAGCGAAACCACATCCCGGCCTGGTCGTGGCGGCGCAGAAACGTTGCAAAAAAAGCGTCTCCACCCGATAAATAGCAAGGGACTAATACCGGCCTCAAGGGCGACTAGGATCTCTTGGGGGCGAACCCCCGCATAAGAGGCCATCTTTGCCACCAAAGCGCCGCCGATATTTCATAGGTCCCCTTCCAGCCGGAATGGGCCATACCCAAAACGCCTTTTTGGGGGAAAACGCAACAATCGGTAAACAATCCGCATAAAAGGTAGCCAGAACCAATCCTTTTCTCAGAGGTCAGAAAACCGTCGCCATGGGAAAAGCGCTTTTCATAATCAAAGGCGTTGATGCTGCTGTCGGCTGCCGTCACCAAACGGATCTGTTTCGTGGGTCTGCTGCGCCGTAACAAGCTGATCTCCTTCACGCCAAAGGGACAAGACCCGCTTGCGGTTTTCCAAAACCGCAGCGAAGTCGTCCCCTACGTGCAATCCTAAATTCAAACTATGATAAGGGTC
Organism: Clostridiales bacterium; assembly: GCA_040766525.1. Taxonomy (GTDB): domain Bacteria; phylum Bacillota; class Dehalobacteriia; order UBA7702; family UBA7702; genus JAXGQJ01. The sequence continues at coordinate 15,576 of JAXGQI010000021.1, read as the reverse complement.
GGCACTAACGCCGCCAGAGCGACAAGTAAAAACCACTTTTGCCCCCCGGTCTTCCCATTGGGGCAAGGTGAAATACATGAGGCCGTTTTTCTCTTCCCTCTGCCACATGGCCTTCCCTCCTTTCCCCAAGTATAACCGAAAGAGAAGGAAAGCACAAATTTCCGAACAAAATACAATAATAGCTCTTATTGCGTCTCTTTCTTTGCGATGTTCGGCAACGGAAAGGAAATAAGAGACCACCATCGCAAATAGGGCCACACCGATCAAAAACCCGCCGCAACCAACCCGGGATTGGCAGCCATGCTTTCGATTTTGCCCAAGAGTGCGGGAGCATGCTCATGCGAAGTAACATAATTGCTGATCAAACAACGCCAAGCCAAAGGATAAAAAAGGGTACTCCAAATGACCATGCGTGCCTTCATAGCCATATTTATAGAAAATCGGAAATTGGAAAGCGGCAAAGAGGAAAATCACCCCAAGGGCGATCCCATAAGCGGCAAAAACTTCTCCAAGCGGTATTTCCAGCCCCAAAATCCAACCCAAAATTAAACTCTCCGCAAATAATGCTCAACAAGAACAGGATAAAAAGAAAAAGACGGTATAAAATTGACGGCCCAAACCATCTCCGCGACCGGCATCGTCCGCAAACGGACGTCCGCACGGCTCTTCTCTTCAATAGAGAAGGGATACCCCAACATCATAATGGCCATCACCGCTGAAACATAGATCGCATTCAACACACTCGCAGCGCGACCAGGAAAATCAAAAGGCATGAGAAAAAAGAGCCAAAAGGTTTTTCTATAGACCATGACCATATAAAAATCATAGCGTGCACAATCAATCGCCTTTTTCATCGCAAGCTCCTCCTTCCCCACATAAACGATGATATCTTCGATCCTGGGCGGTTCCAAAAGTGAATCCGCGGCTGGAAAGCCCTTTTGTCTTCCCCTTTAATCGCCTTCAAAACTGCCGGAATAATTTCGCATCCCGATCAGCATTTGTTTTTGCTCCAAGGTCAAGTTTGCTGCCTCCCCTTTAACCAGATAAAATCCTTCCGTCAAAGCATCTTTTGTGCCGGTATAGAGGAGACGCCCCTGATGAATAAAGGTAATGTAATCGGCAATCTTCTCCAAATCGCTGGTGATATGGGTGGAAAACAAAACGGAACGCTTGCCGTCCTCGATATATTCTTGCAGAATGGTTAAGATCTCGTCCCGGGCCAAAGGGTCTAAGCCGGAAGTCGGCTCATCCAAGATCAAGAGCTTTGCCCCATGGGATAATGCCAGGGCCAGAGACAATTTTACCTGCGTCCCTCTGGACAGCTCCTTCACCTTTCGATCTAGGGGAAGGTTAAACCGCCGGCAATAACCGTCGAAAGCAGGATCGTCCCAAGAGCGATAAAAGGGCCGTAAGGCCCGAACGGCTTCCGGCACCGTCCATTCTTCCACCAACCCAACCTGGTCAAATACGACGGCGATCTCCTCTTTGATCTGCTGTTCCGCCCGAATATGGTCGAGGCCGAAGATCCGCACCTCACCCCCGTCACACCGCAGCATATTAAGAATTAACCGTATGGTCGTCGTCTTCCCGGCGCCATTGGCGCCGATGAAACCCATGATATATCCTTCCGGTAAGGAAAATCCGATATCTTTCAGATGAAAGGAAGGAAACCGCTTTTCCAAATTCCGTACTTCAATGATGGTTTTCTCCTTCATTTTCTACCTCCCATAATAGATCCAAACTCGCTTTTACCGTCTCTTTGTCAATCGCGCCTTTTTGAGCGGCGGTAATGGCAGCCCGTAAGCCCTCTTCCATCTCCCGCATCAGTTGCTCCCGAATCATCTCATTCCCTTTGGGCAAAACATAGGCGCCCCGCCCCTGCATATTGGTGATATAGCCTTCTTCTTCCAGCTCCCCGTAAGCGCGATTCACCGTTAAGACGCTGATCTTCAATTCCTTCGCCAGCTGGCGCAAAGAAGGCAAGGCGTCCCCTTCCCCAAGATCGCCGTTAAGGATCGCTTCCTTGATCTGGGTTTTGATCTGCTCATAAATGGGCACACCGGAAATATTCGATAAAATCAAACGCATAAGCCACCTCCGCCCCAACTGTTATATCTGTCACTATAATAGTATACACAATTATCACACTTGTCAAGGGAAAAATCATAACCCCTAAAAAGGGGTTATGGCAGATTGCCGACAAATTGGATAACAATAGGCTGCCAAGAAAGGGTTTAGAGCAAGGCGCAGGAAAACCGCAGGGCACGACGTGTACAGTGACGTACATGAGCGGTCTGCGGTTTTACTGGAACATAGCACTAAGCCCTCTATTGGCAGCCTCCAAGGGCCGCTAAAACCCGGCGCTTTTATCCGATGGCTTCTTTTTTCAGGCGGCCCTCTTTCAATAAGGCCCGCAAATGCGCTTCATCCCCGGCGTCAATCGCCTCCCGGTATTCCGTGAGGTGGCGGATGATTTCATCGATCTCCTCGGTCAACGCCACCCGGTTCATGATAAACAGTTCCGTCCACATATCTTCATTGAGCCTGGCCACCCGGGTCAGATCCTTATAACTCCCCGCGGAATAGCCGGTTTGATACGCGGCTGCCGGACTTTTGATATAAGCGCTGGAAACCACATGGGCCAATTGGGAAGTAAAGGCGATGACCTGATCATGGAGTTTTGCCGTCGTCGTCAGCACCCGGCCGAAACCAAGGGCATAAAACAAAGCTTCCGCCTCGGCAAGATGCCGGGCCTCTGCTTGCTTCCCGGGGACTAAAAGCATATTCGCTTCAGCGAACAGCGCGGCGTCGGCATATTCCAGACCGGAAAATTCTTTTCCTGCCATGGGATGGCCGCCGATATAGATATATCCATGCTCCTCGGCCAAGGGATCCAATACCCGCAGGATCTCCTCTTTTACGCCGCACATGTCGATCAATAAAGCGCCTTTTTTTACTCGGTCGGAATGGGTGCGGACATAGTCCAATGTCGCCTTGGGATGAAGGGCCACAAGGACGATATCGGCCAAAGCCAAATCCTCCTCATCCCCCGCGCTATCAATCATCCCCCGTTCCTTCGCCAAAGAGACCACCCGCTCGTCCCAATCATAACCGACGACCCGGTATCCCCCGCTGGCTTTAACCGCCTGGGCCAATGAACCGCCAATCAAGCCCAAACCGATCACCGCGATGGTTTTCTCCATACTGGTTTCCTCATTTTCTTTTTTCCCCATTATACCATATCGGGTCAAAATGAAAAGTAGCGGATTTAGGCGCTGTTTTCCCCATAAAGACCTGCCCGGTCATGGATCACCAAAAGGCGAAGCATATCCCGGGACAGATCCAGTTGATCAGATTCCACCCCTTTTAAAAATCCTTTTGTCAAGAGCTTTTCCACGGTAGGTGCGCCCCAAGAGGGAACCTCCGCCAAGGTTAGGTAGCGATCCCTTTCCTCCGCCGCTTCTCCGCTCCCGCCTTGCTCTAAGCAGGAAAACAAGTAATAATGCGGCTCCCGGTTCAGCGTATCCTGCTGCAAATATTCCTTCTTGACATACACAAGCTGATCTTCCACTTCCACATAACGGGCCCGCCATTCCCCCAAAGATCCGGTCGTAAATTTCCCGCTGCGGAAATCCGGATCGCCGACGATCAAATCGCCATCGGAATCAAGGCCCAAAACCGTGACAAAATGGCCGGCAGTGGAAAATAAGCCCTTCCAGTCACCGTAGGCGCCGGCAACATGGGCCACGGCCAACCCGCCGGCTTTGAGATGATCGGACAACACATCCGGGTCGTCGGTGGTTTGATACGCCAGGGCAAATTTCTTCGCCATGGCCTTCCCCAAAACATCCATAGCGGTACCGCCCGCTACCCGTGCGCCGATCGACAGCACCCATTTGATCCAATTTGCCATCAAATAGCGATTTGCCGTAAGATTCTCCACCACCATCAAGGCCGCGCAAGGACCGCAGCCCCCGCTTTTCACCGTTGCCCCAGGGTGAGATGAAGATGGATAAGCGATATGGCTGAAATTATTTTGGTTCGTCAATATATATGCCGTTTTCCTTCTCCTCCTTTTCGCTTTTTCCATCATCATAAGGGCATCAGATAGATAAATCCGGGCAAAAATACCCCTGTTTCTACCGCAAGGCCATGCTTTACAAAGCAAAACAAAAAGTCTATAATTTATATTTAAAATAGTACAGAGATTTTTCCCTAAGGGGGCCGAAAAATGCAGGATATCAAAGAAAAAATAGAAGAACTTCGGCGTGAAAAAGACGCCGTTATCTTTGCTCATTATTATCAAACGATGGATATACAAAATATAGCCGATGAAGTCGGCGATTCTTTCGCTCTGGCGAAAAAAGCCCAAGCTGCAAAAGAACAGGTGATCGTCTTATGCGGCGTTCGTTTTATGGCGGAAAGCGCAAAAGCGCTGAACCCGGAAAAGACCGTTTTGCTCCCTGTTCCCAAAGCGGGCTGTCCCATGGCAGATATGATCACCCCAGAAGATGTGCGTAAATTAAAGGCCCAATATCCCGACGCCGCCGTGATGTGCTATGTCAATTCCTCTGCGGAGGTTAAAGCAGAAAGCGATGTCTGCTGCACTTCCTCCTCGGCTCTTCGGGTAGCGCGCTCTTTAAAAGAAGAGCGGATCATCTTCATCCCCGACCAAAATCTCGGGGCCTATGTCGCCCAAAAAATACCGGAAAAGACCTTCATTTTCTTCAACGGCTATTGCCCCATCCATCACAAAGTTCTGGAAGAGGATGCCGTTAAAGCAAAGGCGGCGCATCCCGACGCTTTATTAGCCGTCCATCCCGAATGCCCGCCCGCCGTCCAAAAATTGGCAGATTTTATCGGCAGCACGGCAGAGATCTTAGAATATGTCGCCGATTCACCAAAAGAAGAATTCATTATCGGCACGGAACAGGGGGTCATTGACCGCCTGGCCCAAACCGCACCGGAAAAGAAAACCTATTTATTATCTCCCGGGCTTTTATGTCAAGATATGAAGAAAACCCGGATCGAAGATGTATTATATAGTTTGGAACATCATGTCCACGAAGTTTTTCTCCCCGAAAAGGAACGGATCGGGGCATTCAAAAGCCTTGAGAGAATGATGCGGGCATAAACGGGGAAAGGTAGAGCAGAATGAGAAGATATCTTTTTGACGGCCGGTTGAGCGGCGAAACATTGTCCTTTGACACCTTGGTGGTCGGCAGCGGCATCGCAGGCCTTTACGCCGCACTCCATTTAGATGAGAAATTATCCTGTGCCGTATTAACAAAGGAAGGATTCGATATTTCCAATTCCTGGCTGGCACAAGGCGGAATCGCCGCCGCCATCAATAAGGACGACAGGCCCCAATTCCATTTGGAAGATACCCTGGTTGCCGGAGCCGGTCTCTGTGATGAAAAAGCCGTTCGCATCCTGGTAGACGAGGGGCCAAAAGATATTGAAAACCTTGTTGCTTTACACGTTCCCTTTGACTTGAATGAGGAAGGCGACCTCCAAACCGGCAGAGAGGGCGGGCATCGTTTAAACCGCATCGTCCATGCCCAAGGAGACGCTACCGGACGGGAAACCGTCAAAACCCTGGCCGCAATCGCTGCGACAAAACCTAATATCTCCTTTCTCCAAAACACATTTTTGATCGACATCATCACCGATGATCATGGCATCGTCGGCGCCATTGTAGAAAGAGAAGGAGAAATCCATACCATTTTGGCTCCTAATATTATCATCAGTACCGGTGGGATCGGCCAGATCTATCTCCATTCCACCAACCCTTCGGTGGCAACCGGGGACGGGCTGGCAGCCGCCTATCGCGGCGGCGCCGCTTTAAAGCATATGGAATTCATCCAATTCCACCCTACCGGGCTCTACTGCGATCAAGAAGAAAGCCGTTCCTTCCTCATCTCCGAAGCGCTCAGGGGAGAAGGAGCCGTACTCAGGAACACCAAGGGTGAGCGCTTTATGGTTGGCCAGCACCCCATGGCGGAACTGGCCCCGCGGGATATCGTCGCCCGGGGCATCACCCGGGAAATGCTCAAAAACGGCACCCACTATGTTTCCCTAGACATCACCGACAAAACCGCCGAACAGTTAAAAACGCGCTTCCCCACCATTTATCAGGAATGTTTGAAGCGCGGTTACGATATTTCCCAAGATTATATCCCTGTCTGCCCGGTGCAGCATTATATCATGGGCGGAATCGCCACGGATACCGACGCAATGTCCACGATTCCCGGGCTTTATGCCTGCGGGGAAGCCGCTTGTACCGGCGTGCACGGAGCCAACCGTTTGGCTTCTAATTCCATGTTGGAATGCCTCGTTTTCGGGCGGAGGGCCGCGCAACATATCTCCAAGTCAGAGAGACAACAAGCAAAACATGTGCCTCCCTACGAAACCGCTACGAACAAACCCGAAAGAGCCCAAGCTCTCAATGTCAAAGAACTCCGCAAAGAGATTCGGGCGATCATGAGCAAAGACGGTTGGGTCATCCGCCGGGGTGATGATATGAAAAAGGCTTTATCCCGCATTCTTGCGATCCGCGAAGAATTGGAACATGGTCAACTTACAACAAAAGAAGCAATGGAAGCCCTCAATATGGCTACGGTTTCCCAAGAGATCCTTGGCGCCGCCGTGAAACGGGAAAAGAGTCTCGGCGCCCATTACAGGGAGGATGACAAACTTCATGAATAATCAGGAAATTGACCGCATCGTCACGATGGCCCTCGCCGAAGATATCGGGAATGGCGATATCACCGGTGAAGCCTGTGTTCCCCCAAAAACAACGATCAAAGGCCGCTTTATTGCCAAAGAAACCGGCGTCATTTGCGGTCTGTTTGTGGTGGAGCGGGTGTTTAATGCTCTTGATACAAACATCACCTTCACACCTAGAGTGACAGAAGGGCAGGAAATCAACGGAGGGACCGTCATCGCCGACATCAAGGGCCCGGCCCAATCCATTCTTGCGGGCGAACGGGTCGCTTTAAATCTCTTGCAACGCATGAGCGGCATTGCCACCAAAACGGCAGCGGCGGTAGCCGCCATCGCGAATACAAAAACAAAAATCACCGATACCAGGAAAACAACGCCCCTTTTACGGATTTTGGAAAAATATGCCGTTCGTTGCGGCGGCGGGCAAAACCACCGTTTCGGCCTTTTCGACGGCATTCTCATCAAGGACAATCACATTGCGGCGGCAGGGGGCATCGCCTCGGCAGTAGCAGCCGCAAGAGAACGCATTCCCCATACGCTCAAAATCGAAGTGGAGACGACAACGCCAAAGGAAATTGACGAAGCTATCCAGGCCGCGGCCGATATCATCATGCTGGACAATATGTCCATTGAAGAAATGACCCAAGCGGTAAAGCAGATCGCGGGCCGCGCCCTTACGGAAGCCTCCGGCAATATGGGCGATCAGGATCTTGCGACCGTCGCCGCCGCCGGCGTCGATCTGATCTCCATCGGGGCCCTCACCCATTCTGCCCACGCCCTCGATATCAGCCTCAAATTGAAAGGCGTATAAACACCCGAGACTGCAGACAAAAGAAAAAAAAGCGAACCAATCTATTTTATCGGTTCGCTTAGACTGTAGACAAAAGACGCTGAAAGCGGATTTTGGCCTGCAGGATAATAGGTCGTCGAGAAAGGCTTAGACACGGTGAACACTTTGACCTGTGGCTGCGCCCCGTACATAGAAGTACGCAAGCAGTCGCGGGGCAGAGGGTTCGCCGCGTATCAGCTTTTGTCGACGGACTAAGCGAACCGATCTATTCTATCGGTTCGCTTTATTATTTTTGGAACTATTTTCAGGGAAAGCCTTTATTGGCTGGCCTCCGCCACTTTCAACATGATGGCGCATTCAATGCGTTTACGGTGGAGTTCACAACCAAGCTCATAAATACCGCTCAAACTGCCGCTGGCATGATACGCATTGGCGGAACAACCACCGCTGCAATAGAATTTCGCAAAACAATCCTTGCATTCTTCCCGGGCATAAACATTACAGCCCTTAAACTCCTCTCTTAAGGCCGTATTGGTGATCCCGTCATACACATTCCCCATCAAAAAGCGGGGATTGCCGACAAACTGATGGCAGGGATAAAAATCCCCCTGGGGCGTAACGGCCATATACTCCGTGCCGACGCCGCAACCGGACAGGCGCTTGATAATACAGGGCCCATGGGCTAGATCGATCATATAGTGGAAGAAAGTGAATCCTTCTCCCTTTTGGGAACGGCGGAGCATCTCCGTAGCCAAACGCTCATATTCCTCCAGGAGGATCGGAACATCCTCCTTTTTCAATGCATAGGGCTCATCCGGGGGAGCCACCACCGGCTCCATCGAAATCTGTTTAAAACCGAGATCAGCCATATGCAAAATATCGCTGCAAAAATCGGTATTAAAATGGGTATAGGTGCCGCGGACATAATAATCTTCCTGATTGCGCATTGCGGCCATCTTCTGAAAGCGCGGCACAATCCGGTCATAACTGCCTTTACCGTTTCGGTAAACACGAAAACGGTCATTGACCTCTTTGCGCCCGTCCAAACTCAAAACAATATTGTGCATCTCCTTATTGGCAAACTCCATCACCTCATCATCCAACAAAATCCCATTGGTGGTAAGGGTGAAGCGAAAATTCTTTTGCTGGGCCGTCTCCATTTTGCGGCCATAAGCAACCAGTTCCTTAACGACCTCAAAATTCATCAAAGGCTCGCCGCCGAAGAAATCCACTTCGAGATTGCGCCTCGTACCGGAATTGGCAATGAGGAAATCCAAGGCCCGTTTCCCCACTTCAAAGCTCATCAAAGCGCGTTCGCCCTCATATTCCCCTTTGCCAGCAAAACAATATTTACAGGCCAAGTTGCAATCATGGGCAATATGGAGGCACAAGGCCTTAAGCACAGGCTGGCGTTTGATATTGTCGATCGTGGCGTACTGATCTTTAGAAAAGAGCTGCCCATTCTTTTTCAGCTCTTCAATATCGGCCAAGACTTCGAGGATATCTTCTTTTGTGATCGCTTCCGCAGCGCCGTATTTCTCCAGCATCAGAGAAACGATCTCCTCTGCCGTGTTCTTATCATATAAAGCGATGACGTCATAGGCCAAATCATCCACATGATGAACCGAACCGCTGTTGCCATCGATAATGATATTATATCCGTTATTTTTATATTGGTGGACCATCCCTTATCTCCTAATTTCCTCCTGAAAACAAAAATCGCTGCAAAGCTGCTCAAACAGCCTTGCAGCGACAGCTGCCATGATTATTGTTCACACTGTTCGCATTGTTGATTCGCAATACCGCAAGAAGTTTTGCAGGCAGACTGGCAAGAAGTCTGGCATTCGCCGCAACCGCCCTTGGCCGCAGATTTGGCTAGATCTCTGGTGTTTAAGGTTTGGATTCTCTTCATTTTCATGCGCTCCTTTATCAAAGCCCCATCTGCTCAACAGAGCTTTGTCATTTGACTGTATTTTAGTGTAACAAAATTTGCCGATGCTGTCAATAAAGGCCAGCCCTAACCACCTGAATTTTTTGGGGCATATGCCCATAAGTGCTTTTCAAGGCCACACCCCGGCAGATTAAATCCGCAAAAATGTCCAAAATCTCAGCGGAAATCCGCTCCCCCGGCGTCAAAAGCGGGATCCCGGGAGGATAGGCATAGACATACTCTTGGGAAACAGCGCCAATGCCGGATTCTAAAGGAACCATCCGCCCTTCTGCCGCTTCCGCTTGGGAAACGGACATCTCAACGATGGGGTAATGCAAAGGGAAGGTCGCTCCTTTCTCTTCCGGAGAAAGGGTGAGGCTCTCATCAATCTCCAAAAGGGCCCGGCCCAAACGATCAAATCCGACTTTACGGTCAAAAATACTGGTCATCCCAAGAGCATAATCCCCCAGCGCCATCTCCAGCTGAATCTGATAGCGGGATAACAGCAGTTTCTTTAATGCCGGACCGGTCAAGTTCGTGCCCTTGACAGAGATCAGGATTTTCCCGGGATCAGAATCGAACACCGCAGCTCCTGCCGAATGCCGGGCAAACAACCGTAACTTTTGTAAAGCGCCCATCGCACCGTAGAAATTACCCAGAATTTCTTGATATTGAGCAAATAGACTTTCCCCCCGGCTTGCCAATAGGTCTAGGCAAACATCGATCGATGCCATCAAAACATAGGAGGGACTGCTGGTCTCATAAACCGCCAACTGCTTTTCCACTTCCCTTCCGTCCACCAAGTTGCCGGTCAAATGCAGGAGGCCGGTTTGGTTCAGGGAAGGCAACGTCTTATGCAGGCTATGGATCACCAAATCGGCCCCGGCTTGTACCGCATTTCCGGGGAACCCGGCAGCAAATCCCAAATGAGCGCCGTGGGCCTCATCCACCATGAGGGGAATCCCCTTTTGATGGGCCAGGTCGGCAATGGCCGCCACATCGGAAAGTACGCCTTCATAGGTGGGAGAAGTGATGACGATCAGCCTAGTATCCGGATACCGCTCCAAGGCGGCAGCCACTTCGGCAGGAACAATGGAGCCTGCGATCCCGAAAGATCCCTCATAAGCGGGCATGAGATAGCGGGGCTCCAAGTCACGTAAAGCAATGGCATTGTAAACGGATTTATGGCAATTTCGTGCCACCAGAACCCGGTCGCCCTTTTTCGTCGCCGCGGCAATGGCGGCCAGGATTCCGCAGGTGCTGCCATTGATGAGGTCAAAAGCCCGATCGCTGCCGTAAAGTTTCGCCCCTCGGGCCATCCCTTCGGCTAAAATCCCTTTGGCATCATGAAGATCGTCAAACCCTTCGACCTCCGTGATATCAAGGCCATAAGGGTTTGCCATCGACAATAAAGCGCAGTTACGCTTATGCCCCGGCATATGCAGGGGATAGATATCGCTATCCCGATTATTTTCCAAAGCCTCCAATAAATGCAAAGGCGATCGCCTCCTTAAACAGAATTATCGAAAAAAAGTTAATTCGCCCTTTCTCCTTCGCACCGCTTCCTTTTCTTCGCCTATTATAACACCCCATCAGAGCTGAAGATAGCCCTTTCTCGTCACATTCGATCTTCGTCTCAAATGACGCTAACTTCCCTTCTCCGATTTTGCCACAAAAAGCACATACGCCATCCCATGCCGTAAGGCCAATACAATCCCCTCTTCCGACAAAAAAAACTTTCCGTTTATTATTGTAATAATCATCGATTGAAGTATAATTAAACTATCAAAATAACAAACATCATTCATCAAAAAAACAACGGGTTCTCATCATGCGCACACGATCAAAAATACGCGCCGGTCAAAGAAATCGAACAAATCCCTGTTATGATTCCATTTCAATCCGAAAAGCCACTTAATTCAATAAAAATCTAAATGCAAAAATCGTTTAGAACATGAGGGAGGAAAAACCATGCGTAAGAAACCACTATCATGGATGCTGACGGTTGCTATGGTACTAAGTTTGTTGATAGCAATTCCGATCGCTACAAATGCACAACCCCCGGATTACAATTGCCAAATCGTTGAAACGGGAACTGAATATGCCAACTTGGATGCAGCGCTGGAGGCTGTTACTTCCGGGCAGACCATTCAGCTTTTGACGGATGTTACATCAACATCTGCAATCATGGCCTACAACAAGTCCTTTTCATTAGACGTCCAAGGGTACTCGCTGGCGGTAACGGTGCTGAACCAGACCTGCCTTTACGCGGGAAATGGATATGACCTTACCATTACCGACAGCGTAGGCGGTGGCTCAGTAGCCTTATCAGCTTCGAGCGGTTCCGGTCTGGCCGGCCTTTATGCAGATAGTTATGGAAGCGAAATCTATGTTGATGTGCCGACCTCCGTTAACGTCACAGGCAGTAGCTGTTACGGCGTATATGCAGTGGAAGGCGGCATCGTCTCTTTGACCGGTGACATTAACGTTACCGGTACAAGCAGCTACGGAGCAGGTGCCTTTAGCGGTGTTTATGGCAGCCTGATCACTATTGATGGTGAGATCAATGCCACAAATTATATTAATGCGAACGGTGCTGCTTTTACCGGGCCGGAACAATGTGTCTCGCCAACGACGAAGGCCGGATATCTTACCTTTTTGAATAATGGGGACAGTGCGAATCCCCAAAGCACCGTCTGGGTGAAGGAAATATCCTATGTCTGCGAAGTCGACGGCGTCCAATACGAAACTTTGGATGGGGGCCTTACAGCCGCAGCGGTAGATGAAGATACAATCAAATTATTGACTGATATTGATTATATCGGCCAAGTATCGCCAACCGCCGATACCTGGATCAATCTTAACGGTTATACGCTCAATGTTGTCAATGATTCCGGCGCGGCTTTATTGCTTCCTGCCGGGATTGATATCTCTATAAATGGGGAAGGCGCCTTCAATGTAACCGGAAGCAGTTCCGGCGTCATTATTGGCGAGGGCAGTTCGGCAAGAGTAACGAATGCTACGGCAACCGCCTCCAACGGCGTAGCCGTAGATTTGGGATACGCAAATTCCTCCGCAACCATCCTAGGTGATGTCACAGCAAATGGTACAGGGGGCGCATTCGGGGTTGCCGGCTATGGTACCGCTACAATTTACGGAGATGTATTCGCAGAGGGCACGGGAGGTACAGGTGTTGCAGCTCTGGGCAGCGCAAATGTAACAGTCCGTGGTTATATCACCGCACCCAACTATTTAAGCATCGCCGGTACGGTTAAAACGGCAAGCGAATACAATTCCATCGTCAACAATTATTATGTTTATACCGACGGCAGCGCTACGGTTCAAACCAGACAAGAGGTCTGCAGCCTTGATGGTGTAAATTACCTTTTCCTTGAAGACGCTTTGGCTGACGCCGAGGATGGAGACACCATCACGCTTTTGGCCGATATTCGCTATCAAAACGAAATCGTCCTCATTGAAAAGGACCTCCATTTTGATTTAGCTACCTATACGCTGGATATCGGAAGAACCGGTTCCGACGGTGCCCTTAAAGTGGACGGCAGCACACTCACCATTGATGATACCGATGGCGGCGAACTCAATATTGTAGACGGTTATGTCGGCGTGCGGGCTCTTAACAGCGGTACCGCAACCGTAACTTCTATTTCCGGCCTCAACGGCTATGGGAATCATTGGAGAAAGTGACAGCTCCGTTACAGTCAACGAGGATATTTCCGTTTTAAGCTATATGGGCAGCGGCATGAATCTATACAGTGGCGCCACCGCTCATGTCATGGGTAATATTATCAGCCTGGACGGTATTACCGTACAGCAAAGCGGCTCCGAAGCTATTGTAGATGGGTATATTTCCGCCACCAATGGCCCATGCGCCTATGTTACCAACGGCGGTTCCATTATCGTTCAAGGCGACGTCCACGGCAATTACTATACCGTCCAGGGCGGTGTTAACGGCGGTAGCATCCATGTCATGGGTGATGTTATTGCAGACCGTTGGGAAGGTGTCTACGCCTGGGGCGGTACCGACATCGTCATCGACGGTTCCGTTACCAGCCCATACGGCCTTTACGCCTGGGGCGAAGGCACAACCGTCCTTGTCAAACAAAACACAACAACAACCGACCCTTCGAAATATGGGGCCTATGTTATGGCGGGCGGTGAAATCACCATAAACCACAATATGTACGCTACAAATTTTGTGCGCATCAATGAGACCGATATGAATATGGAAGACGGCGCCCGCATAAACGGCCGTCTCGTCTATACCGACGGGGAAAGTACGGTCAGTGTCAAAGGGATTGAGTTTTATCTCGACACCTTCGAGGGGGATGTTTTCGGCGGCTGGGATCAAACCGATACCGGTTGGAGCATCACCAGTACCTTGGTGAATCCCACGGCTACTCCCTACAGCGGAAGCCAGGTGCTGATGTTCAACTCCAACGATATGGCCTATGCCGGCCAGTCTCGCCTCTTCCAAACGGAACGCTACAATCTTACCGTTGGAGAAGATTACTGGTTGGAATTTTGGATGTATCATGATACCGTTGCTCCGGAATCCATCGACAGCGTCTTCGTGCAAATCTCTACCGACCAAGGAGATCATTATACAGACTTGGGCCGGTATTATCGCTACAGCGAAACAGAAGGATGGGCAAAAGTAGCCATCGACCTTTCTGATTATGCCGGTGAATCCGATGTCCGCATCGCATTTTTGGGCATGTCCGGCAATGACAATAATATCTATATTGATGATGTTTCCATATCTCACGAATGTATCATCGACGGGTGCTCTGTCACAGAAGCATACGGCGGCTTCACCGGGGCCACGGAAATTGAAGGGACGCTTTATTATCATATCAATAGTCCGGAACAACTGGCCCATATCAATGATCATCTCGATTTGAACTACCTCCAAACGGCGGATATCGATCTTTCCACCTATGGCAATGGCACCTGGACGCCGATCGGAGGGTACGGCGATCCGCTGCATTCTGGGTCTATCGAACCGTTTACGGGGAAATATCTCGGAGACGAGTACACGATCAATAATCTTTATCTAAGCTACAATGAGGAGCAAACAACAATACACGGCGGTCTCTTTGCTCTTCTTCTTGGGGTGAACGCCGGCGTATCGGATCTGAATGTTACCGTTACGGGAGCCGATTTCCCCTCGGCAATGAATCTCTATTACGGCGCCATCGCCGGGGCACAAAGCGGAGGAATTATCGATAACTGCCATGCCGTTTATACGGGGGATGTCAATATCGTTGCGGATTACGGCGAAATTGGCGGACTTGTAGGTAACCTCTATCCGTTTTATGATAGTGAGAGCGAATCTAATGTCGGTTCTGTCGAAAACTCCACGGTTACCTTGGATACGGGCAGCTTCCTTGCGGACGGATTTGACGCCAATGTTGGCGGTATCACCGGAATGAGTTTTTGCCCCATTCTCGATAGTGATGTCATCATCAATGCCGGGGAAAAGCTCAGAGGAACCTGTAGCGGCGGCATAGCCGCTATCACCGGAAATAAATCAGCAGGACTCTCTTTTGTCAACTGTACCGTAACGGGAGAAGGCAACATCGAAGTTTTGCCGCAGGAGAGCCATGAAATCAGAATTGGCGGCATCACGGCGCGTCTCTCCGAAGGCCGGATAGAAAACTGCCGCAATGAAGTAAACATATACACAGGGAATCTCTATGAACTCCAAAGTGAATCTTCCGTCTTTGCCGGTGGGATCGCAGGCTACTTCGAGTCCGGCTCAACGATCGTCGAATCGGTTAACACCGGAGACGTCGTCGCATCTGTTGGAAACATCGACAGCCCCCTTACGGGTGATCAATATGTTTATGCCGGCGGGATCGCAGGTTATGTCAATGGCTATTCCCGAGCCGTCACCATTGAAAATTGCGAAAACAGCGCCAATATCTCCGCCGTCAACGGTATTTCCACCATGCGGGCTTATGCCGGCGGGATCGCGGGGCATGTTGACTCTGCCGACAGTGCGATGGCAGGGGTAACGATCAGCGGTTGCGCCAATACCGGAACGGATACGACCGTATCGGCAATCGCATCAACCACCATGGTCGGTGGTATCGCAGCCTCCACCACC
>JAXGQI010000020.1:0-29221 GCA_040766525.1 Clostridiales bacterium | reverse complement strand
AGTTGTGAAAATTTGTATTGGGCGCATCGTTGATTAAAACCGGTTATAAACAGGGAAATTTTTTCAAGATAATAATCAAGCACCGTTAAAAGCGGTGTCAGACTGCAGACAAAAGCCGATAGCGTTGTCAAACCAAAGCCCCTGACCGCTAATGTATCTCTATATACACTGCGCGTCCAGGGCCTTTGCTTTTCCTAGCTCTAGGCCTTTGTCTTATGTCTCCCATCTTGTTGACTTTGTCAACAATCTGGCACCGTTAAAAGCGGTGCTTGAGACTGTCAAGAAAGGGCTTAGTGCTCGTTTCCAGTAAAACCGCAGACTCGCTCATGTACGTCTATGTACACATCGCGTTCTGCGGTTTTCCTGCGCCTTGCTCTAAACCCTTTCTTGGCAGCCTCTTATTTTGTGGGAAACGAAGGATTTTCTGCAATCTGAAAGTATCGTTAAAAACGGTGCTTTTTTTTTTCATTAATCCTGGTCTGTTTTGTCGATATTATTTTTTCATGGAAATACATGCACTTTGATCACATTTGCATGACAAAAAGGTCAATGACAAAATATCGTCAAGGGAATGCAAATTTTTGTTCATTTATGATATACTGTTAATTAGATAATTTTATCTTGAGAATCATGATAATGAAATAATATTGCTGCGAAAAGGAGGCTTATTCTTCAGGAACGAAAACGAATTGATCTGTGAAAAAGTAAATTACTAAGGGAGCTTATATTAGATAATTAGAAAATTAATAGGAGGGGTAAATATGAAAAAGAGAGTCATTTCCTTATTTTTGATTTTTGCTATGGTTTTTTCCTTATTTGCAGGGGTATCTACCCAGGTCAATGCGGCGGGAGAGGTGAAAAATATCTATGACGCCGCCGTTTTGTCCGACGGGACCATCGCGGTTCTCTATATCAGCGATGGGACGGTTTTTTATGGGAACTATGACCCCGCAACGGATCGTTGGAGCAAAGAAGAAGTGGTCGCTGGGAAGGATTGCGCCCTTTATTTGGATCGTTCCGATGTTCCCCATATCGCCTATATCACAACGGATGACAATTTGGGTTATCTTTATTATGATACGGAAAGCGGCTGGTCTACGCCGGAAATCATCGATTCTGTCGCTTTTAATGATGTTGACGGCCCGCTTACCACGCCGGATATCGTGGTCGACAGCAGCGGCTATGTCCACCTGACCTATTTTGATGCCAGGGGGGGATATACCGGCGGTAATGATTACAGTTCCTATGATAAACCGGATCTCATGTATGCTACCAATGCCTCCGGTACCTTCGAAAAAATTGTTCGCAGCTATAGCCATGGTTCGTTCTGGTCTCCCGACGGCTGGCGGAATTTGGCGATTGAACCCGCAAAAATCACCTATGCCAATGGGGACTATTGGATCGGTCTCCTCCAATATAGTCTTGACAAATGGTATGCCGGGCAGTATCATACGTATACCTACAATATCTTAACTACACCGGCAACACCGTCAAATGATTTGGGAAAGGAAATTAATAGCAGTTCAACCAACAATAGCCGCGGCTTTGGACTCTTTGATGTCGATAGTGACGGCACCAATGTGTATTCCTTATTTAAAAAAGATGGCAACCTTTATATAACCCTCGGTACTTCGGAAATTGCAACCGCAACAAATGCTTTGCCGCCACCGGAGCCGATCTTTGTGTGAATACCAGTGGCATCTCTTATGCCGGGATCGCCAGCAGTACCTTGCTCTTGTATCAGAATGAGAATTTTAAGGAGTCTCTCACATTGCCCTCCGCCATTGGTTCCCATACCAGAGTTGCAACGGTATGTGACAGCACCACACAATATGTTCTCTATACGGATTCCGCGGGGGTATTGCAGATCGCCAGCGTATCGCTGACTCCCGGGGTGACCGATGTTGAAACCTATGCGGTGCCGGATCTGATCCCGGTAACGATTTCCGGGGTTTCCGTTGCCGATAAGACCTATGACGGTAGCGCGGCTTCCTATACCGGTACGCCCAGCGCCGTCGAAACCGCGAGCGGAGATCCCGCTACAATCAGCCAATATACCTACTCTTGGTATGATGTGACCAATGATGTTGCCTTAGAGTCCGCCCCCGTGATTGCCGGGAGTTATAAACTCATCGTCGCAGTGGATGAAAATGACGGGACCTATTCAGGTTCAACGGAAATTCCTTTCACCATTAGTCCGAAAGCGCTCACCATCAGCGGGGTTGTAGCTGGGAATCGTGCCTATAATGGTACGACTACGGTAACGATTTCTAACGGAAGCTTGAACGGCGTCGTCAGTGACGATGAGGTTATCCCGGTTGTTCCCGTATCGGGTACGATCGCTTCGGCAGCCGTCGGCGATGATAAACCGGTGACCATAAATACGATTACATTGAGTGGCTCCGACGCCGCCAATTATACTTTGACCCAGCCGACGGGAATCACCGTCGATATCTCAAAAGCTACCATTTCGATCAGCGGTGTTGCCGCAACGAACCGTGCCTATAACGGAACCACGACGGTGGCCATTACCGGCGGCACTTTGAACGGCGTCTTCGGTGATGATGATGTGTCTCCTGTGGTCCCTGCTACCGGCAGTATCGCTTCGGCAACGGTAGGCGACCAAAAGTCGGTCACCCTCGCCACGATTACGCTGACCGGGGATGACGCGGCAAATTATTCCTTAGCCCAGCCTTTGGGGCTTAAAGTGGACATTGATCCCGCCACTCTTACGATTAGCGGTGTTGTTGCGACGGATCGTGACTATAACGGAAACACTGTGGTTGCTATCACCGGCGGAACCTTAAACGGGATCTTTGGCGATGATGAAGTGTCTCCCGAAGTTCCCGCAACCGCTACGGTCGCATCAGCGACGGCAGCGAAAGATAAAGCGGTTACTCTCTCTACGATCACTTTGACCGGCGCAGACGCCGCCAATTATACTTTGACGCAACCAACAGGGCTTACGGTGAATATTGACCCAGCACCCCTTACCATCAGCGGAGTGGTAGCCGGAAATCGTGCCTATAATGCTACGACGACGGTGACGATTTCCAACGGAACCTTGAACGGTGTTGTGGGAGAGGATGAGGTGATTCCGGTTGTTCCTGTATCCGGCACCATTGCTTCGGCAGCCGCCGGCGATGATAAGCCGGTAACCATTGCTGCGATCACGTTGACCGGAGATGACGCCACCAATTATATGTTGACCCAGCCTACCGGGATTACGGTGGATATCTCGAAAGCACCCCTCACGATCAGCGGCGTGGCTGCGACGGATCGGGATTATAACGGAACCACGACAGTAGCCATTACCGGCGGCACGTTGAACGGCGTTTATGCGGTGGATGAAGATGATGTTGCCCCGATCGTTCCGGCGACGGGGAAAGTGGCAACAGCGGCAGCCGCAAAAGATAAAGCGGTGACATTGGATACGATCACTTTAGACGGTAATGCTGCCGCCAATTACGCTTTGACGCAACCAACGGGGCTTACGGTGAATATTGATCCCGCCACTCTCACGATCAGCGGGGTTGCTGCGACGGATCGGGAATACAATGGACTTACGTCGGTTGCGATCACCGGCGGAACCTTGAATGGTATTTTTGGGGAGGATGAGGTGAGCCCCGTCGTGCCTGCAACGGGAAGTGTCGCAACAGCGGACGCCTGGGCCGGTAAAACAGTGACGTTGGGGGAAATCACTTTGTCGGGAACCGATTCTACCAATTATACTTTGACCCAACCGACGGGAATTACTGTAGATATTATCCCTGCCACCCTCACGATCAGTGGAATTTCCGCGACGGATCGGAACTATAATGGATCCACGACGGTTGCCATCACCGGCGGAACTTTGAACGGTGTGGTGGGAACGGATGATGTTTCTCCCTCCGTACCTGCTACGGGAACCGTTGCTACGGCGGCCGCAGGCGAAGATAAAGCTGTGACCGTAGGTACGATTGATTTGGTCGGTACCGCCGTCGACAATTATTCCCTGACGCAACCCACCGGGATCACGGTGGATATTGCTCCGGCTCCCCTCACCATTACAGGGAAAACGGTAGAGGATAAAACCTATAATGGATCGGATGCGGCAACGGTATCTTCGGTGACCTTCAGCGGTTTGCAGAACGGAGAAACCCTGACCGGCGCCGTGGATTATTCCGTAACCGCCAGTTTCAGCGATAGTACCGCCGGGGTTGACAAGGATGTCACCGGAACGGTGCAGTTACTTGCAACCGCGAAAGCAAATAATTACAGTTTGGCGGACGGTTCGATCAGCGATACCGCGACGATCAATAAGGCCACGGGCCTGATTGCTACCGAGCCTGCGGATATTGAAATAATCAGCGACTTGGTGAAATCCTATAAGTATGAATTGAATTCGATTGAATTAAATAAAACGGATATGGGTACGGTGACCTATTCCTTAAATCTTTTGACCGGCGACGATATTTTTGATTCCGATCCCGCGGTTGACGGCAGCGACTTGGATTACACTTCCGCCAAAGTCACCGAAGGGACCGCCACGCAAACGATCAATATCCATTCCCAAAATTACCAGGATATCACCGTGGATCTCAATTTTGTCCTCGTAGATCGGGCGAGCGTAATCATCAGAGGGGTTACGGTAGACGACAAGACTTATGACGGTACTGCGATTGCCTATTCCGGTACCCCGGTAGCGGAAGCAAACGATGAAACCGTTACGATTGATCAATATACCTACACTTGGTATGAAGGAGCAACGCTCCTTGCTTCCGCTCCGAAAGACGCCGGCAGCTATACTTTGAAGGTTGCCGTCGCTGGGGATAATGAAGAATATGTCGGGGAAACTGCGATTGATTTTACCATCAGCAAAAAAAGTCTTACCGTAAAACCGATGGATAAAACCATCTATACCAATGCGGCATTCCCAACTTTGGAAGTTGATTATGTCGGACTTGTCAATGGGGAAGCGGCGGCGGATGTCATTAGCTTCGATACGGCTTTGACGATGGAAATTCAAGACGGTTCCGGTTCGCCTTTGGCCGATTCCAGCGTCAACGGCGATTATCCCATCGTCTTCACCAATGATCCCGGTTATGATTCCGATAATTACACCGTCGTTCGGGAAAACGGTACCTTGACGATCGAAAGCGAAGTCACGGTTACCATTGAAACGGAAGGGGATACGACGACGGTAGTGCCGGAGACGGAAGTAAACGGCGGTTTTGCCAGTGTCGTGCTGAATGAAGCCGATTTGGAAGCGATTTTGGAGGAATTGGATGCGGAAGACGGCTCCAAAGTCATCATTGCTCCTGAAACTGAGACGGAAATTGATGGCATAGAGGTTGAAATGCTTCGGGAGATCGCTGCGGAAATGGCGGATCGTGATGCAGTCTTGGTGATTGCGACCCCGATCGGCGATATCATATTGGGCGAAGCGGCTTTGGAAGCCATTGCCGCCACGGAGGGAGATACCTTATCCCTTTCCATCATTCAGAATGATGACGGCACCATTACCATCGAACTTAAAGTTGACGATACGGTTCTTGAAGATGTCGGCTGTATCAAAGTGGCTCTTTACCTCGCTCTTGATCCCGGTTATGTTCCGGTGGTCGTTGAGGAAGACGAGTCTGAAACGATCATCAAAAAGTCCTTCCCGACAGCGGAGGGATTCATCGCAATCCTGGATGGATCGGCAACGGTGAAGGTGATCGATAATGCTTCCAACTTCAATGATGTGGGCGCTACCCACTGGGCGAGAAATGCCGTTGCTTTTGCCCGTTCCCATGAACTTTTCTTCGGTACGAGCGATTCGGAATTCAGCCCCAACATGGCGATGAATCGGGCAATGTTTACCACCGTATTGTATCGGTTGGAAGGTTGCCCTCCCATTGAAGAAGGATCGGACTTCATTGATGTGCCGGCAGGCATTTGGTATGAAGACGGGGTCAATTGGGCCGCGCAGAACGGCATCGTAAACGGTACCGGCAACGGAAAATTTGAACCTATGAAAGGGATCACCCGGGAAGAAATGGCCGTGATCATCTACCGTTACTGCAATGCGATGGGATATGATACCTCCGTAAGAGGGAATATTGATGGCTTTGTTGACGGCGCGCAGGTTTCGACTTGGGCCAGAGATGCGATGTCCTTTGCGGTAGGCGCCGGTCTCATCAGCGGGAAAGGCCATAATGATATTGATCCGCAAGCCGGAGCGACCAGAGCGGAAGTAGCAACGATCCTCCAGCGAATGATCGGCGTGATCGTACAATAATCATTGTTCTATGTGTGATGAGATAAAGTAAAGAGAGCCACCCGTCAAAGCGAATCCTTTGCCGGGTGGCTTTTCACAAAAGTAGGGGAGCGAAAAAAGAGCTTGACTTTCAAAATAGAGAGCCTGACTCTCTAAATAGAGAGTCAGGCTCTTAATGTTCGAAATATTATGATTAAATTAAGGTTTGTCAAAGGGCAAGCGAATACGGGGCTTTTTTTCTGAAGGGCGGAACAGGATGATCTTCTTGCCGATGACCTGCACCAATGATGCCTTTAATTCAGTTGCCAGTTCTTCTCCTGCCTGTTTTGTTGTAATCTCAGCATTTCTGAGCACGGTAATCTTGATCAATTCCCTGGCTTCCAAAGCATCGTCCAATTGTTGGATCAGGTTTGCGCTGATTCCTTCTTTGCCGATTTGGAAAATAGGGTCGATCGTCATAGCCAAAGATTTGGAATAGCGTATATCTTTGCTGTTTAACATCGGTTTTTCTCCTATTCCTGATAATCAAATTCCAAGCCGTAGACGGCAATAATGTCGCCTTCTGGCTCCGGCGTCTTTTAATGCGTTATCCAGACCCATCTTTGTAAAATCCTTTGTAAGCGTTGAACCGCCGCTTCGTTTTCGAAATCGGTCATGGCGATCCATTTTTTTACTTCTTCGCCCTCAACAAGGAAAAATCCTCTTTCATCCCGTTGAATTGAAAGGTTGCCGGGTGAAACGGGTAACTTTGATTTCTTCTGCCGGTAATTCTTCATCAGGCTCATTGGTTTGCAGGATTTCATAGATACGGTAAAGTACCGGCTTGAGATTCTCGCTTTGATCGCCGAGATCGGGAAGATCTCATATTCTTTACCGAAGGTTTCCTTTAGGCGGGAAAGGTTTTCCTCGCTTTCAGGCAAGTCCATTTTGTTGGCCGCAATGATCTGGGGTTTTTTGGCCAAATCCGCCTTGTATTTTTCCAATTCATTATTGACCGTGGTAAAATCCTCTAAAGGATCGCGTCCCTCCTGGCCGGACATATCGAGGAGATGGATCATGGCCCGGGTGCGTTCCAGATGCCGCAAAAAGTGGTGGCCCAATCCTGCGCCCTCATGGGCATTCTCGATCAGACCGGGAACATCGGCAATGCAGAAGCTTTGCCCGTCCCCAAGGTTGACGATGCCGAGATTCGGTTCCAGCGTCGTGAAGGGATAATCGGCAATCTTGGGTTTTGCCGCGCTGACTTGGGAAATAAAGGTCGATTTCCCAGCATTGGGCATCCCGAGAAGACCCACATCGGCAAGAACTTTCAATTCCAGCCGGATCCAGGCTTCTTCTCCCGGTTCTCCTTTTTCGGCGATGGTCGGGGCTTTATCGCGGTTGGAAGCAAAGCGAACATTGCCTTTGCCGCCGCGGCCTCCTTTGACCAGCATCACTTTTTGCCCGTCTTCGACGAGATCGGCAAGCAATGCCTCTTCCTCTCCGATGCGGACGAGGGTGCCCAAGGGAACTTTCAGGACCATATCATCCCCGGCGGCTCCGGTCTATTGCCGCCTTGCCCGTGGCTGCCACGGGTGGCTTTATAGTGTTGTTTCATTTTAAAATCCAGCAAAGTATGGAGATTATGGTCGGCTTTAAATAGATGCTGCCGCCCCGGCCGCCGTCGCCGCCGTTGGGTCCGCCCTCCGGCACATATTTTTCCTGCCGGAAGGAACGACGCCATTCCGCCGTCTCCCGCTTTTACGTGGATCTTCGCGCGATCGTAAAACAAGATTTCCTCCTACTGATAAAAAGCCGAGGCATAGCCCCGGCTTTTGCTCTTTAGTTTAGATGGCTTTTCTTTCAGTGTAAACGCTGACCTGTTTTCTCGTATGCGACTTTTTCTCAAAGCTCACATAGCCATCAATGGTGGCAAAGAGGGTATCGTCTTTGCCCAAGCCTACATTATTGCCGGGGTGGAATCTTGTGCCTCTCTGCCGGACAAGAATGCTACCGGCGGTGACGAATTGACCGTCATGCCGTTTCAGCCCGAGCATCTGGGGATTACTGTCCCGTCCGTTCTTTGAACTACCGCCTGCCTTTTTGTGTGCCATTATGAATCCACCTCCTTAAAAAGTGATTTTTTCTACTTGGATTTCCGTATAGGGTTGACGGTGACCGTTTTTGGTATGGATATTTTTCTTTGCTTTATAGTGGACAACGATGAGTTTTTTGTGTTTGCCATGGCCCAAGACTTTGCAAGAGACCTTTGCGCCTTCCACATAAGGAGCGCCGGCTTTCAATCCGTCATCGGTTTGTACAGCCAATACCTGTTCTAAATCCAGGGATGCGCCTTCTTCTACGGGAAGAAGTTCCACTTTCAGCTTTTCGCCTTCAGCGACTTTATATTGTTTGCCGCCGGTTTCAATAATTGCGTACATTTTGCACCTCCACGCTAATACTCGCTCTTTTCGGGGGGATTGCTCCGCTTTAAGCCCATAAGATGCGGTTTACACGAACATTATAATTATAAAGACCAGATAGGGAAATGTCAAGAAAAAGATATTGTATATTTTTTGTCAAGCTGAATGCGGGCGTTATTTATGTTGAACGGAAGAAACGCCGCTTGATCCGGGCAAAAAACGCTTCCGCCTCCTTCATTTTCAGTAGTTTTGCTAAAACAAAGAAAATTATGAGGCCGATGATGCCTCCGATGGTGGCCTGGACGGCTTGTGCCCATTTTGCGGTGATACCGAAAACCATTTCGCTTCCGTATGCAGCAAACCAGGCGAAGAGCCCCGCCGCCAAGGAGATTGCCAGAGTTTTCAAGGCAGTATATAGGATTGCTCTGCCGTTCAGAAGGCCGATTTTCCTCCTTAATGCGATTAAGAGCAGCCCAAGGTTGACAATGCCCGCAATGGAATAGGCGAGAGCGAGGCCGCCTTGGGCCAAAGGGCTGAGAAGCAAAATGCTGAGAGCAATATTGATCCCAATGCCGATCACCGCCATTTTTACCGGCGTATAGGTGTTTTGTAAAGCATAGAAAGCTCTGCTGGTAAGATGGATGCCGCCTTGGGCAAAGATCCCGATGACATAAAAATTGAGCGTGAAAGCGGTTGCCGTAGTATTGGTCGGCGTGAACCGCCCGCCTTCAAATAGGAGACGGATTACCGGGGTGCCCAAAACGGTCAACAGTACGGAGCAGGGAATACAAATAAAAAGGATATTGCGCATCCCCGTGGCATAGTGATTTCTGAATTCTGCCATTTTGTTTTGTGCTGCTTCCTGATTCAATACGGGGAAAAGTGTCATTGCGATTGAGATGGCAAAAATCGAAATCGGCAGTTGCATAAACCGTTGCGCTGTTCTAAGGGCGGATAAGAGACCGTCGTCGAGACCGGAAGCCAATCGCAGATTGACAAAGAGGCTTAATTCATTGGCGGAAAGGCCAATCAAAACAGGAACCATCAAAATGACGATTTTCTTAAAACCGGGGTGGCGAAGATTCAAGGAAGGAACATAGTGCATCCCGACTTTGCGCAGAGAAAACCATTGAATCAAAAAATTACCCAGAGCGCCGATCACAACGCCGATGGAAAAAGCGGCGATGCCGTAACCTGGAAAAAGGCTTTCAATGAAACCGCCGAAGCAGACCCCGATCACGATGATGGCAAAATTGTAGACGACGCCGCCCCAAGCGGTGGGGCCAAAGATATGCTGCGATTGCAAAACGCCGGAAGCGACCCCCGCAAGAGCCATGAAGATGACCTGCAAAAGCATGATGCGGGTGAGAAATACGGTAAGATTGAGCTTTTCCGCATCAAAATCCTTAACGATGAGATGTAATAATTGGGGTGCGAAGATATAGGCAAATGCGATCAAGACCAAAAGAAAAATCAAGATCACATTTAAAACGATGCTCGCAACTTCCCAGGCCTCTTTCTTTTGGTTTTTGGCGATATAATGGCTAAAAACAGGGATAAATGCGGCGCTAAATCCTCCGCCCACCAAAATCATATAGATGAAATCGGGGATGCTGAAAGCCGCTTGATAGGCGTCGCTATAGCGTCCCTGCCCAAATTGCGCATAGATGGCGATATCCCTGACAAAGCCCAAGATTCTGGCAAGAATCATAGAGATCGTGATGATTGCCGCTGACCTTGCTGTATTGTGTTGTTCGTTTGTCATGGCATTCTCCTCAAAGATCAATGTTCCCATTATATCATAGAAAATGCGACCATAGAATGGGAAAGCAGTGTGCGGCAGGGGTTTCTTTTCTATCGACGGTTCCATTTTTTCGCTGAAAAGGGTGCACTTTGACCAAGAAAACAGTAACAAAAGAGCAGGAAAATCCGATTTGATCCAAGCTACATATTTGCTGAAAACGGTTGACAAATGGGAATTTTGCGGATAATTGAAATATTAGAGATGGCGAGGTGCCCAATGGCGAAGAAAGGCTTGAGCAAAGGGTGGAGGACATTTATTATTGTGTGGTTATTTGTGGGCGTACTAGTCCTGGGAATAAAGACGTATATGGAGCTGGGTGACATCCAGCAAATCACAGGTGAAGACAGTATTTTTTGCATTTCCAATGATCGTGCTTTAGAGGTCGGCTACTTGAGCGGGGAAATGACGGTGGAATCCCTGGAGAAAAGTGGTAATTTCGGCGTGGGACTCTTGGCTGACGGGTCGGCGGGATTTTTAAAGATCGGTAAAAGCGATTTCAAAGTCAACGATGATTTTACTATGACGGAAGCAGCGATTGATGATACCCTTACCTATGGCCGTATTACGCAATTTGACACCGATTATGCGGAAGCCATCGAAACCCCGGCGGCGAATATTGATGAGATGCTGGCGGAGATGGAAGGGATGCGGGCATCCCAAAACCATATTTATGTTTATAAAATCGCCGGTAGCAGCATTACCTCTGTGACGATTGCGCCGCTTTCTTCCTGGGCGAATGAAAATGAAGCCGTGGAAACGAAGGAGATTGCTTCTCCCACCGGGATCATCTATTTGATCTGGTATCCGGCGATGTATCGAGATATAACGGGAGAATATGACGCTGTCTATTATGATAAGGATAATAATACCTGCGGCGCTTTGGTGGATATTCAATATGATCGTTTGAGTGTTGCGATTGATCTGACCAACAGCCTTTTCCTTTATATTCCAAGCAGCGAAGGGTTCCAGGGCCTTGATCTTACGGCAGCCGGAGAATAAGCGGCGATAAAGGATTTTTTATATAGATTTTGCTTCCGGCTGTGATTCTCGCAGCCGGGTTTGTTTTGCCTTTTTTCCTGGATGAGAGGTGAAGAGGGATGAAGGCCCCGCTTTTTGTCCATTATAAAAAAAGAGACATATTTATGGAAATTTTTTGTCATTTTTTTGCTGCGGCAGGTATTTGTTTACGGATATAGAAATAAAACGATGTGAGTAGTGATCCTTGTGCAAAGGAGGGTTTGAAATGGATATTTATGATAAAGCTGCAGAACTTGCGAAGTTTATAAAAGAGAGCGCGGAATATAAAAACTATCAAGAGACCAGGGCCAGTATCCTTGGGCGTTTGCAAACGATGGAAGTATTGAAAGAATATCGGCAACGCCAATTTGAAATGCAGTTGGCTCATATTGCCGGAGAGGACGTTACCGAAAACGAAACGGAAGTGGAAGCACTCTATGAAATCATGGCCAATGATCCTCAGATCAATGACTATTTAACGGCGGAATATAATTTCACCCGTCTTATGCAGGATATTCAGAACATTTTGATGGATGGTCTGGAAATTGTCGCTGAGCCGGAGGTTCAGCCGGATAATATCCTTTATAATTAAGGAGAGCATATGGAACTGACTATAGAGAATTTAAAAGAAGCGATGGCCAAAGAAGGCTATATCGCCGGGGACGAGATCGTCGTTCCCCTTTTTCTATCGCTGAAATTGGAGAAACCCCTTTTGATTACCGGCGCTGCCGGCGTAGGGAAAACTGAGATTGCGAAAGTTCTGGCCAAAATATTTGACTGCGAACTGATTCGCCTCCAATGCTATGAAGGCCTTGATGAAAATAAGGCGCTCTACGAATGGAATTATCAAAAACAGCTTCTCCATATCCAGCAAGGGAAAGAAACCGGGGAAGAGAAGAATATCTTCTCCAGTGAATACCTTTTGGAACGCCCGATTTTGAAAGCTTTGCAGAGTGAAGAAAAGGCGGTTCTCTTGATTGATGAGATCGATAAGACCGATGCGGAATTTGAAGCCTTTTTGTTTGAGGTGCTTTCGGATTTTCAGGTTTCCGTTCCGGAATGGGGCACGGTAAAGGCCAAGCAAATTCCGATGGTGATCTTGACAAGCAACGGAGAACGGGAATTGTCCGATGGGATGAAACGCCGCTCTATCTATCTTTATATCGATTTTCCGTCTGTGGAAAAAGAAGTTGACATTGTCAAGCGAAAGTGCCGCAATTGGGTACTGAATTGACTTGGCAGCTTGCTAAAGGCGTTGCCTACCTTCGCCGTGATTTGGTCTTGAGAAAGAACCCCTCCATTGCGGAAAGCTTGGATTGGGCCAATAGTCTCCTTTGTTTCAATGCCGATCGTTTTACGGAACAGTTGGTGGAACAGACGATCAATGTGCTTTTGAAAGATGAGGATGATTATCTGGAATTTGAGGAAAAAGGCGGGGCGAAACGCATGCTCCAGGCGATGACGGGCGAAGAAAAACCTGGGGCTGTCTGCAGTTGCGGTCATCATTCCATCCCCATCATCATTCTTGAGGTCTTTATGGAAAATTATCTGGAAAACCATATCGTGAATTTTGCCCACATTTTGCGGAGCGCCGTGAAGGTGGTCACGTCGGAAATTTTGGACGCTTTAAGGGCGCTTCCCTATATAGAACTTGAAAAAGCGGCAATCTGAATGGCGCTCTTGCCTGTTGGTGAAAAACAGCGTTGATGTGCAAAAATTCCGGCAAGCCTTTGCGTCCTATTTTGTGGATGATGCTTGCCGCAGCGAGCAAATGGATACCTATACGGAGAGGAAAGAAGAGGTTAACGCTTTAAAGGAAGACCTTGCCTTTCGCGACAACCCTTTGGAATTGACCCAGGACGATATTGATCTGTATGCTTTCTCCCCGATGAAGCGCGAAAAAGCATTCGGGAATTTATCATCAAAACCAATGAGGGGATCAATGTGGAAGAGCGGCACTGGCCCATGTTGGAACGGGCCATTCGCGGTGCTTTGGACTATCATCGTTCCAGGATGAACGCCCAAGATATCATCCCGATCGAGACCACGGGGAACGAGGAATGGGATGCGATCTTATACAATATGGCGAGGAACAAGGAAAGCCAAGAGATCATCTTTAAAGACATGGTTGAAATTAAAGACGATGAGCTACGGGAAGCCACCGTTTTGATTCGCGGCTTAGCCCGCCGTTTGGCAACGCGGATCGGCCGCCGTTATAAGAAAAGCAGCAAGGTGAAGGCGGTGGATATCCGCCACTCCATGCGGCAGGGTTTGCGTTACGGCGGTGTTTTGATGCAAGTGAAATATCGCGCATCGAGCAAAAACCGAATATCGTTCTAATCACCGATATATCCGGTTCAATGTTGAAATACAGTCGGTTTTTAATTCAGATGATGTTGGGCTTGAAGGAAATCCTCCCCAATATGCAGGGTTTTGCTTTTGCCGAGAATTTGGTGAAGCTGAATTTTAGGAACTTTTATCCTGATGATTTCGGTCGCCTGGAAGGGATCGGTCAGGGAACGAATTTACATCAGGCTTTAAGAGAGTTTTTGGAGTGCCACCGTTTTCTCTTGACGAAAAGAACGGTTTTGATCATCTTGAGCGATACCAAATCCAGAGAGTATCAGGAAGCCGCAATGCTTTTGAAAGGCATCCGTGGCCAGGTTAAAGAGATCATATGGCTCAATCCCATGGCGAAGCACGAATGGCGTCGTTACCCGATGACGGAAGCTTTCAGAGAATATGCGACGATGTATGAAGCGGCTTCTTTTGAGGATTTGGCCAGAGCTTTAAAACATATATAAAGAGGAGTGGTAATATGCCGAAATATAGTTTTATTTGCCAAAAATGTCACGAGGAGTTTACAGTTAAAACTGTCTATGAGGAAAAATGGGATTCCGTGTGTCCTAAATGCGGCAGTAAAGAGAAGAAGGAAGTTTTTAAACCCTTGGGTTTCGGTTTCAAAAATGATGTTTGCAGGAAAATGGGTATTGAGATCCCACCTCCCGGTCAGCTCCCCAAATAAGCGTAGATTTTTGCCATTGCGTTGATAAAAATAGTAAAATTCATTTTGTTGACAGAAGAGACGATTTCGCATATCATAAGAATGGCTCTTTTTTCATAAGATATTGGAGGTAAATGATGTTTATTGAAAATCTGCGCCATGTGAGGAAAAAATGGAAGATCCCGATGCTCATCGGTGTTTTGTTGATTATTATCGGTCTCATGGGAAGTTATGCTTTATGGGGCTCCTCCTATAGCGGTACAAGCGCAAGCACAAGCGGAGTAGACCTGGATCGCACGGTCGCGAACCTGAAAGACACGATCAAAGCAATAGAAGATGAAATGGCAGAGAATCCGGAAGACGGAACGCTTGCTTATGAGTTGGGGCAAAATTATTATGTGCTCGGCTCCTATCAATATTTGTTGATTGATGATGAAGCGGCGACAGCCTCCTTCGCATCTGCGATCTCCGGTTTTGAGCAGGCGGCCACGCTCTATACCAGTGAAACTTCGGAAACGGAGTGGGTTGAACTTTACAAGCATTGGATTGCCGGTTATGTCGCTTTGGACGATCCGGACAATGCCTGTGCGGTTTTCCAAAACAGTCTTGAACCCCTAAAGTATAACGCCGATGTCTTGGAGTCGTTTTCTACGCAGATGCTGGCGGCGGAAGAAGAGGATGCTTTGATCCAGGAATTGACGGCTCTTGCCGAGGATGTCCCGGAAGAAGAGGAAGATTATCTTACTTCCGTAAACTCCTATATTACGAATGCGCAGATCAGTCTTATCATGAATATGCAAGAGCAAACTTCTGCGGCTGATACGGAAGACAGTTCTGAAGCAGGGGAATAAAAGCCCCAAAGCTGAAATATAGTAGAGTGTATAAGACAAAGAGCCCCTTTTAAAATAAAAGGGGCTTGAGACTGCAGACGAAGCCGATAGCGGTGTCAAACCAAAGCCCCTGACCGCTTCCGTATGTCTCAATACGCGACGCGTCCAGGGTCTTTGTTTTTCCTGGCTCTAGGCCTTGTCTCCAGTCTCCCATCTTGCCGACTTTGTCGACAATCTGGAGCCCCTTTTAAAATAAAAAGGGGCTCTCTGAATTTCTTGTGATTTTGACCGCAATGATGTGCCGTGAAACATGATTCTGATCAATGTGGGAGGAGAAATGTCCGAACAGATCTTTGCTTCATTACAAAGCTTGCCTTTGCAATGGGTTGTATTTTTTTCATCGGCGATTCCGATCACGGAATTAAGGGCTGCGATTCCTTTTGGGATTGCCTATGGGCTTTCGCCTTTGTGTGCCTTTATTTTCGGCGTTTTGGGGAATCTCTTGCCGATTCCTTTTATCATTCTTTTTTGGCCCTTCATTTACCGCCTCCTCTATAAAATACCGTTTTTCCGCGGTTTTTTGGAGCGTTATGTGGATCGGGCCAGAAAAAAGGGGAAAACGATGGAGAAATACGGCGCCCTGGGGTTAATGTTCTTTGTCGGTATTCCCTTGCCGATCACCGGCGTATGGACCGGTTCTTTGATCAGCTATCTGATGGGGATCAATCCGCTGTATTCTTTTCTCGCTTTAGCGGGGGGCGTCCTCATATCCGCTACGATCGTAACCTTGGCTTCCGTTGGCTTCATCACATTAGCAGGAAGTATCGGCCTTGTGGAAGGATTGCTCTTCCTGCTCTTTGTTGGCCTCATTGTCTTTTGGTTATTGCGCAAATATCGAAAAAAAATGGGGAACTGATGGTTTGATCCGGATCAAATAACGGATTTATATCTATATACAACATTTTGGGTTCAGATTTCGTACTTTACGGGATCGAACCCTTTTTCTATTTTTTTTGTTCAAGTTGAAGTATTGGCGGTACTTTGTT
The DNA here is from genome assembly GCA_040766525.1 of Clostridiales bacterium. Classification (GTDB taxonomy): domain Bacteria; phylum Bacillota; class Dehalobacteriia; order UBA7702; family UBA7702; genus JAXGQJ01. The sequence goes on along the minus strand of JAXGQI010000020.1, from coordinate 12,877 downwards.
TTCCGGCGACGCCGGGTGAAAGACGGCGGGTCCAATATTTTTTGGTAAAGGATTTGGCCCTTTCCCAGCGAATTCAATGCATGCGGATGTGTTTTGTCTCCAAATTGACAAGCACCAAAGGGGGCAACATCCCATATTGTGATTTAGGAGAAAAAAGGAGGGAGGAACTGGGATGGGGGAAGAGAGAAAAGCCATCCTGGCAGTATTGGGCGGCGATGAGAGAGAAGCCGTATTGGCGAACGGCTTAGAAAAAGCCGGTTATGATTTGCGGTTGTTTGCTTTGGATTCGCCGATCTTGACAGGAAAATATCTAAAATGCGCTTCATTGCGGGATGCTTTAGAAGCGGCAGATGCGGTACTGCTCCCTGTCGCGGGCATCGATGAGCATGGCTTATTATATGCAAAGACCTATCCGAAAGAGGTAGTGCTCACCAAAGAGGAGATGGGTTGTTTGAAGGAGGGCACGCCGGTTTTCACCGGGGTTGCATCTCAGTATTTGAGAAATTTGGGGAGAGAATTGCGGCTGGCGATCGTACCGGTGGCGAACCGGGATGAAATCGCTATCCCCAATGCAGTTCCGACGGCAGAGGCGGCAATCGCCATTGCCATGGATCGATTGCCGATTACCATCCATGGCGCACAGTGTCTCGTCGTCGGTTACGGACGGGTCGGAGAGGCCTTGTCCAATACATTAAAGGCATTGGGAGCCAATGTGAATATCTTATCGCGCAATGCGGCTGAAAGGATGAAAGCATGGGCCTTGGGGATCAAAGCCTTCCCTTTTGAAGAGATGAATAAGGTCTTGCAAAACGCCGATATCGTTTATAATACGGTACCGGCCCTTGTATTGAAAAAAGAAAATCTGATGCAGGTAAGGAAGGATAGTCTTCTGATTGATTTGGCTTCTAAACCGGGTGGTTTTGATTTTGCTGCCGCTTCTGACTTGGGGTTGACGGTAATGCACGCCTTGGGTTTGCCGGGGAAGCATTCTCCCGTTACTGCCGGGAGAATATTGGCGGAAGTTTATCCTGCGTTGATTGAAGCATATTTGCCATGAGAGGGAGAGTGCAAGCGGCGTTTCAGACATTTGGAGGTGAGCACATGCGTTTGCAGGGTATCAAAGTCGGTTGGGGCGTTACCGGCTCCCATTGCACCTTGGATCGGGTTTTTGAGGCTGTAAAATCGCTGAGGGAAGAAGAGGGTGCGGAGCTTGTCCCGATTTTTTCTCCCTCGGTGAGTCGGTCGGTCAACCGATTCGGCGACCCCGTGAAATGGAAAAATCTGGCGGTCGGGCTTTCCGGGCGGACCGTGATCGAAACGATTAAAGAAGCGGAGCCCATTGGACCCAAACGCCTATTGGACATTATGGTGATTGCCCCTTGTAGCGGCAATACCTTGGCAAAATTGGCCAATGGGATCGTAGACAGTCCTGTTTTGATGGCGGCAAAGGCACATTTGCGTAATGACCGGCCTGTTGTGATTGCCATTTCGACCAATGACGGTTTGGGTTTAAATGCCAAAAACCTTGGTCTTTTGCTCAATAGCAAGAATATCTATTGGGTACCTTTTGGTCAGGATGACCCGAAGGGAAAACAGAATTCTCTCGTTGCGAAAGTGGATCTGTTGGGTGATACCATCTATGAAGCCCTAAATAAAACACAAATACAACCAATTTTGATTGAATATTGAGCTATTTTGTTATATAATAAATAAGATATTGATAAAGGTGGTATTCTACTAATGAAAACATATTCAGTGGCAATCGTCGGCGCTACCGGCGCTGTAGGGAAAGAACTGATGATTGGTTTGGAGGAAAGAGATTTTCCTGTTGGCAAGTTAAAACTTTTGGCCAGTGCGAGATCCCATGGAAAAACCCTTCTCTTTAAGGGCAAGGAAATCATGGTGGAAGAATGCACAAAAGATTCCTTTGATGATGTGGAGATCGTGCTTTTTGCGGGTGGATCTCAAAGTAAAGAATTCGCCCGGGATGCAGTGAAAGCCGGCGCCATCGTCGTGGATAACAGTAGTGCTTTTCGCATGGATCCGGAGGTGCCTTTGGTGGTGCCGGAGGTTAATCCCGAGGATCTGAAATGGCATAAAGGTTTAATCGCTAATCCGAATTGCTCCACCATTCAAATGGTGGTAGCATTGAAGCCCTTGCATGACAGGGCCAAGATCAAACGAATCATTGTTTCTACCTATCAGGCAGTTTCCGGTGCGGGAAAAGAAGCCATTGATGAGTTGGAGGAACAAGTGCGAGACTTTGGGAACGGAAAAACCGACGCCGCCCAGTGGAAAACCGAGGTTTTTCCGTATCCCATCGCTTTCAATCTCATTCCTCATATAGATGTTTTTACGGATGACGGCTATACAAAAGAAGAGATGAAAATGGTCAATGAAACGCGGAAAATGTTTCATGACGATACCATTGCCATCAATGCGACTACGGTGCGTGTACCCGTGATCCGCAGCCATTCCGAATCCATTACCATCGAGACGGAAGAGCCCCTTTCTCCGGAAGAAGCGAGAGAGATCCTTTCAAAAGCGGAAGGTGTTGTTGTGATCGATGCGCCGGAGGAGAAAAAATATCCGATGCCCCTTATGGCTTCAGGCACCAATGAAGTTTATGTCGGGCGGATCAGGAAGGATATTTCTTCCCCCAATGGGCTTACCTTATGGGTAGTGGCGGATCAGCTGCGTAAAGGTGCCGCAACCAATGGCATCCAGATTGCGGAAATGTTAATCAAAATGGGATTAGTCGGTTAATGGATAAAGCGCCAAAACAATAGTAGGGCGCTTTAGGGTTGAGTTAAAAAAACGAAAGAGGTGTTTAAATGCGTTTTGGGAGAGTAATAACGGCCATGGTCACCCCTTTTACCAATGACGGAAAGGTGAATTATGATAAGGCGCAGGAGTTGGCTTTGCATTTGTTGGACAATGGTTCCGATGCCTTGATACTTTCCGGTACTACCGGAGAGAGCCCTTCCCTGACTTATGATGAGACTTATAGCCTTTTTCAGGCGGTGAAAGAAGCGGTGGGAGATAAGGGCGCTGTCATCGGCGGCGCAGGCAGTAATTGTACGAGTGAGATCGTCAAACACATCAAAGACTATAATAAACTTGGTCTTGATGGCTATCTTTCTGTCGTACCTTATTACAATAAGCCCACCCAGGAAGGGATCTATCGTCATTTTAAGACGATCGCCGAAGCGGCGGAATCCCCGATCATCGTCTATAATATTCCGGGCAGAACCGGTATCAACCTGCTGCCGGATACATTGGCGCGTATAGCTGAGTCTCCAAACATCGTAGCCTTAAAAGAGTCTACTGGGAATGTAGACCAAATATCGGAAATGAAAAAGAAATTACCCGCAGATTTCAGTATCTATTCCGGGGACGATTATATGACACTTGCAACTATCGCTATGGGCGGCGTCGGTGTAGTAAGTGTGGCTTCTCATTTGGTTGGGAAAGGGATCCAGCAGATGATTGAAGCCTATATTAGTGGCAGAGTGGAAGAAGCTTTGGCGTTACATCTTAAATTGTATCCCATTTTCAAGGGCTTGTTCTGTGTCGCTAATCCTATCCCCGTGAAAACTGCGCTCAATCTTCTTGGGCATGAAGTGGGCGGCTTTAGGCTGCCCGTATGTGAACCCTCGCCGAAAGAAGCCGAGGTGATAAAAAATCTTTTGATTGAGAATGGTCTGCTGGGGTAATGGAATTAGGAAGGTGTAATTTTGAGCCCAAAAGAAAGTAAAGTAGCAATCATTCCTCTAGGCGGTTTGGGAGAGATCGGCAAGAATATGACGGCGATCCGCTGTGGTAACAGCATCATCGTGATTGACTGGCGGCATGATGTTTCCCGAGGAAGATATGTTGGGATCGATACGGTGATTCCCGACTATTCCTTTCTGCTGGAAAATAGGAAAAAAATCAAAGCAATTGTTTTGACCCATGGGCATGAAGACCATATTGGCGCTTTGCCCTATGTTTTGCGGGACATCGATGTTCCCGTTTACGGCACCAAGCTGACCCTGGCATTGGTGCAAAACAAGTTGAAGGAAGCGAAGGTTAAGGCCAATTTAAACATTGTCAACCCCAAAGATGTTTTGCAGTTGAGTCCTTTTAAAGTGGAATTTATGCGCGTAAACCACAGCATTGCCGATGCCGTGGCCATCGCGGTGCACACCCCTGCCGGCATCATTTTGCACACGGGGGACTTTAAAATCGACATGACCCCGGTGGACGGGCAGTTGACGGATTTTAACCGTCTCACCACATTAGGGGAAGAAGGTGTCCTTTTGATGCTTTCGGATAGTACCAATGTGGAAAAACCCGGCTACACCATGTCTGAAAAGTCGGTGGGTCCCACTTTTGACGATGCTTTTCGTAATGCGAAAGGCCGTATCATCATCGCGTCCTTTGCGACCAATATCCACCGTTTGCAGCAGGCGATCAATTCTGCTGCCAAATACAACCGTAAGGTTGCGATCATTGGCCGCAGCATGGTCAATGTGATGAATATCGCAAGAGAACAGGGGTATTTGAAGTTGCCCCGCAATGTTCTGATCGAAAGCGACGCTATTGATACCCTGCCTTTGAATAAGGTAACGATCTTGGCAACCGGTTCGCAGGGAGAGCCGATGTCAAGCTTAACCAGGATTGCCAACGGCGAGCATAAACAGATCAAGATCCTACAGGGAGACACGATCATTATTTCCGCCGTGCCGATTCCGGGGAATGAGACTTCGGTCGCCCGAAATATCGACCTCCTTTATAAATTGGGGGCCGATGTGATTTATGAACGGGCCGCGGGGATCCATGTTTCCGGCCACGCCAGCCAGGAGGAATTGAAAATGATGCTGGCGATGGTGCGTCCGAAGTATTTTATGCCGGTTCACGGCGAAATCCGTATGCTTTATAAGCATGCAAACCTGGCCCGGGAAATGGGAATCCTATCAGAAAATATCTTTGTGATGGAAAATGGACAAGTCCTGGAGCTGGGTGGAAAGAAGGATGGCATCAAAGGCAAAGTTGCTTCCGGCAAGATCATGATCGACGGTATGGGCGTTGAAGACGTTGGCAATATCGTTTTACGGGATCGCCGGCAATTGGCAAGAGACGGAATTATGGTCGTCGTTGTCACGGTGGACCGTTGCGGAAATGTCGTTGCCAGTCCGGAAATGGTGAGCCGTGGCTTCATCTATATCAAAGAAGCCGAGCCTCTCTTGGAGGAAGGGAAACAACGGATTATCGCTGCTATGGCAAAATATGAAGGCAAGCGGATTCGGGACTTTTCCGCAGCGAAGCAGGATGTGAAAGACGCGGTTGGCCGCCTTTTCCATGAACAGGTGAAGAGGAAACCGATGATCATTCCGGTCATCATTGAGTTGGATAAAAAATAAGGATCATATAACAAGCCTCGGAGTTTCTCCGAGGCTTGAGACTGTCAATAAAAGGCTTATAGCTCGTTTCCAGTAAAACCGCAGACCGCTTATGTACGTCACTGTACACATCGCGTCCTGCGGTTTTCCTGCGTCGTGCTCTAAGCTCTTTCTTGGCAGCCTCTTGCCTTACTGTCTTGTTTTTTATCTGCCGCTGCATATGAAAGAGGCGTATTTTTTCCCTTTCTTTCGGGATACTAAAAAAAAAAGAAAGGAATCGAACAATAATGTGGAAAACCCTCTTGAATCAGGATGAACCTGCGACCGAAAAAGAGCCGGAAAAACAGGAGCCGCTTTCGACTTTGCTCGAGACCGGGCAAATGAGTCTGCCGGAAATAAAAAGTGATATTCATGTGATCAATGTCATTGGTCAGATCGAAGGACATTTGATCATGCCGCCGCAAAACAAAACGACCCGTTATGAACATATTATTCCCCAATTGGTTGCAGTCGAACAGGCGCCGGAGATCAAAGGCGTGCTTTTGATCTTAAATACCGTGGGCGGAGACGTTGAGGCGGGATTGGCGATTGCCGAGATGGTGGGCACTTGTTCCAAGCCAACCGTTTCCCTGGTTTTGGGTGCGGGCATAGCATCGGCGTACCGGTTGCGGTATCTACCAATTTTTCCTTTATCGCCCCCACGGCGACGATGACATTGCATCCCATCCGCCTGACCGGATTGGTCATCGGTGTGCAGCAAAGTTTTAATTATTTTCAAAAAATGCAAGATCGGGTGATAAATTTTATTGTTGCCAATTCCCGGATCAATGAAGAAACTTTGCGGGATTACATGATGCGCACGGGGGAGTTGGCGCAGGATATCGGCACCATAATTGTCGGTAAAGACGCCGTCAACTGTGGTTTGATCGACGCCGTCGGCGGCATCGGCGACGCCATGAGGAAACTAAGAGAACTCATTGATGCTACGGAAAATGAGAAGGAAACGGGGAAGGAGCCCATGCCATGCTGATCTGGACGGTCATACCGGAAGAACTTGTCTTTTCCGGCTTGGAGGAAGTTAAGCGGGAGAAGGAAGTGGTGTATCGCGGCCGCCGCCTTCTCGTATCGCCTTTGCCGGAAGGGAAAATGTGTATTATGCGGGTCATCAGCAGCAATCCACGGGATTTTATGGACCCCCGTTTTCAGCCAGGTACGGTGATCAACGGGCCTTTTTAACTGAGAAAAGTACGCTGAAAACGATTGTGCTTGAGGGCAAGCATGGTATTTTGGAGGGGATCGATGTAAAATATTGGCGGAGAAAAAGAAAAGAGGTGGAAATGCGCCTCTCCCTATGCTATACTTTTCTTTGGTGAGGGAGAGATACGATGACGATGTTTTTAGGCCTTTTTGGCGGTTTGGCGTTGTTTTTATTTGGGATGCGGTCGATGAGCGAAGGTCTGCAAAATGTTGCAGGCTCTCGAATGCAGACCATTTTAAAACGGGTTACGGGGATCCCGATCTTTGGTATTCTGGTCGGGACGCTGATTACTTTTATTATCCAAAGCAGCAGCGCTACAACGGTCATGGTCATTAGCTTTGTTAATGCCGGTTTGATGAACCTGACCCAGGCAATCGGTGTGATTATGGGAGCCAATATCGGGACAACGATTACTGCCCAGCTGATCGCATTCAAACTGACGGATTTTTTTATGCCTTTGATTGCCGTCGGTTTCTTCATCAGTTTTCTTGTGAAAAAGCCTTCGATTAAGTACCTGGGCCAATTCCTGTTTGGCTTCGGTGTGCTTTTGATGGGGCTTTATTTGATGTCCGACGCGATGGAACCCTTGCGGGATATGCCTGCGTTTCAGGATTTCATCATTTCCTACGGTAATATTGCAATTGTCGGCGTGCTGATCGGCGCTTTGATGACGGTGATTATCCAAAGCAGCAGCGCGGCGATGGGGATTTTGATCGCCCTATCCTTTAATGAATTGATCCCTTTGGATACGGCTATTGCCGTGATTTTGGGCTTGAATATCGGCACCTGTGTGACGACGATCATTGCCAGTATCGGCACTAATTATGCGGCCAAGCGCTCGGCGCTTGCCCATTTGATCTTTAATGTTTTGGGGGCGATCCTTTGTTTGGCTATGCTCCCCCTATTTGAGAAGCTGATTTTGTATATAACCCCCAGTGATCATATGCCGCAGTTGATTGCCAATGCCCACACGGTTTTCAATATCATGAATATGATCATTTTCTTACCTTTTATTCGACTTTTGGCAAAGTTGGTTACGCGGATTATGCCGGGTGAAGATCGTATTCTCTCAACGGTTCCGCTGTTTTTGGATGAGCGCATGTTGAAAACGCCCAGTGCGGCCATTAATCTGGCAGCGCAGGAGATTCTCCATATGGGGGATATCGCCATGGAGACTTATAACCTGGCGATTGAGCACCTGATCAATAGGGATACCAAGGGTGCGGCGGAGGTATTCCGCTATGAAAAGGTGATCGATGATTTAACCAAGGAGATCACGGAGTATTTGGCGAAGATCAGCCGTCATCAGCTGACGGAGGAACTGTCGGAAGAATACATCCTTTTACATAATGTAGTCAATGATATTGAGCGTGTCGGTGACCATGCGGAGAATATTGCGGAGATGACCATGGTTCTGGCGCAAAATGACGAGTGTTTTTCCGGACAGGCGATTGCGGATCTCCGGGAAATGTCGTCGCTGGTAGGCGATACTTTGAAGATGTCGTTGCATGCCCTTGCCAGCCGTGATACCGAATTGGTAGAAGGAATCCTTAAAAATGAAGAGGCCATTGACAATATGGAGCAGGTATTCCGTATCCGCCATATCGCCCGTTTGAGCGACGGTCTCTGCCGCCCGTATCCCGGGATCGTATTTTTGGATGTCAACAGTAATTTGGAGCGAAGTGGGGACCATGCGGCCAATATCGCCAGATTGGTGAAAGGAATTACAATTTGAGGAGGCGTTTAATTTGACCTTGTTGGAATCAATTATAACCGGTATTCTTCAAGGCATATCTGCGATGTGGCCGATCTCTGCCGACGGCCATTTGGCGATGGTGAACTACTTTTTTGGGTTTTCGTCTCCCTTAGGATTGGGTTTTATCCTGCAAGCTGCGTTGGTTTTGGCGGTATGTATCGGTTTTGCCAAAGAAATATGGCAAAGTTTGCGTCATCCTAATTGGGTACATTTTTCCTATTATGCCATCGTTGCGGTTCCGTTTTTGGCTCTATTGCTCATAGAAGCGTATAACTTTCCCCAGTATTATAACAATGTCATCTGGCTTGTTCCGCTTTTGCTTGTAGGGAACGGCGTCTTATTGATCGTTGCCGACGGATTCCAGAAGCGGAAAGAAACAGGGGAGTTGACATATTGGGGCGCGATTTTTATCAGTCTCGTGCAATTACTCGCCATTTTGCCCGGTCTGTCCCACTTGGGGCTTGTGTTATTTGCGGCTTTGGTTTGGGGCTTCAAAAGAGAGGAAGCGGTGAAATTTGCCTTTCTCGTTTCTTTACCCATCAATCTGATGATCTTATTGGGTCGGCTTTTTGTGGTCTATCGGCAAGACAGTGTGATCAGCCTTTCGGTGGAGGAGATTGCCGGTGGGATTGCCGCATTTGTTGCCGCTACTTTTGCTGTTTTCTTCTTCAAGAAACTGGCGCTGCATAAGCTCACCGGTTACGCCGTTTATTGCTTTGGGATTGCCGCAGTTCTCATGGTTTTGCTTTTCTTGGGAATGTGATGCTCCTGTCCAAAAAAGGGCTGATCCCCCATCCGAGAAGGAAGGATAGGGGATCATAAGAAGGTACCCCAAAGCTATTTATGATTTAATATGGATGGTTTTATTGACCGGTTCTTTCAAAGAAGCGGTCAACTGAATTTATGGGGAGTTCTAAAACCCTCGCCATATTGATCTTTGCCTCCATATTGATGGCCATGCCGTCCGTCGGCTGCATCAAACCGAGGCCGAGGTTCTCCCGTACCTCGCACATGATGATGCTATCACTCAAATCTTCAATTTTTACCCCCAGTTTTTCTGCAACATAGGCCTTTGCGGGGTTGATTTTTAAACCCTTTGCCAGCTGTACCCGTAATACCATATCTCCGGCAGTACGAATTCCGCACATCCCAACAGAGAGTTCATGGGCGCATTCCAGTCCTACAGGATCGCCCACGCCAATCTACAAGCCATCCACATTGGCAATTTCTACCAGCGCTTTGTCAATGCGGCTTACTGCATCGATGGTGGGGTTATTGCTCATGGGGATGCCGCAGACCCCCATTCCTACATTGGCATGGACAGGAATATCCGCAGCATCTGTACAGGCTTTTATGAAGGTGCAGACCCGCGCCAGATTCCAAGGCAGGCTTTTCCCCGTATTGGTATTGACAACCGCGCCAAAAATACTGGCGCCGGCTTTTTTCGCAGACTTTACTTGTTTTATGCGGATAAAGACCGGCTAAGCGTTCACCGGCGAAAGTCAGTTTTCCATGCATGCCGAGAACAAATTCTCCTGCCATTCCGATTTGGATGCCGAGGCGGGGGAAGCGTTCTTTGATGACGGCGGCAGCCTTCAATGCCGCCAGGAAATCGGCGTCCCCGGAAGCGCCGCTGGTGTCGAAGTTGATTCCGTCGGCGCCGACTGCATTCATCCCTTCCGCAACAAAAACAATATCCCGAACCGCATGTTCAACTGCTTCTTCCTGGGCGGCCCATGCTTCATCCAATTTGCCTTCAGGCAGGAGTTCCGCCCAGTTCCCCACAGGTCCGTCCGGTTTTGTATAGGTGCCGAGATTTGTCATGCCGCCATATAAAATGGGCATGACCGTTTGATTAAGGCAAAGCTGCATTTGAGCGGCTTCATCGTGGAGAACGGGTTTAACTGCCTTGTAACAGTAATCAATGTGACCGAAATCGACGGAATCATTGCCGAAGCCCTTTTCGTGGATCTGGGCGACAAGAACGCGGTCCATGGCGATATTGGCATTATAGCTTAATTTGTAAGCGCCGGAATCCGAGGTGGTCACGATTTCCCGGCCTTGTTCCACCCCGACAATTTTTCCCGGCATGGTGATGATCGTAAAGAGATGGTCAATCTCCTCCTTAGATAGGGGAGGGATATTGCCCCGATCGACAGCGTCGGCGATCCCTGCCTCAAGATCATTTCTGATTTCCGTTTCGGTCATATCAATGGTAAACCCATCGCCCATTCGTGTTCGAAAAGTTTTCATATCCATCGCTCCTTTCAGCTATTTAATAGTTCAAGTGCTTTTTTTACGGCTTCGGCGGCATCTTCGGCATAGGCGTCTGCTCCGATACGGTTAGCCCAATGCTGCGTTGCGGGGGCGCCGCCAACGATGGTGCGGTACTTCTTCTTTAGCCCCGTTTCTTTGAGTTTTCCTTCCAGTTTTTTTTGTTCAACCAGCGTGGTAGTGAGTAGGGCGGAAGTGCCGATGATATCGGCCCGGTATTCCTCTGCTTTGGCTAAAATTGCAGCTACGGGGACGTCTCTTCCTAAGTCAATGACTTCAATGCCCTGGGTCTTTATGAGAGAAATGACGATTCCTTTGCCGATATCATGGACGTCTCCTTCTACTGTTGCCATGATCATGGTGCCTTGTTTTGTTGTTGTTTTGCCGCTTTTACTCAGGGCTTCGTCAAAGATCGCGGAGACGCCTTTCATTAATTCGGCGGAAAGAATCAATTCCGGCAAGAATATGCGGCCTGCACCAAATAATTCACCGACTTCCCTGATGCCGACGCTAAAACCGTCGGTTAAGATCTCCGTTAAATCAAAGTTCCCCTCGATTGCCCTTTGGGCGACATCTTCTGCGCGCTGTTTGTCGTTTTTAACAATGGCTGCGATTGCTTCTTCGATGAGAGCTTCTTTTGTCATTTGTTTTCCTCCTTTTGATATTCATTTTGAGAAGGTCTGTTTTTGAAGGGTGAATGCTCCCCACGTTTTCTCAAAAATGCAAAAATTGTGCCAGAGTTTCCGGCACAATTTTAAGAAAGAATAACATATATTTTTTGAAGATGCTTAGCTCTCGATTTTGAAATTTTTCATTTTACGGTAGATTGCGGTGCGGGAGATCCCCAGCTCTCTTGCGGCCTTGCTGATATTCCCTTGGCATTTTTCCAGCATATTGATAAGGAGCGCCCTTTCTCTGTCTTCCTGTTCCTTTTTGGTGATTTGATGATGCTCCATCAAGGTCATGGTTTTCGCTTCGGGTTCATTCTTGATGGGAGGCACGCTGTTTTTCAGGTTGGCAAAAAAGTAATTGGGGAGCAATTCGATGGAGGCGATCTGGGCATTGCCGGCAAGGTAGACCAGTCTTTCGGTAATATTTTGCAATTCCCGTACATTGCCGGGCCAGGGATATTTAAGGAAAATGTCTAGAATAGCGGCGTCGACGCTATTGAGATCATGGTTACCGTGGGAATCGTATTTTTTTAGAAAATAGTTGCAGAGCAGCAAGATATCGTTCTTCCGTTCCCGCAAAGGCGGCACTTGCAGGGTGATGACATTGAGGCGGTAATAGAGATCCTGGCGAAAATTACCCTCCGCCACTTCTTGGCCGAGAGATTTATTGGTGGCGCAAATCAGGCGGATATCCACGGGGATGTCTTTATCGCCGCCGACGCGCATACATTTTCTTTCCTGTATGACCCTGATCAGGGCGATTTGCTGCTCTAGGGGCATATCTCCGATTTCATCGAGGAAGAGGGTGCCGCCGTCGGCCAGTTCAAATTTTCCTGGTTTCCCGCCTTTTTTGGCCCCGGTAAAAGCGCCTTCCGCATATCCGAATAGTTCGCTTGCCACCAGTTCTCTGGGGATCGCGCCGCAATTTACCGCGATGAAAGGGCCGTTTCTCCGGGCGCTGGCATTGTGGATCGCTTGCGCGAACATCTCTTTGCCTGTGCCGCTTTCCCCTTCGATCAAGACATTGCAATCTCCCTTAGCTGCGATTTTGGCAAAGTGAAGGACCTCTTGCATGCTTTGGCTGCTTGTCAAAATATCGTCAAAATTGAAGCGGGCTTGGGCGCCGCTCATCCGATTGACCAGGTGATGAACGCCGGTCATGGATTGCAGCACCAAAAGCGATTTTGCGGGCTGGCCGGGAACCTCCTCTAAGGGGAGTCCGGATGAAAGGAAACGCAGCATCCCATGGGGTGATGGGAAATTGAGCTCTTCATTGAAGAAGCTTTCCTTTTGTTGTGCCAAACGCTTAATTTGCGTGTTTTCCGGGCCCAGAATTTCATTGCTGATCTTGCGCCTGAGATAGTTCTTGATCTCAGCGCTATCGCCATAGGGCAATTTGTTGAGGAATTCAACGATGCCGTTTTGATCGACGACGACCACACTTTCCGAAATGTTCATAACGATATTCTGTAAATAATGGTTGATTTGGTTGAGGCGGTTATTGGTTTCCTGAAGTTCGACGGTGCGCTTTTCC
>JAXGQI010000002.1:0-96529 GCA_040766525.1 Clostridiales bacterium | reverse complement strand
AAGACCGACGATACCGAAACTACCGATATAGAAGCAGAACAAACATCGGGTACAACAACCAGCGGTGACGGCGTCGTCACCCCCATATCCTTCACCTTTGATGAGGAAGACCTGGACGGTACTTATGATGAAGCCACCGCCGTCCCCATAACCCTAAATGGTAGTTCGGCAACGGCAAGCAGCAATGGTGTCACGGTAGACGGCGGCGTCATTACCATTTCCGCCGGTGGGACATATCTTGTATCCGGCACATTAAATGATGGCCAGATCATCGTTGACGCCGCCGATGCAACCGTCCAGCTGGTATTGAACAATGCCACGATCTCTTCCGGCGACAGCGCCCCGATCTATATCATCAATGCGGAAAAAGCAATCATCACCTTGGCAAGCGGAAGCAGCAATGCCCTGTCCGACGCCACCAGTTATACACAAAATGAAGAGGAAGAACCCTCCGCCTGCATCTTCAGCAAAGATACTTTGGTGATTAACGGATCCGGGAGCTTAACCATCGACGCCAATTTCAATGACGGCATCGCCGGCAAGGATGATGTCCGTATCACCGGCGGAACCATCACGGTCAACGCCGCCGATGACGGCATCGTAGCCAAAGATCTTTTGGCCGCCACCAAAACCAAACTGACGATCACCGCTGAAGGCGATGGCATCAAATCCACCAATGACAGTGACGCCGAAAAAGGCTTCATTTATATCGTAGACGGCGCCTATACCATCAATGCGGGGGCCGATGGAATCCAAACCGTAACGCAGTTACAAATTCTAGACGGAACTTTCTCGATCACCACCGGCGGCGGCAGCGAAAACAGCAGCAGCAATCAAGGGCAAGAGGGAAATTCCTGGGGCGAATGGGACAAACAACAGGGAGAGCAACAAACAACCGACGACACCACAGAAGATAGCTCCAGCGCCAAGGCATTAAAGTCCCAAAATGATATCCTTATCTTGGGCGGGAACTTCACGATCGATTCCTCCGACGATGCGATCCACAGCAATGATGCGATCCAAATCGACGATGGCACCTTCGCCATTGCCTCCGGAGACGACGGCATCCATGCCGACGCCAACATCCTGCTCAATGAAGGTGATTTTACCATCAGCCAAAGCTATGAAGGAATCGAAAGCGCCAATATCACCATCAATGGGGGTACATTCGATATCACTTCCTCCGATGACGGGATCAATATTGCCGGTGGGAACGGCGGTTCCTCCACGGACGGCAGACCGGGTAAGAACGGTTTCTCTGAAGACAGCGACCGACTCCTCACGATCAATGGCGGAACGATTACGATCGACAGTTACGGCGACGGGATCGATGTCAACGGTGCGGCGGTGATGACCGACGGTTATGTCCTCGTGAACGGCCCGACTTCCGACGGCAACGGCGCCTTGGATTATGACTCTTCCTTCACCTTCAGCGGCGGTACCTTGATCGCCATCGGCAGCGCCGGAATGGCCATGAACGTATCAACGGAAGCGCCGGCATCCAGCATCATGCTCAATTACTATACAACATTAAATGCCAATACCGCGATCAAACTCTGTGAAGGGAACGACACGATCTTCAGCTTCACGGCAACAAAGGAAATACGGTCCATCGTCATCGCTTCCGATCAACTGGATGCCAACACCGATTATAGCGTATATGCCGACGACAGCCTCCTCGATGAGGTCACCGCTTCCCAAGGAACGGCTCAAAGCGGCATGGGCGGCGGCGGCGGTATGGGAGACAGAGACAAATCTAATCCTCCCGGATAATCGGGCATAAAAATATTCGGCTCCGATTTACAGAGCCTTTTATAGATAGCAAATCTTTATCAACATACAACAATCCCATATCCAAATGAAGAAGCGCCTTGCGGCGCTTCTTCATTCCTCTAACAACTCCATTGTTGGCCCATCCCCTACATTCATGAAGATTACAGGTCATATTCCGAAAGCGGCAATTGATAATCGCTTTCCGCTTCATTGACAGCATCCCGCATTGTTTTGCTGATATCGGCCTTAATGGGCTCCACTTGATAATTTTCATATAGATCCAAGGCTTTTTCATTGGCTCTTTCTACGATATCCTTGCTCCCGGCCGCCGCCCATTCTTCCGGCATTCTGCGGTCGATAATCCGCGGTGCCGATTGATGGGCTTTGAAATTCTGGAAGGTGTGCATATTGGAAACAAATTCGCCGCCGGGCCCGATTTCCCGAATAACATCGAGGGCCAGATTATTTTCATTCACTTCGATTCCTTTCAAAGCATGAAGAATCATCCCGGCAAATTCATTATCCATAACCAATTTGGCATAATCAAAGGTGATCCCCATTTCCAACATCCCAAGGCCGTAAATCACATTGGCGCCTGCCAATGCCGCCAAGGTAGCGGAAAGGGTCGTTTCATGGCCCGCCTGCGCATCCGGCAATTTAGAATCCGACTAGCCACCCGCAACCCAACTGGGCAAATGATAGAATTGCGCCATTTTGGCCACGGCAGCGGAGATCATTCCCAATTCCGGCGCGCCGACACCGGCAGTGGTCAAGCGCAGATCCATCATCGTTGTAGAGCTGCCATAAATAAAAGGATTCCCCGGATTGATCGCCTGGGCCAAAACAAGGCCCGCCAAAACTTCCGCATTATGTACGACCAATGTCCCGGCCAAAGTAACGGGTCCGGTGCCTCCCGAAAGCGCCATGGAAAGCACATTCATGGGGATCCCTGCCCGAGCAGCCTCAATAATTACTTCCGTTGTATCCGGATTTAGTGAAAGCGGACTGTTGGGGCAGCATAGCGGCGAATAGATCGGCCGTTTCCGCAGGTTGTCCGCCCCGCCTTGGATTGCCGCCGCCATTTTAATGATCGCTTTGATATTGCGGCCGCATCCGGCGCCGACAAAAGCATGTTTCGTTGTATGGTGAAAAATCGCCTCCGCATTATGGACGCTCTGCACCTGGGGGGGCACTTCATCAGCGCCCAATGCCCTTTCGTATACAGCGATATTTTCCATAGCGTCACATAAACGGGTCGCATCGGCGACATCTTTTTTGGTCGATTCCTTTGGAATACGGGTCTTGGGGTCAACCACCTTAATCCCTTCTCCGAAATTCGTAAATGTCACCTTTTTCCCATAGAGGAAAACATCGTTTTTGGGATCACGGCCGCAAAGCAAAACGGCACTGGGAGCCGCCCGTAAAGCATCTTCGACCATATTAGGCGTGATGTAAACGATCTGTTTTTTTGGGTCGAATCGGGCGCCAAGACCTATATAGACTTCTTGGGCGTCTTTGGCAATCACTTTGATGCCGGTATTTTGCAAGATATCCAAGGTTGCACCATGTAAGAGATACAGATCATCATCGGAAAAAAGCTGCATGCCGATACCAAGATTCTTATGATGACCTGCGAATAACTCTCTATTCATTCCCATTCCCCCTCATAGTATTAGTCTTTTTTTCATTATAACAGAAAATCACAATTTTCCTAACTACAGAAGGTTAAATCTAATCTTTACATTTCGTAAGATGGCTGCACCGAAAAAGATCAAAGGGGATCTGACCCTACCGCCGGTGCTGGTAACATAATGTAAAATAAAACTATACACTGTGTCAAATTGACAGTCCGGCAACCCGGTGTTACCCTTAAAATAAGCATCGCCACATTGAAAATATTTATTTTGAGAGGAGCGGTTGAGACATGGGTGAAATTAAAAAACTAAAATTCTATGCCGGTGGCCAGTGGATCGATTCTAAAAGCGAAAAGTTTATGGATATCTATAATCCCAGTACCGGCGAAATAATTGCCCAAACCCCTTGCTGCACGAAAGATGAAGTCGATTATGCCGTCGAATGCGCCAAAAAGGCATTTCCCGGTTGGAGAGATACGCCGGCGATTAAACGGGCACAAATCCTTTATAAATTACGCGAATTGCTGATTGCCAATTTAGATGAATTAACCTATCTTGTCGCCTGGGAAAACGGCAAATCTTGGGGCGACGCCCAAGGGGATGTATTGAAAGCAAAAGAAGCTACGGAAGTCGCTTGCGGGATCCCTTCTTTAATGATGGGTGAATCCACCATGGACGCTTCCAACGGCATCGATACCGTGCTTTATCGGGAACCATTAGGCGTTTTTGCCGGGATCATCCCGTTCAATTTCCCCGCCATGATTCCCATGGGCTGGATGACACCCTTCTGCATCTCTTGCGGCAATACCATCGTTTTGAAGGTTGCCAGCATGACGCCGCAAACCGCCATGCGCATCGCCGAATTATATAAGGAAGCAGGACTTCCCGACGGCGTCATCAACATCGTTACCTGCTCCAGGAATGAAGCGGATATCCTTTTATCCCATCCGGATATCAAAGGGATCAGTTTTGTCGGTTCCACCAGCGTCGGCCTTTCCGTTTATTCCCGAGCTGCTGCCGCCGGCAAAAGAGTACAATGTCTGACGGAAGCCAAAAACCATGCGCTGATCTTAGAAGACGCTCCTATTGAAAGAACCGCCGCCGGCATCATCAATTCCAGTTTCGGTTGCGCCGGGGAACGCTGCATGGCCCTGCCCGTTATCGTTGTGCAGGAAAGCATCGCCGATGATTTGGTCGCGGCGATCGTCAGAAAAGCCAAAGAGCTGAAAATCGGCCCCGCTTATGACAAAACCGTGGGCATGGGCCCGGTTATCTCCAAAGAGCACAAAAAGTTCGTGGAAGATTGGATCAACAAAGGCGAAGCGGAAGGCGCCGAAATCGTACTTGACGGCAGAAATTATGTTGTAGACGGCTATGAAAACGGCTTCTACATCGGCCCAACCGTTATCGATAAAGTAAAACCCGGTATGACCATCGGGGATTATGAAGTATTCGGCCCGGTTCTCTGTATCAAACGGGTCAAAGATTTTGAAGAAGGCCTCGCCTCATGAATGCGAATCCTTTCGCCAACGGCTCCGTCATCTTCACCCAAAACGGGTACTATGCCAGAGAATTCCAAAAGAGAACCGACGGCGGCATGGTAGGGATCAATGTGGGGATTCCGGTACCCATCGGCATCTACCCCTTCTCCGGTCATAAACAATCCTTCTTCGGCGATTTGCATTGCTTAGGCAAAGACGGTATCCGTTTCTATACGGAATCCAAATGCGTAACCACCCGCTGGTTCGATGAAGAAGAATTGAAAAAAGAAAAAGTTGATACTTGGGACGGCACCATCTGATTTTTGCCCCCAATAAGGCAAAACAGAGGTAAGATTCCATTTGATCTATTGATCATTGCCCCACTTCCACAAGGTTTACCCATATCTCTATAATCTCCAGTTTTGGGCGGATTTGTGTAAAAACCAATCCGCCCAAACGACTGTAAAAAGGTTTCCGATAACAAGTGAAGGAGAAAAAGTATGGACATCAATCAATTTCTGGAACAGGTAAAGGCGAAAGATCCTGATCAACCTGAATTTCTACAAGCGGTAGAAGAAGTAGTAACTACCCTGATCCCTTTTATAGAAAAGAATCCGATCTATCAAAAGGAAAAGATATTGGAAAGAATGGTTGAACCGGAACGGGTCATCATGTTCCGCGTACCCTGGGTAGATGATCAGGGAGAACTCCAGATCAATCGTGGCTACCGCATTCAGATGAACAGCGCTATCGGGCCCTACAAAGGCGGTTTGCGTTTTCATCCCTCCGTCAATTTGAGCATTTTGAAGTTCCTTGCCTTCGAACAAGTATTGAAGAACAGTTTGACGACTTTGCCCATGGGCGGCGCCAAAGGCGGCTCCGACTTCAATGGAGTCGGCAAAAGCGACCAGGAAGTAATGCGTTTTTGCCAATCCTTTATGACGGAATTGTATCGTCATATCGGCCCGAATCTCGATGTGCCCGCCGGTGATATCGGCGTAGGCGGCCGCGAAGTCGGCTATTTATTTGGCCAATACAAGAGATTAGCCAATGAATTTTCCGGCATCTTGACCGGGAAAGGGATGTCCTTCGGTGGCAGCCTGATCCGTCCGGAAGCTACGGGTTACGGCACGATCTACTTCCTTGAAAAGATGATGGAAGTGGCAAAAGACAATATCGAAGGCAAAACCGTTGCGATCTCCGGTTATGGCAATGTCGGCACCTTCGCCATTGAAAAGGTCAATGAATTGGGCGGCAAAGTAGTAACCATCGCAGACGAACATGGCTATGTCTATGATCCCGATGGCATCAAAGGCGAAAAATTGGAATATTTGAAAGACCTGTGGTGTGTCTATCGGAAATGCGCAAAAGACTTTGCGGATAAATACAAATTGCAATGGGTTCCCGGGAAGCGTCCCTGGTATGTACCTTGTGATATCGCGATTCCGACGGCGACCCAGAATGAATTAAATGAAGAACATGCCAAGGAATTGGTCAAAAACGGCGTAAAATTCGTAGCGGAAGCAGCCAATATGCCTTCGACGAACGAAGCTGTGAAAGTATTCTTGGATGCGAAGATCCCCTTTGGCCCCGGGAAAGCGGTCAATGCCGGCGGCGTAGCCACCTCGGGATTGGAAATGTCCCAGAACAGCATGCGGTATAACTGGACGAGAGAAGAAGTTGACGCGAAATTGAAACAGATCATGACGGATATCCACAACAATTGTATCGAATACGGTAAAGGCCCGGACTACAACAACTATGTCCAAGGCGCTAACATTGCCGGTTTCGTCAAAGTTGCCGACGCTATGATCGCTCAAGGTCTTGTCTAAGCTTAAATAAACTGTCATAGAAGGAAAATTGGGAAATAGAAACATTCTGCCATCAAATCCCTTAAGCCAAGCAAAAACCGCTCATTCAAATTGAGATGAGCGGTTTTTGCTTGTAGTTATTGATGCAGGGTAGGGATTCCCAACATACTCATGCTATTGCTGACACTATATTGTCGTTAGCACTGTATATTCTCATACTTATCCGTCACTTTAAGGTCTTTGCTTTTGTCATGCCCGAAATCTTCTTTCAGCATCTTATTGCCGGAGAATACGAGAATAACAAAGACCGGGATCAGGAAAATTGCCCCCGCAATCGATAGGGTTTGGATAGAACCCGCTACTTTAAGAAAAGTTAAGATGATCGCCAAGATTGCCAAACTAGTTGCCCAAGCAAACCGATGCCAACGAGCAGGCTGCTCTTCCGCCTTCAAGTCAACGGAACAAATGGAAGCAATGGTATAAGCAGCGGAGTCAATGGTAGTCGCAGCAAAGATAAAGGCTAGGATAATATAGAGAAGCAGGAAGAAAGTGGAAGCAGGCAAAGTTTCCAGCACGGCAATAACGGTTCCGACATTGCCCAATTCCGCCATCGCTTCGGTCATTGCCATGGTTCCGGTCCATTCAAGGAACAAACTGTATCCGCCCATAACAGCGAACATCCCGCAGGTACCCAAAGTACCAAAGACCAATTCTGCAATCACGAGCTGACGGATGGTGCGGCCCTTGGAGATACGGGCAACAAAAAGACCCATCATCGGACCGTAAGCCAACCACCACGCCCAGTAGAAAATCGTCCACCATTGGGGGAAACTGGCACCATTGTCCAAAACGGAAAACGGATCGGTCCAAAGACTGACTCTAAAAAAGTCCGCCAACATCAGCCCCACGCTATTGGTGGTCAAATTAAAGATAAAGGAAGTGTACCCTCTGAAGATACCGAGAACAAGAATAGCAGCGATAAATAAAAGCGCTAAATATAAATTGATATTGCTTAATCTGGAGATCCCTTTATCCAACCCGAGGAATACGGAAGTCCCAAAAATTAAGAACCAAATGCCAATCACCACAAATACAATCCAAGTCGATTCATTGAGGTTAAGTCCAAAAACACTGCCGGCCAGCCCGGTTACGGTTGGGACCGCGATTGACAAAGTCGTACCGACAGCGCCGACGATCCCAAAAATCGCAAAAATATCGATCAAAACGCCGACCCAATTATCGGCCCATTTCCCGATCAATGGCTTACAGGCTGCGCTCATACGCAAGATGTTTTGTTTACGCACAAAGAGCATATAAGCGATGGGAACCGTTGGAATGCAATAGATCGCCCAAGCGCTGAAGCCCCAGTGAAACATCGGATACATATGAGCATACTCAAAGACCAGGGCTTTTCCCGGACCCGTCAAAGCAGCACCGATCCCGGCAGAAGAATCCACACCGTAGAGTAGCGCCAGATCGAGAGGGGCTCCGTCCAGATAGCATACGCTTTCATAAAAACCCCAACTCATGATGCCGCCGCCAATACCGGCACAGAATAGCATCGCCACCCAACTGAACCAGGAATAATCCGGTTCATCATTGGGACCGCTTACCGAGAACGCGCAGCCCGCCGCCCAATAGAGCAGCACAAAGAAACAGAACAGACAAAACACTAGGCGCACTTAACCCCAAGGGATCGTCGTCCAATTAAAGGCAGCCGAAATCATACTGCTCGCTGCTTCTTTGGAAACCGCGATCCGGGATAAAGATCGCCAATAAGACGATAACCGACGGCAATGTGACCTTTTTGTCTGCTTTCACATACTTAAAAAGGGTCTTTTAATTGCATAGCTTTTCCTCCTTTTATTTAGAAACCTCACTCATAAATATAAGTTCTATACAAGCAAATACTGCTCACACCTCCCCCCGAAAAAAAGCACAGGGCACCTCTAAAAACGTCAAATTTCCTTTAGCATATCGCTGCCCCCGAAAAATCAAGGGATTTTGCAAAAAAATGTATGAATTTATCGTAGAATCATCAAAATATCTGTCTTAAACAGCCATGCACACCACGATTTACCGCCCATTTTCTATAAATGGGCAGACTTATCCCTATATGGATACCGCAGCTTTTTTTACTATAACCAAATAAGCCCATCTGCTAAGATTGTAGGCAAGATTTTTAAGGGTAATCACGCAGGTTGTGCAGTCTATCCCGACTCTAGTAGTGGTCATGCCACCCATCGAATTTGTCATATGTCCAAAAACATCTTCTACCCTTGCTTTCTAACCTTTGATTTTTCATATTTGAAGCCTTTTGTTCCTCGCTTAACGGTTTGTTGCGGTATCACTTTTCGTGGATATTTAAAATTATATCGGGATTTTTCTCTCTGATTTTATCGTGCAGTTCCTTGCCGGTGTAGGCACTGTTGGCATTTAACACATTGTCGCCTCGTCAATCAAATCAACTATCGCTTGGCTATCGTGAACGGCGGCATCTGTAACCGAAAAATCCACAATCATCTTGCTGTCGCTATCAACTTTAACATGGTCTTTATATCAAAATGCTTCTCGCCGTTTTTCTCATCAGCATGCATCAATGTCTTTTGACAGCGTTTGTTTTCATTGTCCTGCCAAAGTTCACTCGCCATCGCCCTCTTTGATTTTCTTGTTTTCATCACGGTTGTTGCGTTGTTTCGGCACATCAACAAAACTTGCGTCAACGATGCTACCCTCGCCGACAATCACCCCGACTTGTTCCATTAATGCGGCAAACATATCAAACAATTCCTTTGATTTTCCGCTGTTTTTAAGCATTTCACGATAAAAGCCATATCGTCTTGGCGTCAGGAACTTTATCGCCCAGCGACAACCCCAAAATCGCTGAAAACTCAGACAGTCGTTTATCAAATATTCGGTCATATCATCAGCAATATGATACCACTCTTGTAATAGCATTATCTTGAACATCAGCATATTATCCATTGGTGGACGACTTCTCCACTTATCGCCCTTTTTCTCTTGGAATTGCTGTGTCAAGCGTGGGGCGGAATATTTCAAAATCCACCGCACCTGCTTTTTCAGAGTGGGTCACCCATTTTACTGAGCCTGTCAAGGCGATTATCTTCGGCAAAAAATTTATCTGTTTCATAGGTATATTATATCATATTTGGGCGAATATTGCATGAGGTTTTTAGAGATGCCCACAAAAAATATCATCGGAAGGCATCCTTCCAGATTCCCCCTCGCTATTAATGATGCATTTTCCGTTTCTGTTGCTCTTATTGAAAGAGCCCTATACAATTTAGGTTTTTGGAAAAATAATAAAGGAACAGGCTTTCACCATGCGATTGCTTCTGTCCGTTCCCTTTGCATACAATTTCCCCACTTTAGTTGATGCGATTATTTAACGATCGTTTCGATATAATCTTGCAAATCTTTCTCAACAGCAGGATCCAAAAGGGATTCCGGCGCCGCCGCATCCGTTCTTTATAGATCAGATGCGCCCGCTCTACGATATCCTGATGCTCCATTTGGCTATAGGTGTCGTATGAGGACCAATCCGATACCGTCGGTTGCCAATAGTTTTTATAGTTGGCAAAAGTGCTGTCATGCATTATATACGATCCTTGCCCCACCTCATCGATGAGATCCAGGGCCATCGCTTCATCGCTGATATCCATCCCGGCAATGCGGAAGACACGGCTGACATTCTTCATCGATAATAAACTTTTCAAAGGACATTGTCATGATGGAATCCAAAACGCCGAGGCATTCATGGATAATATGCGCGCCTCCCAAAATCCCCATCATCAAATTCATCGTTTCCAAGGCTGCCTGCGGGTCCATTTGTCTTGGATTCGGACATCCCCGTCATCATTCTGGTCGGCAAATGATAAAAATGATGGAAAATATCCAGAGAAGCCAGGTCGATCAAGAACATTTAGCGCTGCCGAATACATAGGAAGGCGTTTCATATGCGTGATGGAAAAGGCAGAGCCGCGAATGCCGGGCAGCCCGGTCTGACCAGCTGCGCAAGGACAATACCGGCGATCGTTTCCGCCACCGGAGTCATAACCGTGCCGAAGGTGGACAGGCGCCGTCACACCTCATCGCACAAGGAAGAACCATCACGACCTGGCCTGCTTTTGCATGGAGTCGAATCGCTTCCGTCGTATCCGTGCCAAAAGCTAACGGACTTAAGGGATTAGCGGAAACCGCCGTGCAGATCCGTTCGCCGATCAATTCTTCGTCGCCGAAGGCATCGCGTCATCTTTAGGAGCTGTTTGCTGTTTTCCCCATTGCTGTTGATATTGATCATCGGCACATCGGTATTTTTCAACGCTTCGCAAAGCATATAGAGATGTTTCGTATTCTGGTCGATATCATTAGGGTTGATGGGGTTCGCTCCGACCAAGCCGGTAACAGGGCTGCTTTGATGGAGTTTCTGTACATTGGCATAATCCTCCAAAGTACCCGGGCGACGGGGGCCCTTCCAGTCTTGGATATAAACACAACCGACATTCGGCTCGCACACCTGGTCTCTGCCCATCAAGATCGTTTTCTCCGGATCGCGTGCCTCCCCAATAAAATTGCGAAAGGCGCTGTTTGCAAGGCCCTTTTCCGTCAATGAGGAAGGAATACGCACAGATTCCTTCTACTTTGGCGCCATGTGCTTTTGAAGAGAGCCACCGCTTCCGGGCATTCAAGCGAATCCCCGTCCGCTCTAGGATCGATAGGACTCCGCAATGGATCCGCTCCATATCGTCCCGGTTCAATAATGACAACCTAGGCTTTCTTATCATTTCCAAAATCTCCTTTCCATCTGCTGTCAGCGACAAGCTTTGTCCAGAATCACCAAGTTTTTATCTATAACAGCTAAAACATCGTCTATCTGTTCTTTCGTGATCACTAAAGGAGGCCCAAAGTTCATCAAATTGCTATAGGTCATGTGATAAATGCCATCTTTCATATTGGCGTTCTTAAACGCCGTCATCGCAGCATCGTCCATCAATTCCTTGGTATCTCTGTTTTTCACAAATTCCAAACCGATGAAGAGGCCTTTGCCCCGCACATCACCGATGGCCGGATGCACTTCCTGCAATTTAAGAAGCTGCTCTTTCGCATAAGCGCCAACGGTAGCGGAATTTTCCAAGAGATTTTCCTCACGATAAATATCCATCACCTTGCAGGCGGTCGCAACAGCTAAAGTATGGCCACTATAAGTGAGACCCGCGGAGAGTTTTTGATCTTCAAAATAATCGGCGATCTCATGTTTCATTGCCACTGCCCCCAAAGGAACATAACCGCTCGTAATCCCCTTCGCCATCGTGACCATATCTGGAACAATGCCAAAATGCTCAAAAGCAAACATCTTCCCGGTACGGCAGAAACCTGCCATCACTTCATCGCAAACCATTAAAATGCCATACTGATCACAGATTTCCCGAATCCGCGGCAGATAACCTTCAGGCGGAACGATAATCCCATTGGTACCGGTAATCGTTTCCAAAAAAACGGCGGCAATTGCATTGGGACCTTCATACTGAACCACTTCCTCAAAATGCTTGGCACATTCGAGCTGGCAGCTCTCCCGTTTTTGCCCAAAGGGGCAGCGATAACAATAGGGATCCAGGAATTTAACGGCGCCGGGAACCAAGGGTTCTGCCGCGATGCGCCGGGGATCCCCGGTCAAAGCCATCGCACCGGCAGTTGCACCGTGATAGGAACGATAGCGAGATAAGACTTTGGAGCGGTGGGTATAGAAACGGGCAATCTTGATCGCATTTTCATTGGCGTCCGCACCGGCATTGGCAAAAAATACCTTGCCAAATGCATCCGGCAATAGATCAATGATCTTCTTAGCGCATTCCCCCTTTTTACTGTTAGAGAAACAAGGAGCAGAAAAGGTCAGGATATCCGCTTGTTCCTTTAAAGCGGCAATCGCCTTCGGATGTTGGTGACCGATATTGCAGTTGACCAACTGCGCCGATAAATCAATATAGCGATTGTCTTCTGCATCATAAAAATAGATTCCTTCGCCCCGCTCCATTGGTTTCGGACTGACTGCGCCCTGCACTGACCAAGAGAACAAATTGTACTCTTTATTCAGCCTGATGACTTCCTCGTTGTTCATGATTTTCATCTCCTCATACATTGTGATTATTATTATGTTACAGTTTCTATTAGGAATAGCTTGACCGGCTTGATCCTTCCAATGCAATTTCAGATTGCACTTCCCCTGCTCTTATGCTGTGGTGGGGTTTTCCCGGCTTTTTTCTTTTATCTGAGTTCCATCATCCTTCATATTTTCTCTCCAATTTGGATCATACTCAAAATCCGCATCTGTAAGATCTGGATCAAACAACATCGCTGATTCTTTCAGTTCCGGATATAACACATAAGGTGGAGGATTATCCGGATACATTGATTTGTATTCATACTTATTTATCATCCGCATCATAGATATTACAGCCCCTGCCGTTACAATTGATAAGGGTAAAGCGGCCACCACAGAAGATGTTTGAACCGCGGAAAGCCCCCCTGTAATAAGGAGTAGCAATGAAATCGAACCGATACCAAAGCCCCAAATTAAACGCATCACCATCTTAGGGGTCATTTTACCATTGAGACATCATCGCCACAAGAAAACTGGCGGAATCGGCAGTAGTGACAAGGAAAATAAAAGAGATTAAGCGTTACAAACCAATTAAAGAAGGAGGTAAGCGGAACTGTTCCAGCAAAGCAATACACCCGCGCCAAGGTTTTCGGAAAGAACTGCCCATACATCCACGACACCGTTAACCTGGTCAAACATGGCGGTTCCCCCTAAAGTACAGAACCAAAACAGTGTGAATGCTGTAGACACCAAAGAACCAATCAGCAGTTGGCGTATCGAACGGCCTTTAGAAATCCGGGCACAAAACCGCCGGTAAAGGTCCCCATGCAAGCCACCAAGCCCAATAGAAACCGTCCAACCATTGATCCGTTAGCATCTCCGGCTGCGTTTGAATAGAATGTCATATATACGAATCTCGTAGCATATACGCCTACGCTTTCCAATGTAAGATTGACGATATGCTTTGTCGGTCCCACGCAAACATAAATACCATAAACAGAATTGCCATACAAATATTAATGGTGCTTAAATGCTTAATTCCTCTATTCAGCCCGCTGACGGAAGAAGCAGTAAAGGATATGATGATCGAAAGTAAAAACGGCCAAAACAACTGTGGTTGGCTCAATACCAAAAGCAGCGTATCATAACTCGTTTGCATGATCCCCATCCCTACAGTCGTGCCTAACACCAAGTACGGTCGCAAAGATGGCAATAATATTAATGATTGTACCAACAGGCCCCTTTACCCGATTGCCAATTAAACCATACCAAGTATAAGACGGTGTCATCGGCGCTTTCAGACGATAAGTAAAATATGCCAGGTAGACCTAAAGACATATAACCAATCCATCCATGAATGCCCCCAATGGAACATAGCATTCATCGCATCAGTATAACGCGCCGCCGTACCAAGACCATCAGGAACATAGGGCGATGCCGACATAAAATGCGACATCGGTTCGGCAATCCCCCAAAAGAGTAGCCGACGCCAATACCGCAGGAAAAACAACATCGCAAACCAAGAAAATGTAGAATAGTCGGGCTTTTCATGGGGCAAAACCTAGTTTAATTTTACCATACTTACTGAAAATAATACCAAGAAATAACAAAGTTACAACTGCGATAAGAAGGATAAGCCACCAGCCAAACCCATTGGTGAGAGCCGAAAAACACCAGTTCACAACAGCACTAAAACTGTCCACAGAAACGATACCCCAAACAATAATAGCAGCAATAATCAAAAAAGATACCCAAAAAATAGGTTTATTATAGTCTCCCATAATTTTATTCATAATTCCCACTCCTCCAAAATAATCTGTCCCCTTCAGGTTCTATAATTATTTCTATTTTTAGAAGGAGACTTGCCGAGAACAGTACTTTATCAAACTTACCGAATAAAACCATTCTCGGCACTTTTTTATGAAACTCTCATCTGCTATTACCTATAATGTCTGCTCCTATATTTGCTCATTTCCCCAACAATTCCAAAGCTTTGGTCACGCCGTCCGCAGCATTTTCCGCAAAAGCGTCGGCTCCGATCCGATTTGCCCAACGCACGGTAACCGGCGCACCACCAACAATCGTCTTGAATTTACCTTTCAAGCCTTTATCTTTCAACATGTTTTCCAGGTTTTGTTGCTGCACCATCGTAGTCGTCAACAAAGAACTGGTTCCGATGATATCCACATCGTATTCCACTGCCTTTTCCAGGATGATCGCATTGGAAACATCCCGCCCCAAGTCAATGACCTCAAAACCATTGGCTACGAGCAAAGATGCTACGATCCCTTTCCCGATATCATGGATATCACTTTCCACGGTAGCAATGAGGAACTTGCCGGCACTCCGTTTTTCTCCACCGGCCGTAGCGATCGCCTCATTCAGCACCGTAAGTGCCTCTTTCATCGTATCCGCTGCACGCATCAATTCCGGGAGGAACAAAACCCCCTCTTCGAAGCGTTCGCCTACTTCCATGATCCCGGGAACAAAGCCATTGTCGATCATGGCATTGGGTTCAAGCCCCGATTCTAAGGCTTTTTTGGCAATTTCCACAGCGTTTTCCGCATCACCCTCTACAATGGCGTCCAGAGCATCTTGAAATAATTTCTCGTCTATCATTGATACATCCTCCAAAATACAGTTTTTGATTAGAATTTCATCCCGGTTTTTTTCGAGAATTTCTCTACACAGTTGATCTCAAGATCCAACAACTTGGCAATATTGGCCTTGGCTTCGATCCCGCGGCTGGCAGCCCCGTAACCCATGAAGACGGTGGCAATGTCCAGATCCTCCCGGACTTCCCGCATCGTTACTTCATCGGTAAGATCTAAAAGACTCAATCCCAGTTTCCCTGCCACATATTCTTTGGCATCGTTTAAGCGCATTTTTTTCGCCAATTGCATCCTCGCAACCAGATCGCCGGCGGTACGCACACCGCCCATGCCCGATGCCTGACTGTGGACAATCGCCATCCCGGAAGGATCGCCGTAACCAACCTACAACCCATCCATTTTAGCAATCTCTGCCATCGCGGTGGAGGCTCTGGAAACACAGTCGATTGGAGGCGTTATCTGCATGGGAACGCCGCCGACCCCCATCCCCACATTGGCATGAACCGGAATCGGGGATACTTCGCCGCAATATTTACACATCGTGAGGGCTCTCGCAATATTCCAGGGGAAACTCTTTTTCGTATTGGTATTGACAACGGCGCCAAAGATATCGCCACCGGCCTCCGCCACCATTTCCGCCTGTTTATGGGGATACATCCCAGCCAATCTTTGGCCGTGATATTGGATTTCCCCATGGAAACCGAGAATGAATTCTCCCGCCATCCCGACTTCCGCTTGGATCTTGGGATATTTTTCTTTCAACCTTTCCAATCCGGTCAAGACCGCATAGAATTCCGCGTCGCCGCCAGCTGCCGTCGTATCAAAGTCAATCCCGTCGGCGCCGGCCTCATACATCGCCGACCCCAAAAGGTCGATATCATTGATCAACATGGCCGCCGTTTCCATTTGCGCGTCCTGGGCCTCTTTGATCATGCCTTTGGGCATCAATTCCGCCGCATTTTCACAAGGACCGTCGGGCTTGGTGTACATCGGCATATTGGGCATCGCACCATAAAGCAATGGGGGCGTCGTACCCAAAAGGGCTTCCGCTACCGCATATTGCTCTTCGGGCAAAATCGTTTTGACGGGCTTAAAGCTGTAATGGACATAGGCCATTTCCAAGGTATCCGCCATCATCACACGCTCATAAGTCTGCAAAATCTGGGGCATAGCAATCGGCAAACCAAGGCGCGTAAGTTTTAAAGGCTGAGAATCATAAGTGAGAACCAGCTCATTTCCTCTTTCCACGCTGACAAATTTCCGCGGGTCACAAATGATTTCCATAAGTTTTTCGATGTCTTCCTCCGTAAGAGGTGGACATTTGCAATTCTTGGCGCCAATAGCGACGCCGGCTTCTATCTCTTTCCTGATTTCATCACGGGACATTTCGATGAACGACCCGTCGCCCATACGAGTTAGTATCAATTTACACCCTCCTATCCAATCTTTGTTTATTTTCTTGTGTCAATTATAAACAAAAAAAAAATTTCCTACATTGCACACAATGTAAAAAACTCTTTTAACAAAAAATATTTTATTGTTATTCTGGTGAATATGGCCTATCTACAAGCGAATTCAAACCGCGCGAAGCCACTTACCGGCTGCTATATAAATGGGCATGGATGGCGAATTCTAAAGCAAAGCGCTTATCGCCAAGATCAAAGTCTTTCCCCAAAATATCTTCAATCTTTTGCAAGCGGAAATACAGCGTCTGCCGCACCACAAAAAGTTTTTCCGCCGTCTTCTGTTTGGAACAGTTACATTCATAAAAAACTTGCAGCGTATGGAGCAACTCGCTGTTCTCCGGCCGCAGCAGCTCCCCTAAATGATCGTGAACGAAATCATGCAGGGCGTCCCCTTTTTCAATTCATATAAGATCCGATGGATGTAGAGGCGGTCAAACATTGCCGTTTTACCATGCTGCCGTTTCAAGATATCCATCGTTTTACACGCCGTTTCATAACTGATATGGAGATCTTCGCTCTTATTGATTACCTTTCCCAAAGCGAAATGTGCCTTAGAATAATCGATATACCGGTTTTGTCCTTCACGCAAAATCTCTGCGGTATCTTCCACTTGATCCCATACATCTTCTTTATTTTTGGGAGCGATCAGAATATATACAAAGATATCTTCCTCCATATAGCCCAATAATGAGATCCCCACATCCTCAAAAATTCGCCGCACGATCGCATTGGTATGCAGCAAAAAATCTTTGTACAAACGGTATTCCCCTAAATGGAGATTGCTTTCGCAAGGATAAATATCTACAAGGAAAATCTGGGCGTCGATATTCCGGTACGGAATACCTTTCTTTTCCAAATGGTGGAAGATCTCACTTTCTCTGAGCTTCCCCTCTAACCAATCTTTGATCCAAGTATTGTCCTTTTTGAAATCCTCTTCCTTTTTCAGCATGTCCTGCATGATATCATGCTCCAGCTTGTCGGCAAGCCGATCCAATACCAAAATCTCGAATTGAGAAAGATCCTGTCATTGCTGTAAAAGGCAAGATAACCCCAAGGTTTCCCGACAACTTTTAATATCTTGGTCATGAAGTTTTCTTTGAAAAATATGCGATCCTCTTTGATTTCACTTTTATACTGTTTAACCCACCGTTCCATAATCTTACCCATCTTGGGATCGGTAAAATAAGGATGGCCGTTATTCGGGATATAGGCGATGTGGAGATTGAGGTACTTCGCCGTATACTGTAAACCTTCCGGAATCCCGTCTTTGAGCGAAAGGAATTTGAGTTGATGCTCATAATAATCCACATGTTGGAAAACTTTCGTACTATTGCTGATGATCATCGTATTGATATCCCGGGTGATATCGATAAAACGAACCGCCTTCGTCAAAATCATCAAGGGAAAATCATGCTCTGCCGCCAGATCAATCATCGCTTGGGGGATTTCTTTATAATAATAAACCGCTTCGATACAAAGGCCGGCAACATTCTGCTCAATCAGCTGCCACAAAATTCAACGGCAATGTCCGTATTCTCAAAACCGATCCCGGTAGTGAGAACGAGCTCGATTGCCGTTTACATACTTTGTAATTTCATCCCTGATTTCCAGGATGTGCACCCAGCTTACTTTGCGGTCAAGGTGATCATTTCCCACCAAAACCTTAGCTGTCCCTTTAAAGTAAGTGGTTTCCAATATTTCTCGAAGCGTAATTTCAAAATCCATTTCTACCCCCAAGAATATAACCGAAAATAAGCGTAGCCTTCAAAAAAAATTATAAACACAATGTTAAAGAATGTCAACAAAACAAACTCCTCACCCGAAAATACGAGGTAACGGGATGCGATAGCATCTCTTTCCCTAGCTTGCGCAGGAGAAAGGAGCCCGGCATTATCTTCCTTTTACCACTTTCCACAAAAAAGGGCTACCGAAAATTCGGTTTTAGCATTCAAACCACATAAGCGCATGCCAAATGCCTACTTCGTTCATGCCCCGTGTTCTATTAACAATTGGACGATATCATCATACTCAAATTCATCCAAAAAGCGAAGTCCGCTTGCCTTTTCAATTATTAGTAAACATTTGCTGATTGGATATGCTATAATATTGTTAATATGATATGATCCTTTTAAATCAACTGGATTCTTTCATACGGAAAAGAACCATTGTACTTCATTACAAAGGAGGTGTATCGTTCATGCGAAATTTCTGAAATATTTGGGGAACATGTTAAAAGAGCTTGATTTACTCTCTTAGTCGTTTTCCCTTTACGGTAGCATTTTTACTCGCTATTGCGACAATGATCGCAATCGAGATCGGTAGCGACAGAGATTTATTGTCCTTCATTCTCGCGGGTGTGGTCGGAGCGGTATCTTGCGCTGCGGGGCAAATGGCTTATGAACGCTTCTTTTCCGGCCTTCCCGCCCGCATTGCCCTGATGGTTCCGGGATGTGTCCTTGCAGTTGTCCATTACCTGCTGATTTGGCAGTTACCCGAGTATAGCCCGGAAATCGGGGTTCGAACGGCGGTCCTGGTATTTGCTCTGTTTATTGCGTTTATTTGGCTCCCGGTGATCAAAAGCAAAGTCAGCTTTAATGAAAGTTTTATGGTCTCCTTTAAGTATATTTTTGAGGCCGTCTTTTTCGCCGCGGTCATTATGGGCGGCTGCAGCGCCATTATCGCCGCGATCGACCAACTGATCATTCCGGTTGACGAAAACCTCTATGCCCATACCGCTAATATCGTCTTTGTTTTGTTTGCGCCGATCTTCTTCCTTTCCTTGATCCCGGTTTATCCCGGCAAAAAGGATCAACAGATAGAGGCGACAGCCGTCGCCGCTAATGAGGAGTTGATCGTACAAAAAGCCTATGTGCCGAAATTCCTGGAAGTGCTCCTTTCTTATATCGTCATCCCTTTGGCGTCGGTGTTTACCGTGATCCTTCTCGCTTATATTCTGCTGAATATCCGCAGCGATTTTTGGACCGATAATCTTCTTGAACCCATGTTGATCTCGTACTCTGTAACCGTCATTATGGTCACGATTCTGGTCAGCCGGTTTGAGAATAAATTCGCTCTTTGGTTTAGACGGATCTTCCCCAAGGTTTTGATCCCGATCGTCCTGTTCCAGCTCGCTTCTTCGCTGCTGGTTTTACGGGATACCGGCATCACCTTTGACCGCTATTATGTACTCCTCTACGGTATTTTCGCCCTTTGTTCCGGCATCGCTTTAAGTTTTCTGTCCGTTCGCAAAAACGGGATCATTGCGGTTTTACTAATCTTCTTTTCCACAATATCCCTAATCCCACCGATCGATGCTTTTACGGTGAGCCGTAACAATCAAATCCAGCTCCTGGAAAGCACCTTGATCCAAAACGAAATGCTCGTGGATAATGAAATCCTGCCGAAGGACTCCATCTCCGATGCGGATAAAGCAAAAATCACTTCCTCGATCCACTATCTCAGCGATACAAGAAACCTGGATCGCCTTTCCTGGTTGCCAACGGATTTTGACGTCTATACCGATTTTTACAGCACCTTTGGCTTCCAGGAATACGATATACCGGATAAAATCTACCGTTCAATCGACCTCTATCTTCCGACCGGGGCTTCCATTCCGATCACCGGCTATGACTATATCGCCCAAGGCTATCTCCCCTGGCCGGACGAGCCTAAAAGCGACTATATCAACACTCTGTAACGGGATGGGGACATTTACAGTTTAGCCATAGAGGGAAGCGGGAGTAACTCTGCCATTGTTCTACAAGATGAAAACAAAAATGAACTCATCCGCTTTGCAATGGAAGAGATCTTCTCCAAATACCGGGAGTCCGAGACGACAATGCATGAAATATCCGTGGAAGAAGCTACGTTTTCAACAGAAAATGAAAGCGTAAAGCTGACGCTGATCGTACAAAATGTAACGATCGACCTCTCCTCCCCCGATGAATACGCATACGCGCAATTCTTCATCCTTGTGGACTTCAAGTAAAACCGAACATTTTACGAAAAGCTCCGCTTATATCAAAAGCATAAAAAAAGCACCTGCTATGTAAAATAGCAGGTGCTTCTTATTATGTTGGAGCCACAGAGCGGGATTGAACCGCTGATCTCATCCTTACCAAATAACCAAGATACTTTCGCTATCTTTGCGTAAATCGCCGTAACTGCTAATATCACTGGCTTTCTCAACTCTGGTCTTTCTCTGCCTTTTCGCGTCTTTTGGTAGCTATTCCTGTCTTTAGTGTCCGAAAAGTTTCTAAATCAGTTTGTGATTTCATTTAGTTTTTTTTCAATATCTTTAATCAAAATTTCATCGCCAAACTCCATTGTATCTTTAGTGCCTTCCATTTTAACTAAAAAAGCTGCTATATTCTCCTTCTTCTCATCTGAAAGGTTTTTAAACGCTACAGTATGAACGAAAGCTTTCATGCGAACAAAG
Organism: Clostridiales bacterium; assembly: GCA_040766525.1. Taxonomy (GTDB): domain Bacteria; phylum Bacillota; class Dehalobacteriia; order UBA7702; family UBA7702; genus JAXGQJ01. Next base: position 75,196 of record JAXGQI010000002.1, on the reverse strand, counting down.
GCCGACTCTATGTTTACATATTTATTTATATCGTCTTTCCTTACTTGCCAAATTTTATAAACAGTTCTACCTTCTCCTTTGCCATGACCCACAGAACCACTAATAAATTTTGCTAAATCAATATCAGTTTTAATCATATTAGAAGCACATTTTTGAGCGGTCTTTTCATCAATCTTTTCTAAAAGCCATAAAATATATAGGACTAAATCATTATCAAGAAAAGCTCCGCTTTCTGTTTCATTAATAACCCTAGAAATAAAAACCTTTTCTAACTCTAATAAATGTTCAAGAGTTAATAATTTTTCTTCCTCGGATTTAGAACTTTTTTCTGTAAATCGATTATGCTGTTTTTCAAAATATCCTAACTGCAAGACTATTGTTGATACAGCAACTTTCTCATCATAAAATAAATATTTTACTAATTCAAAGCGAGCATTCTCATCCATGTTTTGGAGTAACGCCTTTGTGCAATACTGTAGTCTCCATATAAATGGAACAGTAAATAATTCCATATTATCATTATCATCCAAAAGATGCCAATGATAAGTGAGCTGTACAAATACTATTTTTGCCCGTTCATAATATTCAGCTTTTTCTTTTTTCGTTTCGAATACTGCACAAATGTGTTCCAAAAATCTTGTTGTTTTGCCAAGAGAATTTATTTTTACTATTCCTTCTGCCAAATTCACTTCATCCGCTTGAAGAAGCAAAAAGGCTATCATTTGCATGGGTATTGCTGTGGTTTCTAAAGTGAGTGCAAAATATCTATCAAAACAAGCAGGATTCGCAATATTTCCACCTTGTAGTGCTTCATAGTGATTGTATTGTCGAATGTATCCAAAGGCATTGAGGGCAATGGTATTAAGTTTTGGAAACAATCGCGTAAGTATATTTTTTATATTTTCTGCTCTTTCCCCCATAATCCCTGAAATAATCATATCATATGCAATTTGCACTTTTTCTTTCTCACGTTGATATTGATCATAATATCCTATTGAACCTTCGCACAGTTGTTCTTTGTGAGATGGTAATCTTGAATATACTTCCGGTTCAAATACTTGTATGCAAGTTAAACCAATTAAATCAATAACATTTGTTTCATGGCTTAAAAGAGCATATTTTAACGAAAAAACATTTGCGAATCTAACAACATCACGAATGGATTGTAAATATGGCTTAATTCCAAATTGGAAAATTTCACCCCAGTATTCTTTATCCCATTTTTCTTCGGGAATACCTGAAATTATAGAATCAAACTTTTTAAAGAATACCTGATAAATATCATCTGTATTAGGCATGGGCAGTTCGAATGGAACTTGAATGACTTTTTCTAAATATTCAGCCCCGTCACCTTTTTGAACGTCTCCTAGAGCTCTAATTACTACTTCACGGTCAAAAGCAAGCAAGTAAATTGTGTATGGAAAATCCGCCAATGACTTAACCAATTGAAATACTGATACAATTTCTTCATTGGATTGTAGTGGTATATTAAAGTTGTAACACTCCCGCCTAATGAGTTACAATATTCATTAGAAAAGGAGTAACACAATGACACAGTTTTCAGATGCTACACGCAAAAAAATCGTAAAGCAGCATATCCAAGAAGGAAGAACTCTTGCAAGTCTTGCTGCAGAATATGGCGTATCCAAAGCCTCAATTTCCAATTGGGTACGTGCATACCGTGAAGAATGCCAAACAGATGATGATGCCAAATCCCAATTAGAATTAATGGAAGAAGTTCGTAAGCTTCGCCAGGAAAAGGCTGAACTTGAAAAGGAGAACGACTTCTTAAAAAAAGCAGCGGCATTCTTTGCGAAGGAAATCGATTAGAGGCATATCGATTCATTGACGAATACAAGGATATCTATGGGCTGAGATGGCTTCTTGGCCATATGAATATTCTTCCGAACGCTTATTACAACTATCTGAAGGCAGCTAAGGAAAAATACCGTCAGGAGAAAAAGAAAACATGTGATAAGATTCGTGAAATCTATCATAATTATGGAGGAAACATAGGTCATCGGTTTATGAAGGTCTTCCTCGAAAGGGAACTTATTTTTCTCTCGAAGACTACGATTCACAAATATATGAATCGGGAAATGCACCTTTATTCCATTTCTCGTCGTAGAAAGCCGAACTATAAAAAAGGAACTCCCAATAAGCTTTTTCCTAATCTTCTGAATCAGAATTTCGTCGTCAATGAGCCAAATCGCGTCTGGTGCACAGACTTTACATATCTTTATCTTACAAACGGAAATGTCCGCTACAACTGTACAGTCATGGACCTTTATGACAGAAGCGTTGTTGCGAGTGAAAATGGTAAATTCATAACCAGCGACCTTGCAATGAGAACGCTTGATAAGGCTATCCATGCTCAGCACTGCGATGCTCCGCAACTGATCCTTCACTCAGATCAGGGTGTCCAATTCACATCCATTGATTTCACAAGCTTCTGTGAGATGCGGGGAATTACGCAAAGTATGAGTCGTGCCGCAACCCCATATGATAATGCTCCGATGGAACGTTATTACAATACTTTGAAAGCTGAGCTGATTTATCAGTACAACTTTCGGACGGATAAGGATCTTGATGATGCAGTTAATCAGTTTGCGTACAGTTGGTACAATCAGATCCGCCCGCATTCATACAACGGATATTTAACACCGTACGAAAAGAGAATGGCGCTTGGGTAATTTAGGCAGTGGTGTTACAAAAATGCTTGACCACAGCAGATAGTCTGTCTACATCATCAATGGTAACAATTATTTTCAAGTTCTCTTTTAATAGTGCTTCAATAATCCCATTCTTTATTTTTTGAAGATCGTTATTTTTAGATTCATTATATAGTTTTGCTTTCTTCACAAACACTTTTCCTGCGGTCGCAAGAATACCACCTGCTATTGGAATAATTCCTGCTAATTCAAAAGCATCTGCGTAATCGTCCATAAATTTATATATATTATCCAATTTAGGCTTTTTAATTTTTATAGCAGACGAAAGTTGTTTAAAAAACTGAGTGACAAGTTGTTTGGGCTCTGAACATAACCAAGGATTAAATCTTAAAACAATAGGTTTTTGTAACTGGTCAATTGATAATAAATCTATTTGTTCTAATACCATATTAATAACTGAAGTTTTTCCACTGCCCCATTTCCCATATATACCGATTGCAAAGCCCTCTGGCACTGTATAGTCAATCATTATTTTTGCTAGGCTTTCTGTAAAAGATTTTCGATTTAATGCGTCTTCTTTTATTTTTTTAATAGGTAGGTCTGAATTTAACATTTTATTTACCTCCTATGTACTCTGTACATATACGTCCTAAGCCTTTTTATGAGCGGTTGTCCTCGTGCCCATCCAAATTATAGCAATATTCGCAATAATATTCAATCAAAACAGCAAGAAGGCCGCCGTATGGCCGCCTTTCGCTAACTCTACTGCTATCAAGCAAAAACTTTGTTCTCTTCCAAGAACTCTTCCATCTTCAAACACGCCTCCCAGTTCTTCTTTTCGAAGCTGTGGGCGTAAATATTCATTATTAGTCTACATTATATTTCTAATACACTTTACAGCTCAACACCTTTTCAAATCTCAATAAGCTAAACATGCCATTTTGAACAGATGATGCTTTTCCCTTCTTATCCGTTTCTCCATAGCATAAAAAAGCACCTGCTATTTTATATAGCAGGTGTTTCTTATTATGTTGGAGCCACAGAGCGGGATTGAACCGCTGACCTCATCCTTACCAAGGATGCGCTCTACCTACTGAGCTACTGCGGCGAAAACCACAGGGGCCATACCAGCCAACTTCACCCAGTCCCGGGGGGCATCCTGGAAGGGATGCGACCGATCAATCCAAACTGAGCGACTGCGGCAATATCGAATCGCCCTTAGGCGTTAAATTCTGGTTGCGGAGAGAGGACTTGAACCTCTGACCTTCGGGTTATGAGCCCGACGAGCTGCCAACTGCTCCACTCCGCGTTAAATTCTGGTGGAGGGAGATGGATTCGAACCATCGAAGTCGTCGACAACAGATTTACAGTCTGCCCCCTTTGGCCACTCGGGAACCCCTCCACATATGAAGTTGAATGGAGCCGACGATGGGACTCGAACCCGCAACCTGCTGATTACAAATCAGCTGCTCTGCCAGTTGAGCTACGTCGGCATCTGAACACAAGATGTATTATAGCAAATCTCTTCATCTCTGTCAAGGATTCATAAGGAAATTATTCCATACCTCGGTCTTCAAGATACCTCTCTAATTTCCGTTTAACCCGTTGGAGAGCATTGTCGATCGATTTCACATGGCGATTCAAATCGAGAGCGATTTCCTGATAGGATTTCCCCTCCAAATAAAACATGAGAACACGCCATTCCAATGAGCTTAAAATTTCCCCCATTTTGAGCTCGATATCGTCGATCTCCTCTTGGCTGATGATCAATTCTTCCGGATCGGTGATCCGAATACCGGAGATCACATCCAATAAGGTCCTGTCGGATTCTTCATCATAGATCGGCTTATTCAAAGAAACATAAGAATTGAGGGGAATATGTTTCTGCCTTGTTGCCGTTTTAATCGCTGTGATGATTTGGCGGGTGATACAGAGGTCGGCAAATGCACGGAAAGAAGAAAGCTTGTCTCCTCTAAAATCACGGATCGCTTTATACAATCCGATCATTCCTTCTTGGATGATATCCTCCCGATCTGCGCCGATTAAAAAATAAGAGCGCGCTTTTGAGCGCACGAAATTCTTATATTTGACGATCAGAAACTCCCGCGCCGAATCATCCCCATCTTTTGCCAACGCCACAATATCTTCATCTTGCATATCTACATAGCCGGTCAAAATCTCTTGCTGATAACTTGACGCCATAGCACACGCCCCATACATTAGAATATCGATGTTTTGCGATGATTTGCCTTCGCGATAGACTTATTATATAACAATCCCCGCAAAAGTCAAGTGTGAGAACTTTGTCGATAGCCGTCGAATCAGCCGGAACGCCGCCATTTCTCCAAAATTTCCCGGGTTTTCTCATCCAAGCGTTCATCAAGACTGGTGAATTTTTTATCCTCTTTCTTCCTAATTTTTTTCCTTGTTTGCGTATTCTTCTCGATCTCTAACCACAATTCCCTCGCAGATTGCCGCAATGCTCCTTGTCCCCACACAAAGGATTGCTCCACACGGTCGGAAGTCACCACGGTGATGCGCGCCTCCCGCCCTAATTGGGCGGATTTCCGCTCGATCCAAGTATCGGCGCTTTCTCCTTCTTTCGTGAAAATTACAGATAAACGGCCATACTTTTCTTCTTTGCCCAAATTGGCTTCCAGAAAATGGCCGTCAAAAACAAGATAGATCTCCTCAGGGCGATGGCCCTGATAATCAGAAGATCGTGGCGATCAATTTATCCCTGGCATCTTCCCAACGCTCTCCTTTTAGCTCCTGCAAAGGGTAAGCTCATTGAGAAGATTATAGCCGTCGATCAGCATCATTTGCCTCATCCCTTATGCCCCCTCTCTGGCGCACGACCTCATACACCAAGACCGCCGTCGCTGCCGAAGGCATTTAAGGAATTGATATGGCCAAACATGGGGATCGAAACCAGAAAAATCACAATTCTCCTTTAAAAGGCGGGGATTCCCTTATTTTCCCCACCGATAATCAACAGAATCGGCCCCGTCATTTCCTGCTGCCAAAGGCATTTCCCGTCCATATCGCCGCCATAGACCCAAAGCCCGGCAGCTTTGCACTTTTCTACCGCCCGGTTCAAATTTGCGACCCTTGCCACCGGCAGATGGGAAGCCGCTCCCACCGCTACCTTGGCTACTGTGGCATTAAGGCCGACGCTATTGTCCTTCGGGATAATGATCCCATGGACGCCGGCGCTCTCCGCGGTGCGAATGATCGCGCCCAGGTTTTGGGGGCTCTCGATAGCCGCCAAAAGCAAAATGAAGGGCGCTTCTCCTTTGGCCTGGGCTTGCTCGAGGATGTCCTCGATCTCCACATAGGCATAGGCCGCGGTTGCCGCTACGACCCCCTGATGATTCCCTTGATAGAGGGCGTCAAGTTTATTACGGTTCACCTTGGTGATGGGAATGCCCTTCTCCTTCGCCAAGGCGATGATTTCTCGAATGGAACCTTCCCCTGCCCCTTCCGCAACATAGATACGATGAAGGGGATCGCCGGATTTTAAAGCTTCCAGCACCCCGTTTCTGCCCGGAATATAATCGTTCACGGCGTCTCCTCTCTTCTTTATCCTCTACTCATCACTTTCTCATTGGCAACTCGTCCGCAGCTCTTTTCCCCTTCGAAACAAATGCCTAAGGTCTCGCAAGTCGGCCCGGCATAAGCAAAAATCGTCGGCGCTTCCTTTCGCACCAATTCCCGCATTTCTTTCGCCAATTCCCGGATCTCCCATTGCGCCCGCATACAGCAGCGCAGCTGGAAGAAGTGCAATAGACTCCGGGCATTGAAGGTAACCACCAAATTGGTGCAGGTGGCATTTGGCAAAACATAGCGGGCATCCTCTTGGGGAACCAGCTCGCACAACTCTTGATAGGTGTTAAAAATCTGTTCCATACAATCCATATATTTCGCCGTTGCTGCCGTATCTTTCGATACGGTAGGCGGCAAGATGAAGCTGGTGTGCTTCGAAAACTCATTGACATAGCGTTGGGATTTTTGAGAATAGGATGCGCCGATGCGATGGCGCACCAGCTGATGGGAGAGCACCCGGCTCACACCGTCAATCGCAAAAGTGAAGCTGACATGTTCCAACGGAGAATCGTGCCCCATTTCCATCAGTTTTTGGATGAAGGCTTTGGCTTCATTCGGGCTTAAATCCTCCAGAAGCTGATCCCCTCCCATGGGAGAATAACAAACCCGCGCCGCCGCGGCAACCAGTTGCTCCGGATTGGGAGTCGATTCCAAAAGTTTCACTTTCATTTTTTCACCTCATTTTCACGGTTTTCTTCCTTCACCAGGTCTAAAATGAAGGAAAAAAGCTCCGACAATCGTTCCTCTTGACCGCTGAGATAAAGATAACCAAACAATGCCTCCAATCCGGTAGCCCGGCGATAGTCCGCCATTTCCGTATGTTTGGGCTGGCGGCCGCTTTTCGCATTCCGCCCCCGAAACATGACGTCATGCTCCTTTTGGGTCAAATGCGGCTCCAAAAGCCCGAAACAGCGGGACTGAAAATCCGCACAAACCAAAGCAACCGCTTTTTCATGCAAATACTCCACCCGTGTTACCCCATTTTCCAACAGGAAACGGCGAATCATCATCTCATAAGCGCCATCACCGATATAAGCCAAGGTCAAAGACGGCAATTGCAGGATCATCTCTTCCGACATGTTCAATCTTATTTCTCCTTCTTCCAACGGGGGCCATCCGGCGTATCCTCAATGATGATCCCCAACGGTTTTAACGCGTCGCGGATATAGTCGGCAGTCGGCCAATCTTTGGCGGATCGGGCTTTACCGCGCAAATTCATAATGATCTCCAAGAGATCCTGGGTCAAATCGTCGGTTTCCTCTTCTTTGGGGATCAATACGGCAACGACCGCATCCAACTCGGCAAAGAGGGCCAGGATGGCCTGTAAAGCCTTTATCGTCTCTTCCCCGCCTTGGAAATCCCTCTGATTCAAAAGCGTATTCACTTCTTTACAAAGATCAAAAACAGCGGCCAAAGCCAAGGAGGTGTTAAAATCATCATCCATCGCCGCAATAAAATTCTCCCGCACCTTTTCCGGCAATTCCTTTAAAGTCGCAAGATCTTCGCCGTCGCTTCCCGGGGCTTTTTCCAACCCGGCGATCTTTTCAGCAATCAGGCGATAGGTTGTCCAAATCCGCTGCAAGGATTTTTCCGCCGCCGCCAATTTCTGATCGTCAAAATCCAAGGGACTGCGGTAATGGGTGTTCATCAGATAAAACCGCACCACCGGGCCGGGGAACTTTGCCAAGATGTCCCGGAGGAGGAAGAAGTTCCCCAAGGATTTCGACATCTTTTCCTGATTGATGGTGATAAAGCCGTTATGCAGCCAATATTTCACCGATAGCACGCCGTTGCAACCCTCGCTTTGGGCGATTTCATTCTCATGATGGGGGAAGATCAAGTCGGCGCCGCCGCCATGAATGTCAAAGGTTTCGCCCAAATACTTCGTCGACATGGCGGAACATTCGATATGCCAACCGGGGCGGCCCTTGCCCCAAGGACTGTTCCACGCCGGTTCTCCCGGTTTTGCCGCCTTCCAAAGGGCAAAATCCAAAGGATCGCGTTTCTGTTCGCCTACGGCGATCCTGGCGCCGGCCTGCATGTCCTCAAGAGAGCGGCCGGAAAGTTTGCCGTAACCGGGGAATTGCCGCACCGCAAAATAAACGTCGCCGTTGACTTCATAAGCTAAATCCCGCTCGATGATGCGGCGCACCATAGTGATGATCTCTTTTATATGCTCCGTAACTTTGGGATGGACATCCGCCCGCAATACTCCCAGTTGATCGGCGTCGGCAAAATAGGCCTCGATATACTTCTTCGCCAAGGCAACGGGATCCATATTTTCCTCTTTTGCCCGATTGATGATCTTATCGTCTACATCGGTAAAATTCTGCACATAGGTCACATCAAAGCCACGATAACGAAAATAGCGGCGGATGATATCAAAGGCCACGATGGGCCTGGCATTGCCGAGATGGATATAATTATAGGTCGTGGGACCGCAGACATACATCTTCACTTTGCCAGGCTCCACCGGCACGAATTCCTCCTTTTGTTTACGGAGGGTATTATACAACTTGATCGCCATATTCTCTTCCCTTCTTCTCCAAAAAATCCATCCTCTTTTCTAAGGACAACAGCATTTCATAAAGCGGATCGCAAAGCTGGCCGTCTTCCACTTCCGTATCTTCAACCCGGTTACCGTCACGAACGACGATCCGCCCGGGAACACCGACAACCGTACAATTATCCGGTACATCATCCAAAACCACCGATCCGGCCCCGATCTTAACATTGTTGCCGATCACGATGGAACCCAAAACAATGGCATTTGAACTCACCACCACATTATGGCCCAAGGTGGGATGGCGCTTCCCGGTTTCCTTCCCGGTACCGCCCAAAACGACGCCTTTATAGATCGTCACATGGTCGCCAATCTCCGTCGTTTCCCCGATCACGACGCCCATACCGTGGTCAATAAAAACACCTTCTCCCAAACGGGCTGCCGGATGGATCTCCACACCGGTCAAGAAGCGGTTCCAATGGGAAAACAAGCGGGCCAAAAAATGCATCCCATGGCGATAAAACCAATGGGCAAAACGGTGGCCCCAAATGGCATGGAGCCCCGGGCTGCACAGTACTACTTCCAAGGTGGAGGTAGCGGCAGGGTCCCGCTCTTTGATGGCACGGATATCTTCTTTTATTCTCTTTAGCATAACCCATCTCCTCCTAAACAAAAAAACAGCCTATCTTCCAGAGACGAAGATAGGCCGCGGTTCCACTCTGATTCACAGGAAATTCCTGCTCTCAAATGCTTTAACGCAGCATATACGGGCGATCCTACTAACTTCAAACCACCGACTCAAGAGTGCACTTCAAAAAAAGACTTTGCCGAATCCGCTTCCAGCCGTGGCGGTTTCTCTCTGAGGCGGCCTTTTCCCTACTCTCTCTCTCATCGTCCTTCTTCTGTATTATATGGCTAACCCATTCCATATGTTAGGATTGTATAAAAAAACTTTTCCTTTGTCAAGATGATAACCAGGCACAATGACCATTTTGTCCCAAAACGGTCTCTTCCTTTTTAGGACAGTTCCTTCATAAAGGTTAAAAACGCCTGTCCCCGTTCCAGCATCCTGTCGCGCCCCATGATCACGGCAAGCTTATCCATATCCGGCCCTTCGGTACTGCCTGTTTTGGCAATCCGTACGGAATGAAAGAGGTTTTTGCCGCCGATCCCGGTTTCTTTCTTGATTTCTTTCAACATGGCTTTATAGCTTTCCGAGGTGACCGCTTCCATCTTTTCCAGCTTTTCCAATACCGCCGTCATCACCGTGACCGCCGTATCTCCCAGCTCTCTCAACTCATCTAAGACGCCGTCACCGTAAACGACCTGCCCCTGATATTCCTTGATCAACAGCGGCAACTCACCAAAGGAGCTAATATGGTTTTTCAGCGCTTCCGTCACCATTTGCGCCCAAGCGATCTCTTCTTCTGTTGGCTCTTCCCCAACAAGACCGGCGTTGATGAGATGGGGTAACGCAAATTCCAAAAGCCGCTCCGGCGCCGTTTTCCGAATATACATGCCGTTCAGCCATTTCAATTTATCCAAATCAAAAACCGCCGGACTCTTGGAAACCCGCTCCAAGGTGAAATCGGCGATCAGCCGTTCCATATCAAAAATCTCTTCTTCTCCTTCGGGGGACCAACCCAAAAGGGCGAGGAAATTGACGAGAGCTTCCGGCAAATATCCCTGTTCCCGATAGGCAACAACGGAAGTGGAGCCGTGGCGCTTGCTCATCTTGGAACGGTCTTTCCCCAAAATTAAAGAAATATGGGCAAACTGGGGTTTTTCATACCCCAAGGCGTCATAAAGCAAAACTTGCCGCGGCGTATTGGAAAGATGCTCTTCCCCCCGGATGATATGGCTGATCTTCATCGTCACATCATCCAAAACCACCGCAAAATTATAAACGGGGATGCCATCGCTCTTGACGATGATATAATCACCGATCCCATCGGTTTCAAAAACTACGCGGCCCCGCACCAGATCGTCGATCACGACTTCTTCATGTTCCGGCACTTTGAAGCGCACGACCGGCTTTTCTCCTCTGGCTAAACGCGCTTCCTGTTCTTCTTTTGTCATTTCACGGCATTTGCCGCCGTATTTCGGCGTTTCTCCCCGGGCGGATTGCTCCTCCCGCTCTTTGTCCAATTCTTCTTCGCTGCAAAAACAATAATAGGCTTTCCCTTCCGCCAAAAGCTTGTTGACCGCTTCTTCATAGATATCCAGGCGTTCCATTTGCCGGTAAGGACCGTAATCGCCGCCGATATCGACGCCTTCATCCCAATCCATTCCCAGCCACTTCAAGCTCTCTTTGATATTTTCTTCCGATGCGGCGCTGGATCTCTCCAGATCCGTATCTTCCATGCGAACGAGGAAGGTACCGCCATATTTTTTCGCCAAAATATAATTGAATAAAGCAGAACGGGCGCCGCCGATATGCAGCGGGCCGGTGGGACTTGGTGCAAAACGCAATCTGACATTTTCCATTTTAATTCATTTCACTCGCTTTCCGTTTCTTCATCAAAAGGCAAGAGCTGTATTTCTTCACTTTCCGGCAGCTCTTCAATATTTCTTAATCTCTTGGTGATCGTTCCGGTCCTTTTCGCCGCTTCGGACAGGGCATTATCGGCCTCTCCCAGTTTTTTCTGGGCTTTTTCCACGACATCGGCAAACTTGCCCATATCCCGCTTGATCACGCCTAAGAGTTTTTTAATCTCACCGCTCTTTTCTTGGATCGCCAAAGTGCGGAAGCCCAAACGAATGCTGTTTAACAACGCCGCCAAATTCGTCGGCCCCGCCACCATGATTTGGCATTGGCTTTGGGCGTATTCCATAAAGTCCGGCAAACGCAAGGCTTCCGCAAAAAGCCCTTCCGTAGGAAGGAACATGATGGCATATTCCGTCGTTACCGGCGGATTGATATATTTATCACGGATCATCTTGGCTTCATTCTTCAAACGAAGCTGCAACGCCTTCCTAGCCGCTTCAACCGCAACAGCGTCGCCGACTTCTTGGGCCACAAGGAGCCGCTGATAATCTTCGCTGGGGAACTTGGCGTCGATCGGCAGATAAACGATGCTGCCCTCCGCATCCCGACCGGGCAAACGCAAAGCAAATTCCACTTTATCGTTGCTCCTCGGGACCGTCGCCACATTGGTATCATACTGTTCCGCCGTCAAGATCTGTTCCAAAATACTGCCGAGCTGCACCTCACCCCAAACCCCACGGGATTTCACATTACTGAAGATCTTTTTGATATCCGTTAGGTTGGTGGAAAGGCCTTGCATCTCACCGAGTCCACGGTTGACCTGTTCCAAACGCTCGCTCACAAGGTTAAAGGATTCCCCTAAACGGCGGTTCAAAGTTTGGGAGAGCTTTTCGTCGACGGTGAGGCGCATTTCTTCCAACTTTTTCTCATTATGCGCCTCAATGCGGTTGAGTTTTTCGTCAACGGTAACACGCAGGCGCTCCAATCGTTCTTCATTGCTCTTGGTGAGCCGTTCCATTTGGGCTTGCTGCCCTTCCCCTAAGCGACCCATTTGATTATGGATGTTTTCATTGGCCACGGTGAGATGTTTCCGTCATCTCCTCCCGGTTTTCCTGATTCCCGCAATACTTTCCCGGCGGCCCGTACTACGCTCATAGGCTTCTGTCATCCGCTCCTTGCCCCTCTTCAAGGGAGGCGATTTTGGCCAAGATTTCACCGCTATTCCCATCTTGCCCATTTTTCCTTGTGTTAACCACAACAAAGAGGAGAAGCCCGATATTTAAAAGGGTCAGGAGTAAGATGATCGTTTCCATATCATGCTCCTTTAGCTTTTCTGCGGGAAATTGAGGGCCATAATAAATTCATCCTGAAAATCCATGTGGGCGGACAACTTCCACATATCCGTAGCCCGCCGGCCAGTTCGCCGCAGCGGCTCTTTCATCTCTGAAACCAAGGCCAAACGAGCCCCTTCCGACGCAGCATTGTCGATGGAAATGATCTCTCCATTGGGCAAATGGGGAAAAAGCCCAATCGTCAAAGCGCTGGAGATCAAGGTAACTGCCGAAGGCCCCAACCATGATCTCCTCACCTCTTCGATCTCAATCCCCATTTCCCGCATCAGCACTTGAATCCCGGCATAAATCGCACCTTCCCCAACTGCAATTCGCGGACGTCCTTTGGCAAATGACAACATCTTCCCCATTGGCGCTCTCTTCTTTGGGACATTACAAAACAATTCATAACCGTTGTCGCCGCGGCGAATGCGCTTCCTGAGCTCCGGATGGATCAGTTCTTCTTCTTTGTCTTCTCCTATATTGAAGGAACCGCGATGGTCAATAATCTTGCTTCAAGACCGGCAACTGCATCCAAGATCCCGGAACCGCAAATCCCCTTGGCCCGTTTTTTCTCGGATAAAAGCTAATGTCCAAAGTACCTTTTTCATTATCAATAAACACTTCTTCAATGGCGCCATCGGCGGCACGCATTCCGTACTTGATCTGGGCCCCTTCAAAAGCGGGCCCCGCAGCGGTGGAACACGCTAAAATTCTGCCGTCCCCGCTTAAAACAATCTCTCCGTTGGTACCAACGTCGATAGCGACAGAATATTGGGGCCGTTCATGAATATGGGTCCCCAAAATCACGCCCACCGTATCGGAACCCACATAACCCGCAATATTGGGCAAGAGATAGATCTGGCATTGGGGATTAACGTCAAACCCCATTTCCGCTCCGGTCATCGTTTGGCCGTTACATAACCCGGAATAAAGGGAGAGGGGGCAGATAGGTGGATCGACCGGAAAGAGCTGGCTCATGGTCGTGTTCCCGACGACAGCCCCTTCATAAACATATTCCTGATTGATCCCGGCTCTTCCAGCGCTTTTTGCAAAAAGCCCATTCATGCAGTTGACCACTTTATCATGAAGGGCAATTAATCCCTTCGCCCTTCGTTTCAATAATATAATTGATCCTGAGATCACATCGGCGCCGGAACATTTTGCGGATTCGTTTCCGCCGCGGCAGAGATGATATCCCGTCATAGAGATTGATCAAAAGGCAAACGACGGTGGTGGTACCGATATCAAAAACAACCATATTTTTCCGTAGTGGTATCGCCGGATTCCAACCAAACCAGCTGCCCGTCGTTGACAACCGCCGTCACTAAAGCTGCCATCCCGCAAAAGTTTTGGGGATGATCCGCACAAAGCATTCGCCGGATGCTGTGTTTCCTGTCCTAAATCTAAAGCCCGCAAAACACGCTCATAGTCGGGACATTGATCTTTAATGGACGGCTTCGGCAATTCCAGATAAGATCTTCTCTACCGGAGAAGCGATGCGGATATTATCCAAAAGGCTGTTTAATTTTGTTTTCCGGCTGAAAGCGTCGGCTTGATGGGGCACTTTCACCACCAAATCATTTTCCACTTTATATTTACAGGAGAGCACCCAGCCCTCTTTAAGATCATTCTCATTAAAATATTTTGCGTCATGCTTGTCCACGGTGGCTTTTTGCCCCTCTACGATCTGGACTTTGCATTTCCCGCAATTGCCTTTGCCGCCGCAATTCCCTTCTACGGCAATACCGACCTTAGCCGCCGCATCTAAAATGGTGCTGCCTTCCGCCACTTCTGCGATCTTACCGTGAGAAATAAAATTGACCAAATAACTCATTTTGCACTTCCCCCTTTATCAGATTTCTTCTTTTCCAAAAGCACCACCGCCGAGGCCGCGATCCCTTCTTCTCTGCCAACGAACCCCAGTTTTTCCGTCGTGGTAGCCTTAATCCCAACATCCTCCGGATTGCAGCCAATAGTCTCCGCAATGATCCTTTGCATAGAGGGAATATAGGATTTCATCTTTGGCCGCTCCGCCATGATGATCATATCCGCATTGATAAGTCTATACTCTTTTTCCTGCATTAATTTTGCTGTTTTGGCCAGTAGCAGGCGGCTGTCAATATCACGATACGCGGGATCCCCCGGTGGGAAATGCCCGCCGATATCCCCCAAAGCCAAGGCGCCTAAAATCGCATCAATCAAAGCATGGAGCAGAACATCCGCATCGGAATACCCCAGAAGCCCCTTTTCAAAAGGGATCTCAACACCGCCGATATATAAAGGACGCCCTTCTCCCAAGGGGTGGACATCAAAACCGTGACCGATCCTCATTGCTGCCTCCTTCTTAAAATCAAAGTCGCCAGATCCAAATCCAATGGCCTCGTGATTTTGATATTTTCATCGCTCCCTAGAACCATGGCAATCTCACCGCCGATCGCCTCCACCAAAGCAGCGTCGTCGGTAGCAAAAACGCCGTCGTTTTTAGCGGCAGCATAGGCGGCCCGCAAAATTTCGCTCCAAAAAATTTGGGGCGTCTGCACGGCCCAAAGGGATGCCCGATCCAATGTACCGGCCACCCTAAAACCATTTCCTTGTTTGATTGTATCTTGAACCGGTAATACAGGGATAACACCGGCTACATCTGAAGTACATGCCGCCAATAGCCTGTCAATCAGGTCATTGTCCAAAAGGGGCCTGGCTCCATCATGCACCATAACCAGAGGGCAACTTGCCTGCTCTAAAGCAACAGCGACGGAATCCAAACGCTCTTTCCCGCCGGGAACGATCCGCACAGGCTTTCCTGCGCTATAGGAAGCTGCAATTTCCCGGCAAATCTCCTCTTCTCCTCTTGCAGCGGCAATGATGATTTCACCGACCTCCGGGCGGCAGGACAAAACTGCCACGCCATAAGAGAGGATCGGTCGATCTTCCAAGGAGAGGAAGAGCTTATTTTTTCCGGCGGCAAAGCGCTTTCCGCTCCCTGCCGCCGGAAGTATTGCTGATATTTTACCTTTGTTCATAGCCATCTCATTTAGGTTTTGCAAAGATCATCCGTCCGGCGGAAGTTTGAAGAACACTGGTTACCACAACCGTCAAGGTGACCCCTTCATATTCCCAGCCGCCTTCGACGACGATCATCGTACCGTCTTCCAAGTAAGCAATCCCCTGATCGGATTCCTTACCCTCTTTGATGATGCGCACAACCAGCTCTTCACCGGGCAACACCACAGTCTTAACGGCATTGGAAAGTTCATTGATATTCAAGACAAGAACATTTTGCACCTGCGCCATTTTATTGAGATTAAAGTCGTTCGTCAAAATAGCACCGTTCATCTCCATGGCCAAGCGGATCAACTTGACGTCAACTTCCTTGATATCCTCATAATCCTTTTCGACCATGACAATCTGCTCTTCAAAATCTTTCCGCAGTTTATTGATGATATCCAAACCCCGGCGGCCTCTATTCTTTTTCAAAGCATCGGAAGAATCCGCCACATGTTTCAGCTCATTTAGGATAAACCCCGGCAGGATGAGGGGGCCATCGATAAAACCGGTGCGGTAAATGTCGGCGATACGGCCATCGATGATCACGCTGGTATCCAAAAGTTTCGGCTGGCAGAAGCTTTTAATATCTGCGCGAATCGGCTTTTCTTTGGTGACCATTCTCCGGTTGAAAAGCGACATGATCTCCTCATTCTTTTTGATCCCCACCATCAGGCCGATATAGCCCATAAACAGGGAAAACCCCAGAACGATCGCAGCGCCGTATTTCCATGTGCTTACGGAAGATCCTATGAGGGTCGCAATTAAAAGACCCAAAATAAGTCCAATGGTACCACCCAATAATTCTCTGGCTGGCATTCTTGACACGCGATTGATCACCTTATAAGCAAACTTCGCCAAGGCATTGATCACGATCGACGCTGTCAAAACAGAAAAAATACCGACAATAGCGACGGCTGCAATAATGGCGGAAAGCCATATGGTGCCCGAATTTATGTCCCAAACCACAGCCAGAATAAAGTCGGCTAAAAAATAAGTCCCGATCATAAGTCCGATACAAAACAGGACTTCCAGTATGCGTTTTGCGATTTTTGTTGACATTGATTCACCTCCTTTACAAAAACGATTTCAAAAACAATACGAGAACTGATTCCATTATAGTAAAGCCTGCCAACGGGCACAAGAGCAAAAGACGGATTTTACTAATTTGGCTATAATATTTACATAAAATAGACTAAAATCTTTCCGTCATTTCCGCCTGTTCCTTCAAGCGCGCCAAACCACGGTGAATCGCATTGGATCGTACTTGCCCAACCCCTTCCACTTCATCCAATTCCTCAACGGAGGCCGCCAAAATCATTTGGAGATCGCCGTCAAAATACTTCACGATATTATCCACCACTTTGGCGGTAAGCCTGGGGATACGCCCCAAAATGCGATACCCATGAGGGAAAGCCGGCTGGGTTTCCAAATCGGCCCCGGCGGGGAAAGATAAAATCTTTGCGATCCGATCTCTGGCCAACAGATCATCCTCATCTAAGGCGGCAAGATTTTTTTCGATCTCCGTAATCGTCTTTTTCCCGGTATCCGGCGCGTAATCCATGATCAGGTTGCGCCTTTCGAGCCAAATATCATTGGTCAATTCGTCCATCTGCATTTGGATCAGGTGGCCTTCATTCCCCATTTGCAATAGGTAAAAGTCCAGTTCCTCCATGATACGGCGCACAACTTCCGAACGATGGAGCACTTTGACCACATCATTGACGAAAACGGCATTTTCAAATTCCAAAAGGCTTAAATTCTCCAACTCTTTTCTCAATTCATGGCAGTACCGTTCCATCGTCTGGAGCGCTTGGTTGGATTTTGCCAACAAAACGCCAAGATCGGAAAGCACAAATTTATAACTGCTTTTAAAGATCGTGATCATCGAACGCCGCTGCGAAATCGCGATCACGGTAGCTCCTGTTTGCCTTGCGGTTCTCTCCGCTACCCGATGACGAATACCGGTCTCCTCGGATTCAATTTTGGACATTGGTTGCAATTGAACATTGGCTTTCCAGATCGTTTCCCCTTTTTCGTCCAGAATAATGGAACCATCCATTTTTGCCAGCTCATAAAGGCGGGCGGAAGTAACTGTGTCGTCGATGATGAATCCACCTTCGGCTAAAGCGCGCACTTCCGGGAAGTCCCCAACGACCACAAGCCCACCGGTTTTAGCCCGCAGAATATTCTCAAGCCCCTCCCGCAGCACTGTACCGGGAGCCACCATTTTTAAAGCTTCCATGATCGTCGCTTGCCAGTTCTCTTCCATCCGCAATCTCTTCACTCCTATTCCAAATAAAATAATGCTTCCCGCAATGATTTTACGGGGAAAAGTGCCTTATCATTCTCAGGGAGATGGAGCTTCTCATAGAAAAATTCGGGAATGATAAACCGCTGAAATCCAAACTTCAGCCCTTCCTTGATGCGCTTTTCCATATCCCCTACGCCGCGGATCTCTCCGCCCAAGCCAATCTCTCCTAAAAACAGCGTATTGGTCTTGATGGGGATATTATGGTAACTGGAACTAATTGCCGCGGCCACGGCCAAATCGGAAGAAGGATCGTCGATCTTCAAACCGCCGGTGATATTAAGATAAATATCCTCCGAGGAGAGAGGGAGACCGATCACTTTTTCCAAAACCGCAATGATCAATAATAGCCGATTATACTCAATTCCTGCTGCCAGCCTTCTAGGCTGGCCGAAAGGAGTTTTCGTTGCCAAAGCCTGCACCTCCAGGAGGAAAGGACGCGTCCCTTCCATGATGGCGCTCACCGCATTGCCGGCAATATCCTGGGAACGCTGAGCCAAGAATACCGCCGATGGATTGGTAAAGGGCAAAAGCCCCTGGCCCGTCATTTCCAACAGCACTACTTCATTGGTGGACCCAAAGCGGTTTTTCACCGCCCGCAAAATGCGAAAACCCTGGTGCCGCTCACCTTCAAAATACAAAACCACATCGACCATATGCTCTAAAAGCCTGGGCCCCGCAATCACGCCTTCTTTCGTGACATGGCCGGCGATCATCACGATGATCTGGCTTTTTTTCGCTAAATTGAGGAGCTTCGCCGTACATTCCCGGATTTGCCCCACACTGCCGGGGATCGAATCTAGGCTCTCATCATACAAAGTCTGTATCGAATCAATGATCAGAAGTTGTGGTTTGATCTTATCAATATTTTCCGCTAAATTGGCTAAATTATTTTCCGCCAGGAGATAAAAATCATCTGCTAAGGCGTCCAGCCTTTGGGCCCGCATCCGTACTTGTTTAATGGATTCTTCCCCTGTGGCATATAAAGCGACGCCGTGGTTCTTGGCAAAAACTGCCGCTACTTGCGTGAGAAAAGTGGACTTACCGATTCCGGGTTCACCCCCCAAGAGCACGGCAGATCCTTTCACCAGGCCGCCGCCGAAAATCAGATCGAGCTCTCCGTCACCTAGTGAGAAACGCTGCCCTTCACTAATATCGATCTCTTTAATCGGGCACCCCAATTCCACATCTTTTTTCTTGCCGCCGGTCCGTAAAGACCTTTCCCCCACTTCTTCCTCTTCAAAGGCATTCCAGGAATCACAGATGGGGCAGCGGCCGAACCATTTGCCGCTTTGATAACCGCAATGGCCGCATACATACACGCTCTTGATTTTTCAAAATACCATCCCCATTTTAGCCGCTTTGTATTCATTATAGGCCATAAACAGGAAAAAGAAAAGCGGGTTTTCCCGCTTTTCAAAAAATAATTATCCAAAATTCTCTATTTTTTATTCCTTTTTCCGGAATATGATCTGTTCATCTTCCACATCGACAAGGATGGTATCACCGGCGACAAATTTCCCGGCAAGCAAGGCGTCCGCCAAGGGATCTTCCACCTTTTGTTGGATCTGCCGACGCAAGGGTCTGGCTCCAAAGGTCTTGTCATACCCCACTTTCGCCAACAGACTTTTGGCTTCTTCACTCACTTCAACGGTGATATTCTGTTCTTGCAGGCGATTTTTCACTTCGTCAAGCATCAACTCGGCGATTTGAACGATATCTTCCTCTTGCAGCGGATGGAACACGATGATCTCATCGACACGGTTAATAAATTCCGGCCGGAACGTATTCTTCAAATCCGCCATATATTGATTCTTCAGCGCTTCATAATCATCCAATTCATTCTCTTCCGTGAGGAAGCCCATGGATTTCGCTCCGCCATAGACATGTTGGGCGCCAACATTGGAAGTCATGATGATGATCGTATTTCTAAAATCGACGGTACGGCCGAGGGAATCGGTCAAACGCCCGTCATCCAAAACCTGAAGCAGGATGTTAAACACTTCGGGATGGGCTTTTTCGATCTCATCCAAAAGGATAACGGAATAGGGATGGCGGCGCACCGCTTCGGTCAACTGACCGCCTTCATCATACCCCACATATCCCGGAGGCGCGCCCACCAAACGGGAGACGGCAAAGCGTTCCATATATTCGGACATATCGATGCGAACCATGGCTTCTTCCGAACCGAAAACTGCCTCCGCCAAGGCTTTGGCCAATTCCGTTTTCCCAACGCCGGTGGGACCAAGGAAGAGGAAGGAGCCAATCGGCCGTTTTTCATCTTTCAAGCCGGCCCCGGCGCGACGAATCGCCCCGGAAACAGACTTAACGGCTTCCGTCTGGCTGATCAAGCGTTTATGCAAGATTTCTTCTAAGTGGAGCAAACGCTCTTTTTCTTCCATTTTTAAACGGCTAACAGGGATTTTAGTCCAACTGGAAACGATATCGGCAATCGCATCGCCGTCGACAATCAGGGTAGAGCTTGTCTGCTCTTTTTGCCAATTACTCTTCTTTTCTTCCAGCTGATCGGTTAATTCTTTCTCTTTATCCCGCAATTTCGCCGCACTCTCAAACTCTTGGTTATTGATGGCTTCTTCTTTTTCTTTCCGCACTTCGGAAATTTCGGCTTCAATTTCCTTCAATACCGGCGGCGTTTTGAAAGAAGCAATCCGCACTTTGGAAGAGGCTTCATCGATCAAATCGATGGCCTTGTCCGGCAAGAAACGGTCGCTGATATAGCGATTGGAGAGTTTGACCGCCGCTTCGATCGCCTCATCGGTAATCGTGACCCGGTGATGGGCTTCATACTTATCCTTCAAACCATAAAGAATGGCAATGGATTCTTCCGGGGTCGGTTCATCCACCATCACAGGCTGGAACCGCCGTTCCAAAGCAGCGTCTTTCTCGATATGTTTCCGATATTCATCCAAAGTAGTAGCGCCGACACATTGGAGCTCGCCGCGAGATAAGGCCGGCTTCAAAATATTGGCGGCGTCCATGGAACCTTCGGCGGAACCGGCGCCAATCAAGGTATGCAATTCATCGATGAAAAGGATGATCTCTTTGCTGCCTTTGATTTCTTGGAGCACTTTCTGCAAACGCTCTTCAAACTCGCCCCGGTATTTCGTCCCCGCCACCAAGGAGGACATGTCCAAAGCGACCACACGCTTATTGGCGATATTCTGGGGCACATTCCCTTGAATGATCCGTTGCGCTAAACCTTCGGCGATGGCGGTTTTACCAACGCCGGGCTCCCCGATGAGAACCGGATTATTCTTGCTGCGGCGGCTTAAAATCTGCACCACCCGCTCGATCTCGGCATCCCGGCCGATGACCGGGTCCAAATCTCCCTCTTTGGCAATATGGGTTAAATCCCGGCTCACTTTATCCAACTCCGGCGTATCACTGTTTTTATTGGGTTTTTCCACACTTTGGGGATTCGTTTGCACTTGGGAAAAATCCGGTGCATTGGGCGTAGGTGGGCCGCCGCCCATTTGGGAAACGATCTCCCAGACCTTATCCGCTGTAATTCCTTCCCTGGCCAAAATTTGGCCGCCGGCCCCTTCTTCTTCCAATATGATCCCTAAAAGCAGATGTTCCGTGGCGATATAATTCACTTGCTGTGCCACGCTGGCCCTACGGGACAATTCCAATACCCGCTTCGCCCGGGGACTGTATTCCGGGCTGGCATCGCCCATAGCAGGCGCCGGATTGGCATTGGCATCCAGTTCTTCCAAAAAACGGCGGCTGTCAAAACCAAGATCTTTCAAAATCTTGGCCGCCACGCCATCTCCTTCCAAAATCAACCCCGCCAGAAGGTGCTCTGTGCCGATCTGGGGACTATGCAATCTTGCCGCTTCATTCGAAGCATAATTTAAAACTCTTTTCGATCTTTGGGTGAATGGATTCATCATCCTTCAACACCTCCTTTAATTTTTTCTCGCATCATATCCGCCCGTTTGATATTCCTTTCCGGTGCAGATAATTCTTTTTGATATATTTTCTGTAAAACAACAGGCTGCATCAAAATCAATAATTGATTAAATAGTTTCGCCGGATAGTGGGGGAAGAAACCGAGATCAATCCCGAGACGAAGGTCCGAAAGATAGGTAAACGCCTCTTCACTCCCTAATGTCCTGGCACTTTTCAAGATCGCTTCCGCGCGATAAACCCGGTCTTCCACATAGATCCGCTCCTGATCCATCAGCCGCTCCCGCACCAATCTTTCCTGTTTGATGATCCGCATCACGATCGAGACCAAATGGTTGATGATATCTTCCTCGGACAATCCCAAAGTCACTTGGTTGGAAATTTGGAACAGATTCCCCTTAGATTCCGTCCCTTCCCCATAGAGACCCCGGTAGGTAAGCCCAAATTTCCCTAAACCGCCCAAAGTTTTGCGGCTCTGCCCCGACAAAACGAGGGCGGGAAGATGCACCATAAGGGAAGCCCGCATACCGGTGCCGGTATTTGTAGGGCAACTGGTAAGGTATCCCCAACGGGGGCTAAACGCCGGCGGCATATAGCAAGCGATCATATCGTCTGCTTTGGAGGCAAGCGCCCAAGTCTCATCCAAAGAAAGACCGGAAGAAATGCTCTGAATCCTGAGATGGTCCTCTTCATTGACCATGATCGACAGGCTTTCATCCTGATTAATGATCAGCCCCTTTGCCCCTTCGCTCATGGCAAGCTGCGGACTAATTTGGTGTTTTTCCACCAAGACCAGTTTTTCCAAAGTGGGAATCAGCGAAAGATCGATAAAATGGAAATCCTCAAAATGGTTGTCCGCCTTTTGCAAAGGCAGGCGGGAAACATGGTTCAAAAATTCCCGTTCTTGCTGCAAGGATAAACGATTGGGGAAGGGGAACTCCGGAGAATTCCGCGCCAAACGAACCCGGCTGCTGATGACGATGTCGGATTCCGGGCCGTCGCCGGAGAGCCAGTGACTGTCCATATTATTAAAAATTCCATATTCATCCATTACCGGCTCCCTCCTTTCCCGCCGCCGTCCTGCTTCGATCTTTTCTCTTCCAAGGCTTTAATCTGATCCCTTAATTGGGCGGCTTTTTCATATTCTTCCTGTTCTACCGCTTGTCTGAGAGCAAGCGTAAGTTCAGACAATTTATCTTTGGGCGCTGCTGCCGAGACCTTCCCTGCAGCTTTCACCGGGGACTTTCCCGGGATTTTTCCTTGATAACAGTTGGCATTATGCAATTTATTGAACAAAGCATCCAATTTATCGGCAAAAGCTTCATAACAAGTGGCACAGCCAAAACGACCGTTTTCCAAAAACTCTTGATAACGCAAGCCGCATTTAGGGCAAGAAAGGGAAACTTGCTGCTCCTGGGGATGAAGATTCAGCAAATTCGCAAACAACTGATCAAAATCCCCGGGCCATTCCATGGAAAGAGGGATTTTCATGACCTGCCGCGCACACTCTTCACAAAGGTATTCTTCAATCTTTTCATTATTTCTGATCACACTTCTTTGAATGACCGCCGGCCTTTGGCCGCATTTTTGGCAAAGCATCTTTTCCCCTCCTAACAATCGACCCGCAACAGGGTCACTAAAATATTGCGCATCATATGGGCACGAAGATTATCGGGCTCGGCATTGGATAAAGCATCCTTATTGACGAGGGTATGCAAAAGCATATATTCCCGCTTCGTAATAAAATCTTCCGATAATAACCGGGACAAAAGGGCCTCCGCCCGCTGTTGGCTCATGCCTTTTTGGGAGGTGCGCTTGATGAGATCCATCAGTTCCCCATCATTCGTCACTTCCAGGCGGATAATCTTAAAATAGCCGCCGGCTCCACGCCGACTTACCACATGATAGCCCCGTTCATTGCTGAAACGGGTCTCCAAACATAGTTAATCGAGGGCACACAGGTAAACGTCTGCGCCAGTTCATTGCGCTTCAATTCCAGGCAACCCCCATCGCTCTCGGCAATCAAATCTTAATATATTGTTTCGATGCGATCGGCCAAACTGCTCATAGCATTCACCCTTATCTGACCTTTTCTGACCTTTTATCATCATAAAATATTTTCTCCTGGTTTGGCAAGAGAAACACTTGACCTTTTTTGACCTTTTTCCTTTCTCAAAGCTGGAAGAAAACTGCAATTATTTCCAAATATCTCATGATTTCTCCAAAAGGAGCTTTCGATTTTCTATTATAGATAAAATTTGATCTTTATTGAAAATCAACAACTATTTCCTCCCCCCAGTCCTGCCTGCCACCGGACACAAGGAAGAGCGCCTTCGATCATAGCAGCAAAAAATCCGCATCACTAAAGCAATGTGGATCCAGATTGTCGACAAAGTCGACAAGATGGGAGACACAAGACGAAAGCTTCAGGGAGCTGAAAAACAAAAGGCCCCGGACGCGGTATATGGACATACGGAAGCGGTCAGGGGGGCTTTGGCTGACAACGCTATTGGCTTTTGTTCGTAGCTCAACCGCACTGCTGGAGCAATGCGGATCAAAATCTCCGTCACCGTGTAAAAACCCGATTTCCACTTCCTTTATCGGCCACGGGCAACGCCCGTGATTCATCCTGTTTTGAGACGACAAAACAAAAATAGGGGCCTGTTTCCTTGCCGTGGAAAATGCGATATCCCGGCAAACTAAAGACGCGGCGATCCAGGGCTAAAAAGGGGGTATAGTATCCCGTTTTTCCCGGGGAATCTTCTCATCAATAAAATAGTCTTTGAGTTTTTTCCGCCCGCCAAGGAGAAAACCAATTCCATTCTGCTTAGGCGCAGTACCGGCCTTTCAGCAAACCAAGCTTGAGGGAAATAAGCGGTATGGGCTGCCTTCCTTACCCATGCTTTCCGCCGCCTCTACTGCGATCTCCTGCGCCTCTGGCGGGAATTTCCGTTTTTCCATCAAGATGAATCTCCACCGCCCACGCTTCCGCAGGGCACGCCAAAACGGATGGGGGAAAATAGAGACGGTCATGGCGGTGGCGGCGGATCAAAAGTCCGTCGCCAAAAGCAAGGCTCGCCGGAAGCCAAATCGAGCACCCGATGGGTTTTTTCGTAATCAAGAGCCGGATAAGGACAGACCGCTTCCGCCGCCATCCGCACCAGGCGGCTGCGGATCGCCCGGGTACCAAGTCCAGATCGTCCAGTCCGAGGGAAATCCCGGTTTCCTCCTGCTTTTTATGGCGATAAAGACATTCTTTCGCCCTCTTTCAGGGTCGCCTGATCTTCCCGGCTGAGTACCGCCAAACGGCACAGAGCCTCTTTGATCTTGGGATTATAAGTTTCCAAAACAGGGATCAGCTCATGGCGGATCCTGTTCCGTTGAAATGTCGCATCTTGATTGTTTCGACAGCCAAGGAAATAGATAGCTCCCATTTGCTGCAGTAGGCCAAGATCTCCTCTTGATAAAGTCAGGAAAAGGCCGTCCCAAACCGTAATCTAAGCGCGCCAGTGGCCCCGAGGCCCTCCAAGCCGCTGCCCCCTAAGAAGATTGGCCAGCACCGTTTCCGCCTGATCGTCACGATGAGTGGCAGTGAGAATAACTTCAGCCGGAATGCGCGCCATCAAAGTGCCAGAAAATAATCATAACGTGCTAAGCGGCCCGCTTCTTCAAGCCCCATTTTATTTTTCGCTGCCAAAACGCCGATCTCCATCTTTTGCTGTAAACGGGAATACCGCGGGCGCGTCACCGTAAGAATGGACAAACGCTTCTTCCGCATCGGCGCTTTCCCCTAAACCATGATTCAAATGAACAAGAGCGATCTGCAAATGCCCGTATTCCCGGATCATCAAATCCGCCAGCGCCATGGAATATCCGGCCCGCCGGAAACGGCGATCAAGAGGCTGCGCACACCCTGTAAAATCCCTTCCCTCCTCGATGAAGGCCTTTACTTTTTTTCCATCTTTCCACTTCCAAAGTAAAGTTACCGCTTACTTTCAAAATTATCGTTATTTATTGGTAACTACTATATTCTCCTTCTGGCTGAACCCCTTATTGCACCAAAGCCACTCTATGATCGTCATATCGTCCCGAGGCTTACCCCCGGCAAAGGAAACAGCGCCGCTGATCAGCTTTTCCGCAATGATACGTGGTTCCTCCAACCGGGAATCCTCCAAAGTTTTGAGATCCAAACCCCATTTCCTGTTTCATACCGGTTTCCAAGATACCGTCGCTCATCAAGACGACAATATCGCCAATATTGATCTCCTCTTTAAAGGAAATCACATCCGCTTCGGCCAAAAGACCCAAAGGCATGCTGTTGCCGGAAATTACTTTCACACCGTCTTTCCCGCAAATATACGAAGGGGACGCCCCCAATTTGATAAATTCCGCCTCGCCGCGGTAAAGACGAACAAGCAAAGATCGACGGTGGTATAGACTCTTCTTCCCGATTCATCAAGAGAAGATACCGACGACATTGGCGGCAAAACGCCTGTCGAAACCACATTCCAACACATCTTCGCGCATAAGGTCGACGGTGAGATCGGCCTTCTGCGGGCTTTCGGGCCGCTGCCCATGCCATCGCTGATACTGGCGAACCTGCTGCCCCTCGGATAAGAGGAAATCCCCTTTACTATCTCCCGATGGAACTGTCCGCTTTCGGTAGTTTACTGCGTTGCTGACAAAATACTAAGTGCCTTCAAGGAACAGGCGGCAACGGCAATTCTCCTTCGTTTCTTGGTTCGCCGCAAAATATTCCGCCAGGCAATAGTTATGCCCCGTCAATTTATTGATCGCGGGAATGGAAATTACGGCCGCAGCGGCCGCCGCCGGGACAATGACGGATTTTCATCTCAAATCAAAATTCCTTTTCCCGCACATCCTGGATGGCAACACATCCACCGCAAACCCCTGCTCCCGCATGGTCGGAGCTACGAACCGGCCATCAAATCGCAAAACTGATAGAAGGCTCCACATCTTCCGTCATCCGGGTCAAAAAGCTGCACCGTATTATCCAACTGGCTTAAAGCCAACAGCGGCTGCCGGTGATTCGCTTTTGCCAATAGCTGCCTTTCTCATACATTTCAAACAGGCAATTGATCGTGGCAGTCATCTCCTTTATCAGGAGCACCGCTTTAAAACTTTTGGGAATATCCTTCGTCAGATGACGCCATTGGCTTCCGCTGTGGCAAACATCGTCACCATCACGGTAGGTCTGATAGAAATCATTTTCCCCAACACATTTTCCTTAACCGCACCTAAGCAAACGCGGTCGGAAATATGTTTTAAAATCGCTTGATATTTTCTTTCCTGTTCATCCTTTTCCTTACTTAACCCGGCCATCGCATCTTTCAAATGGGCCAATGTACGCCCCATCATATTTAAGCGGCGCACCAGATAATTGTCATAATTGGGCCGCGTTTCCTTTTACCCATGATCTCAACCGCCGGTTGCACAACTCTTTAAGCGGAAAATGCGCCCCTTTGGGATCAGGAGCAAACAAGGCCGCAACCAGAGTTGCGATGATGTTTTGCATGATCAGTTCACTGCTGAAAAGATAAAAGGACAAGAGGAGATTCCCCAAAAATAAAGCCAATGATCACACCGATACGGCGGAACATATGGAAGCGGCGCCGGCCGGTGAAGCCCGGAGAAAGCATAAATCCTGATCGCAGCGGGGCTGACGGCCCGGATAAAACTCGGTAGATGCCGGTGGAGCGCACCGGCAGGCGCCGCCGCCAGGGACCCGACAGGAGGGCGGCAATCATCACCAGAAAACGCATCCCCACTTCAGTTGCGGAAAAACCGTGATAACCCAGGGGCTAACCGGGAATCAGCGCCAAGAGGAAAATAAAAGTGCAGAGGATTTCATCTTTTCAGCCGCGCAACAAAATTTTAATCATGCCAAGCCTGAGAGTAACGAAAAACACCAGCCCCAAACCGGCAATAAAGATACTCTCAAAAAACATCGCCACTAAGAGAAAATCGCTAACGCCCTGAAAAGCCAAAATCCCACGCACCACAAGGGTCACGGAAAAGACAAGAATCGGAAGAAGAAACCAAGGTTTCTTCTTCGTCTGCGGATAGGCCACAAAGAACAAGGTAAGGAGGAAGCAGATCACCGCATAGGGCCAGATTCCACCAATCCCCAAAGCCCAGAAATAGCCGGCCAAACAGGCCAAGCCTGGAAGAAAAGGAGGCGGTCTAAATTGGCGATGGCCGCAAAATAAGCGATACCAAAGGGATAGAGCGTCGATAAAACGGAAGCGCCGCCCAAATGAAGCCAAAAACGCCATAAACAAGACTTGTCCAATGAAGGTTATAGAAAAATACGGCGCCCAAATGCATTTTCTGCCGTTCCCTGTTCACACGGGGAGAATTTTCTTCCTCCATGCGGTTTGCCGCCTTTTCAAATACATAGAACTTTACATTATCCGTCATCTGCCTTCACCCCTTACCTTTCTCTCATATTATTATAAAAGAAAGGGGAGGAAAAAACTGTCGCATATCAATCCACATGCCCCAAATATTCCGACAGATTGGGCAAGAGGTCAACAAAAAATATGGCGGCTTTTCCGCTCTTTTTCCAAAGGAATGGAAAGCGCCATCGTAAACGCGGCTAAATTCCGACTCTTTGGTTATTTCGCCGAAGGCAAAAGAAAAAAGCCCGACGCTTTTAAAGGGAACCTCCTTTGTTCGCGGGGCGCAAAAGAAAACTAAAGGAGAGTGTTTCACAATCGTCCCGGCCCAAAAGATTGCAGAGTACTAGTTAAATTCATAGCATATAAGCGCAAAGAGTCCTGCTTCTTGCGGTTCATTTCTGCAGCAAATGCTTTACCGCCATTATAGGGTGAACGAACAGCATCCTTGGGCCCGCATACTTCATGACCGCCTTGATTTCTTCCCGCATTTTCGGGTTGAAACAATGTACGGTGCATTGGGAACAAAAAGGCTTCTCTTCTCCAAAGCGACATGCCTTCAATCTTCGATTTGCATAGTCAACGATGCTCCTACAATGATCGCATAAAGGGTCCGGATGCTTTTGCCCTTTACAGTAAATTTGCACCATTCGATATAAAACTCTTTGCTCCTGCTCAATTCTGTTTTTATTCTTATGCTGCATGACGGTATCCACACCCTTCATTATTTTATCCGACAAAGGCACTTGTCTGATTTTTCGATAATAAAAAACAAATCCGAATAGCCCCTTAACAAAAGGCAATCCGGATTTCATGTACCTTGGTGACCCGTAGGGGATTCGAACCCCTGAATGCCAGCGTGAAAGGCTGGTGAGTTAAGCCGCTTCTCCAACGCGCCATATGGTAGCGGTGACTGGATTTGAACCAGTGACACCACGGGTATGAACCGTGTGCTCTGACCAACTGAGCTACACCGCCACAGTCACCTATATATTATGTGACAATATAGACAAAATGTCAAGGATTTTTTTCAAGGAAAATTCCCGCTGAAATTGAAGGCTATGCACGCAAAAAGACCAGCTTAGTGCCGACAACAACAAGAAACAAACCCAAAAGGCGCATCCAAGCAAAAATCGATTTTTTCCGCACCGAAGAGACCGAAGCTGTCGATCAACAGCGCGGTCCCGATTTGCACCAAAACAATAATCGCCGTGGCATTGGCCACGCCCAATTTGGACATACTGTAGATCACGGCAAAGACAATGACGGCGCTTAAAACGCCGCCCAAATAGCCATACCAGGGAATCTCCCCAATTTTGCTCCAGTCGCCCCGTCCGATATTACAAATAAATAATAGGAACGCCACCGTGATGATGCCGATCCCATGAACGAGGAATGTATTTTCGCCAAAACCGATCACTTTCCCGGCTGCCGTGTTGAAAGCGCCCTGTAAAGCCATGGCCCCACCGGCAATTGCGGCAAGAAAGAATGCAAAAATCGAACTCATGGTTTCTCCTTTTTTGCTTTTCTTCCTATTCTAACCCTTTTCTTTTGGCGCTATCCCATATTTTACGGAAAAGGGCACATACTATGGGCGAGGTGCAGGCATGGATATCGTGATCAAAACAGTTTTTCTTTTTCTTTTCACCCTCTTATGTTTTCGCCTAATGGGCTATCGCTCCTTAGGGGATATGGAACCGATGGACTATGTGATCGTTTTGGGCATCGGGGAAATCTTAGGCGCTCCCCTGGCAGGGGATAAAATCCCCATCACCCATGCGATGCTGGCCATTGCCACTTTAACCTGCTTACAGATTCTGTTTTCCTTCTTCTACGCCAAAAGCCCCAAATTCAATAAATACATGGACGGGAAACCCATCCCCGTAATCCGCAACGGTCGTTTGCTCAAAGCCAATCTCCTCCGCCATCGCATTTCCGAAGAGGATATTATGGAAGAATTGCGCATCAAAGGCCTTCGCGACGAGCATGATGTCGACCTCGCCAATCTCGAACCCAGCGGTCGTTTCAGCGTCATTATGAAAAATGAAGCCACGCCGATCACTCCCCGCTACTTAGGGAAAGAAACTTCTTATATCCTGGCGGTAAACGGTAAGATCGCCTTGGATCAATGGGAAAAATCCAAAATTTCCACAGAGGAAGTAGCGTCATTTTTAGCTAGCCAAAATGTTACGGATTGGCAGCAAGTAGACAGTTTGATTCTCAAAAACGGCCGCTTGATTTTGGAAACCCAAGTGGAAAGCAAATGAGCCTATTTGTCCTCCGCATGACGGTGGTAGATCTCATAAGTTTGTTTCGCCGTCCGCTCCCAACTGTATTCTTTCGCTTTGATCAGGCTTTTCGTCCCCATATTATTCCGGATATCGGGATGATCCATTAAAAAAGCGATCCGCTCCGCAAGGGAGTGTGAGATATAGGGGTTGAAGTAGGCGGCGGCGTCCCCCAACACTTCCGGCAAGGAAGAGGTATTGGCGGCCAAAACCGGCACACCCATGGCCATGGCCTCCAAAGGAGGTAAACCAAAGCCTTCATAAAAAGAAGGGTAGACCATCAATTCCGCGCCGCCATAGAAATAGGGTAGATCTTGCGCAGGAATATAGCCGGGGAAGCACACCCCTTCTTCCACACCTAACGCCTCGATCAAGCTATCCAATTGATCAAACTCCCGATGCCGTTTCCCCGGCAACACCAGAAGATACGGGAAATCTTCTTCCTTTTTTAAAAGCGCATAAGCATTGATGAGTGCCTTCACATTTTTTCGCATACTAAAGCCGCCCACATAAACAAGATAAGGAGCATCGATCCCATACTGCTCTTTCAGATATGCTGCGGCCAACCTCTTTTCCATCGGGCGGTAGAGCGGTTCCGGTGCTTCATAAACCACATCGATCTTATCACAAGGATAGGCAAAAATACGCATGATATCCCGTTTGGAGCACTGGGAAACGGTAACGATGCCATCGCTTTTCTCCATAATCTCCGGCATCGCCTGGATAAACTCACGCAGATACCCTTTACCCACCGTTTCCGGGAAAATATAGGGGATGAGATCGTGAATGGTCACCAAAAGTTTACACGGCTTGTCTTGCGGGAGGCCGATGCCGTTTTGCGGCACATGATAGAGATCGATATTTTCCTCACGCAAAATCTCCGGCAAAAAGCAGCGCTGCCAATAATCGCCCCCTTGTTCCACAATATCCAAAGCGCCGGGGGCGTTGATCCTAAAATCATGATATTCCTCACCGGGCCATAATACACGGATATTCGGATCAATCCGCTGCATATGTTCCAATAGTTGCCAGGCATATGTGCCGATCCCTGTACCGCAGTATAGGATCGCGGCCCGGCCGTCAATGGCAATCTTCATGTTTCCTCCTTCTTTATGGGAGAAGCAAGCGCCGATAGAACGCCTCATTTGCTTCCTCTGCCTGCAAAACCCCAAATAATTCTCGGCCGATGCGTCCCTCCGCATCTTTCCCTTTTGCTTTCACCAAGCGTTTGATCAGTTTGAAAGGATAATAGGGAAAGACCAGAAGGGCATTCAGAACCTCCCTTTCCCCGGAAAAGAGCGGGTTGTGCTCCTCATAAACGCGAAGCGCGGTCAACACCTCTTCAGGATCATTGCCGCGGAAAGATAAATACCGCCGGAAAAGCTGCCAAAGATCCGCCGCCGCTAAATCATGATTCAAACGGCTGAAATCCGTCAAAAACACCCGGCTTTTATAATATCCCAACCCCCGGCTGTGAACGGCCCCATAGGACAAACGCCGGGAAAGAAAGGCTTTTTCTGCCAAATCCTCATAGGAAGATAGGCAAAGCGCCAAAAGTCCTTGCTCCCCTCTCCGCTGCAACAGGGGAGACATGTGGCCAACCATCTCTCCCAACCCGGGATCCAGGGATTTCATTTCCAACTTCTTTAAATAATGCTCTCCTTCTTTTAAACTTCTCTCCAGCCGCGCGGGCCACTGCCCCAGATGAGATTGGGAAAGCCCATCGTGCCGCGCCTCATACCCTTCGCTTTTTTGGTGGAAGGGGGCTAATGTTTTCATGGCATTGATCAGCAGATCCTTTTTCCGAAAGGAAAATTGGCGATAGGCCAATCGTTTTTCTACGGCATAGCATTTATTGCCGCTCCGATAGAGGACCTCACCGTCCTGCCCCGCTACCAAAGACGGGAGATAATCGGCGCCTTCCTTTTCTAAATACTGGCGAAAATAGATCTCCCCGGCAAAATACGGGTCGCTTTTTTCCCCGACGAAGAGGATATACGATTCGTCCCCCACCACAACCTGATAGGAGCGCTTCGTCAGCCGTTCTAGATCGCCCTCCTCCCATTGATAGTGAGAAAATAACCTTTTGATCTCTTTTTCCCTCATCCGAATGCCTCCGCTTCCGTAAGTTCCAAATAGAGCGGCAACCAATTTTCTTCATGTTCCAATTCCCGAATCGTATTTTTCATTTTCCGCTCAAAAGTATCTTCCGTCCAAGGATGGCTTTGGCAAAAATAGCGTTGCGACAAACGCCAGAATTTCTGGGGAAAAAGCAAAAGCGCATAGATCAACCGGCATTCGCTGTTTGTCAGCGGCCGTGCGGTTTGGTATCCCGTTAAAATCGTTTGCAGTTTCTCCTTCGCTGCATAACCGTCTTTTAAAGCCCGCTTGATCAAACGCATCAAATCCACTGCGGGCAAATCCAAAGTACAGTAATCAAAATCGATCAAGTAGGCGTCTTCCCCCTGAACAATAAAGTTCCTCGCCGCTACGTCATAATGGATAAAACTTTTTACCGCATAAGCCTCTTTGGCCAAACGGGAATAATCCGAGATTAAAAGCAAACGCCGGGCAGACCTCGCCTTTGCGCTGAAGGATTCGTAATGGTCAAGATACATACGCTCGAAAGCATTGCGTCGCTTTTTCGACCGAGCCAAAAAAGCAAAATCCTCCAAATCCCCGGTGCGGGAAGCGATTTTATCGGGCCAGCAAAAATAGGAAACACGGCCCTCGGCGCCGTGAAAAGAACCGATATTGCGGCTATATAAATGAAATTCCCCCAATGTCTTGGCGGCTGCTAAAAGATGCCTGGGGCAATTAAAATCACAGGCTTCTCCGTCGACCCATTCGCTTAAACAAAACCGACCTGCCTCATGCTGATAAAAGGGTACGCCGGGGGCAAGGGAAATCGGATGGGCATATTTAAAAAAGCCGTTTTTCGCCAAGGTTTCCAAGGCATTGGCAATAAAAAACAGCCTCTTTTCATCGAGATGGCTGTTTTTCAAGGCATAAATCCCTTCCTCGGTAAATACTTTCCAGACATTGTCCTGCACCGTATCGAAAGCCAGCGGCGCAATTTCCCAAGAATCGGTAATTTGCCTGAGCTCTTCCATGTCCCCTCCTACAAAAAAAGCGCTTCCATAAAATATATGGAAACGCTTTTAAAATATGTTCATTTTTTCCCGGTTTACATCTCGGTGATATAATCCTCAATGCCTTTGATCGCCAAGGCGCCTTCACCTACCGCGGTGGCAACCTGATAAAAGTCTTTGCTCACCACATCACCGGCGGCAAAGAATCCGGGCCTGGATGCGGCCATCTTCCCGGAAACCAAGATATTGCCCTGTTCATCCAAATCCAAAACGCCGCGGCAAAAATCCACATAAGGCGTATAGCCCACAAAGAAGAAAACCCCTTCCACCGGGATCTCTCGTTCTTCCCCGGTCTTATTCTGATAAAGGCGGATGCGCTCTACGCGCCCGTCCCCTTCGATGGCCTTTACCTCAAAGTTTAAGCAAAGTTCCACCTTTTCATCAGCTTTGACCCGTTCTGCCAGTATATTTTCACCGCGAAACTGCTCTCTGCGGTGGATCAAATAAATCTTCTTCGCAAAACGGCTGAGGAATTCCGTCTCCTGCAAGGCGGTGCTGCCCCCACCGATAACGGCGATGTCCTTATTGCGGAAGAAAGGCCCGTCACAGGTGCCGCAATAGGAAACGCCCCGACCGTGAAATTCCTTTTCTCCGGGGATACCAAGGGGCTTCGGCCTGGAACCGCTGGCAACCAAAACCGTTTTACCGAGGAAAACTTCCTCTCCCGCGATAACTTTTTTGACATCGCCCGCATCTTCCAAAGCGGTAACCAGAGCGGTTTTAAACTCCGCACCCCACTTCTGGGCTTGTTTAAAAAAGAGTTCCATCAAATCGGGTCCGGAAATCCCCTCGGGGAAACCGGGATAATTTTCTATCATATGGGTATTGCCCGCTTGCCCTCCGGGAACGGCCATTTCTAAGAGAAGAGTTTTTAAACCGGCCCTGCCGCCGTAGATCGCCGCCGTGAGCCCGGCCGGCCCCGCGCCGATAATGATCAAATCATACATTTTTTCACCTCCAAGAGTATTATAGCATAAATGAGATTTTTTACACCGTCAACCGGATCAATCCTTCATTAAATATGGAAGACCAACCGGAATCCCCCGCTCATCGGATCTCGCACCTGCATTATATCATGGGAGGATGTGGTTGCCAAGCATGCAAACTATTGCGGAATCGGAGTTCTACCCGGATTATTTCTCTTTGCAAGACGGGGACAATAGTTTTCAACAGCCTTATTCGCTAAGATCACGGGTTCCCTTGACAAACTGTACTATATTTACTATTATAGTTCATATAGTATAGATGAGAAGTGAGAAAAGACAGATGAACAAAAAAACCGAGAAAATCATCACGGCAACGATACCATTTTTCCTTCGTCATGGAATCAAAAAAATAACCATGGACGAAATTGCGGAAAACGCCCATGTATCTAAAGTTACGCTTTATAAATATTTTGCGGATAAGGATACTTTGTATGCTGCGGTCGGGCAACACATTTTTGCCCACTATATGGCTCGATTGGAACAGATCCCCGCATCTGACGCCGTTCTGATCAAAAAACTCTATGATTATTTGGAGGTGCTCTCCGACTTTACCGACAGCGGCCAATTCAACTTATGTAAGGAACTTGCCGGATACAACTCCACGTTGAAAGCAGATCATGAACAGTATCTACAAACCTATCGGAACTCGATGTTGGCTTTGATCGATGAGGGGATTGAGAACGGTTTATTAAAGAGCTCTTTGGACAGGGAAATCATTTTCCATTATGTCGATATGGGGGTGAGTTATTATCAACAAAACCCTGCATACCGAAAAAAAATGCTGGAGAACAGCAGTTTTCAGAAGCAGTTTATGCAGTTCTTCATCCAAAATATTTTCACCGACGGAGAAGAAATAGGATCCGCTCTATGAGGAAATATCATGAAACAAACGTTACTACAATATTATATTGACTTAGCTAAAAAGGGCACTGATTTATCGATTGGGGAAATCATGGGTCATCTCAATGAAAACATGACCTTGTGGGAATCAAAATTTATCGATTTTGCGTTGGGGCATATCGACAATGCGGAAGGCGTGAAGATCATGGAGCGCTACTTATTCCTCGGCACGCAAATTCAAAGGAATTACTGCGCCCTCTATTTCGGCAGACGAGGGGAATACCCCCTCATCCGAAAAGCATACGATCAAGGACTCATTGATGCAAAACAAGCGTTTTCCCGATAGCATTCATCAGGGCATCCCTCAACCAATCCCCATCAATACAAGCAAAATACTGGTAATCGAGAGACTCACCAAAATGGAGGCGGAATTGATGGCTCCCGCTAAACCGATATCCCCGCCGATCTTCTCCGTGAAGGCGACAGTAACGGCGGAAATCGGGGCAAAAGCGATCAAAAGCAAAGCCTGCCGGACTTCCAAAGGAAAGGGCAAGAGGAAATAAAAGACCAAAGCCAAGACCGTTGCAATGCTATACCGGATCGCCAAGGTTTGCAAGATCCGAAAAAGCTGGCTGCGGGGAAAACTAAGTTTAAGACCGACGCCGATCATCAACATCGCCAGAAAACCGTTGGCATTGCCGATGATGCTGGTGAATTTCACCACCGCTTCAGGAACGGAGACATGGAAGATAAATAAGGTGAGCATCACGATAAACGTTAAAATCGGCACGGAAGAAAAAATCCGTTTCAGGAATGCCCGCCAGCGCCCGGTTCCCCGCCCATCCAAAAAGGCGGATGCCAAGGAATAGGTGCCACCGGTGCAGAGAAATGAATTCCCGGCGTCATAAAGGCAGGTCGTAACGATCCCTATGGGACCGAGAAAATTCTGGGCATAGGGCAAAGTAAAACATCCGATATTAAAACCGGAATAATTGAGCATATTGAAGGCCATCGCCTCTTTCCCCCGGCTCTTGGCGACCAACATGCCGATCCCGGATAAAAAGAGGTTACAAACCATACCAAGAATGACCAAAATCAAAAGCGAGTTATCCCCCGGTAATTGCGAAAAGCTGGAAATAATCACGGCCGGAATCGTGATATTAATCACAATCCGTGATAATAAACGAAAATCTGAAGGCTGGAAGAATCCTCTCCGTTTTAGCGTATATCCCAAAAAGATGATGAAAACAAAAGCCGCCGCTTTCACTAAAATATTACCCACAACAGTTCCTCTTTCCCCAAAAAAACCACCATTCTATTATAGCGCAACCTAAAATTTTGTCTATTCGATTTTTGCGCGAATTGAGGTAGAATATTTTATCACTAGCGTATTAAATTGTCATTTTTTGCCTCGATGATTGACATTCCTAATCTACAGCACTATAATGCAGTTAAGATGTCAGGAAGGCATCCATTGCAAAACCTGTAATGTTGATCAACAGAACTGGACATATGCAAAAATATGCCAAGTAGGCATTGAGAATCGTAGAAACGATGTCGATGTATACTTGGATTTTTTATTGTGCATTTTATCTAAAAAGGAGTGATTTTTTATGCATATGGCAGACGCTTTACTTTCCCCGGCGGTTGGCGGCGCTTTTCTCGCAGTCAGCACCGGCGCTCTCGCCTACTCTGTTGCCAAAATTGCGAAAGACAACACTTTTGACGAGAAAAAAGTCCCTATGATGGGTGTAATGGGAGCCTTCGTTTTTGCCGCACAAATGATTAATTTCACCATTCCCGGCACCGGTTCCAGCGGCCATATCGGCGGTGGGATCTTATTAGCCGCTCTATTAGGACCATATCCCGCGCTTTTAACAATCGCAGCGGTTTTAATCATCCAAAGCCTCTTCTTTGCCGACGGCGGACTTTTGGCTTTAGGTTGTAACATATTTAATATGGGTATCGTCACTTGCTTTATAACCTATCCATTGATCTTTAAACCCCTCGTAAAAAATCAGCTTTCGGTCGCACGGATCACCGTCGCTTCTATTTTGGCAGTCGTGATCGGCCTCC
This sequence comes from Clostridiales bacterium, assembly GCA_040766525.1. Taxonomy (GTDB): domain Bacteria; phylum Bacillota; class Dehalobacteriia; order UBA7702; family UBA7702; genus JAXGQJ01. The sequence continues at coordinate 37,549 of JAXGQI010000002.1, read as the reverse complement.
AGATCGGCGCATTTATGGTTGTATTGCAAACCTTAGCCTCCGGCGTCACCGAATTGCCCTTCTCCGCCTTTGTCGCTTTGATGCAGCCGATCCATCTTGCGATCGGCATTGTTGAAGGGATCGTATCGGCCCTTGTTTTAAGCTTTGTTTACAAAATGCGTCCGGAAATCATGGATAGCTCCATCAACAAAAAACCGATCGGTACCGCTTCCATTAAAAAAGTGGTCGTCATCCTGGTGATGGTCACGGTCCTCACCGGAGGGGCGTTATCCCTCTTTGCCTCCAGCTTCCCCGACGGTTTGGAATGGTCGATGGAAGGCGTTGCCGGTACGGCAGAACTGGAAGCAACAACCGGCACCCATGAAACTGCCGCGAATATTCAAGATACCACCGCAATTATGCCGGACTATGCTTGGAAAACAGATTCTGAATCAGGCACCAGCGCTGCCGGTCTCATCGGCGGCACCATGACCCTGGTTTTGGCAGCTGCCGGCGGTATCGGTATCTATGCAGTCAAAAGACGGAGAAAACCGGCAAACACAAATTAAGGAAGTAAAGGGAAGGACCCTATGCCCAATTTAGCAAAAGCAAATCTTCGTTTCCATACAATGGAAACTTTAGCTGAAGGGAACACCATTGTTCATAGCCTCCATCCTTTGGCCAAGACAATAACCACATTTCTCTATGTGGTTATTGTCGTTTCCTTCGGCCCGTATGAGCTTAGCGGTTTGATCCCCTTTTTCTTTTATCCGTTGACCATGATGGCCTTAGGGGAAATCCCCTATAAACCGCTTTTGCTGCGGCTGGCGGTGGCATTGCCCTTTGGCCTTTTCGCCGGGATCGCCAATCTGATTTTTGTGCGGGAAACGGCCTTCTATTTCATCTCACTGCCAATCAGTTTCGGCATGATCTCCTTTCTTTCGATCCTGATTAAAACACTACTGACTGTTATGGCCGTTTTGATCTTGGTCGCAACGACGCCGCTTCCTTTACTCTCACGGCAATTAACCGCACTGAAAATTCCTTCCCTATTCATCTTGCTGATCTCGATGATCTACCGATATATTGCCGTCCTGATTGAAGAAGCGCTCTCGATGTATACCGCTTATACCCTCCGCTCTCCGGAACAAAAAGGCATCAAGATGAAGGATATGGGCTTCTTCATCGGCCAACTGCTATTAAAATCCGTAGACCGGGCGGAACGCATTTATCACGCAATGAAATGCCGTGGATTCAACGGCGATTATCAATATATCCCGCTTAGAAAGATCAAGACGGGGGAAACGGCCTATCTTATCGGCCTTTCCGCCGCATTTCTCTTGTTGCGGTTTTTCAATCTCAGCCTCGTTTTGGGCAATTTATTCTATTGAGGTAAAATAATGATCACGATCAAAAATGCCAATGTCGTCTATGGCGACGGGAAAATTGCAGTAGAAGGATTGGATCTCCAAATCAATCCCGGAGAAAAGGTTGCGCTGATCGGCGCCAACGGCGCAGGGAAATCCTCACTCTTCTTAGCGCTGATGGGGATTTTGCCCTTAGCTGAAGGCACCATCGAAATTGCGGGACTGGAATTGAATAAAAAAAATTTGCGGGAAATCCGCAAACGCATGGGTCTTGTTTTCCAAAACCCGGATGATCAGCTTTTTATGCCCTATGTCCATGAGGAAATCGCTTTCGGCCCCCGCAATTACGGTTTTTCCCCGGAAGAGACCGCCAATTTGGTCGATTGCGCTTTAAAGGATTTGGAGATTTCCTCATTGCGCGATCGGATGCCTCAAAAACTTTCCGGAGGGGAAAAGCGCATGGTCGCCATCGCCGCCGTTTTGGCAATGACGCCGGAGATCATTCTTTTCGATGAGCCCTCCTCTTTTCTTGATCCCAAAGCCAGGCGGAACCTGATGAACGCATTGAAAAAGCGGCGGGAAACCCTCGTCATCGCCACCCATGACCTGGATTTAGCGATAAAAGTTTGTGATCGCGTCATACTGCTCCAAAACGGGCGTCTCGTCGCAGAAGGGAACCCCGAGCAAATCTTAAACGATGAAACATTGTTAGAAAACGGCGGTCTTTAACCGTCGCCGGGTTCTTCTGTTTTCTCCTGCCATAACTTAGCCAACACCGCAACCTCTTCTTTAAAGGCTTTCGCCGTTTCCTCCTCTTTCTTTTCCAAGGTCTCTAAGATCTCAAAAACAAAAGCGTCTTTCCCATAAATACGCCATTCCTTTTGCATCGCTAAAACGGTGCAGCTATCGGTAGACTGCATGAAACGAAAGCGGTTTTCCGCTCCTTCCAAATCTTGCGCCGCAAAAATATATTTTTCCCCGGTCTCTCGGTTGGTAATGGAATAAACGCCGCCAAGGACCTTTCGCGCCTTATATGCCTCCGTTATGGCTTTTTTCTTTTCTTTTTCCATTGCTTCCCCTTACTGATTTACTAAATTAGTAATTTATTGCTATCATACCCGAACCCACAGCGCTTGTCAAGCGCAAACCGCTCAAAAATAGGGGGTATACTCCACATGATAGGTGCCGTTGGGGAAAAGATAGTGGTAAAGATCGATGAAATAATCATCGGTCATGCTGGCAATATAATCGGCAACCAAAAGATTGTTTTCTTCCTCTCGGTAGGAAGCTACCGTAGGGTAATACTGCCGATTTTCTTCAATATAGGCAATATGATGGCGGAAGACAATGCTTTCCCGATTCTCCTTCGTCACATCTTGGAGCAAGCGATAGTAAACATCATGAAACATGGGGCGAATATTCTCATTATAAATTTGGTTGAGGTTCCCATCTTTATAAATCTGCTCGTAATTTTCATTTTTGGCCGTAACCAATTCATGATGAGATTCCTGATCCAACATCAAATAATCTTTACCGTAACTATTTTCAATTAAGCGCACGGTAAGATTCCGAATGATTTCGGCGTTTTCTTTACCGATTGCCCCGGTATGAAAAGCATCGCTGCTCTCGATCAAATGGGTGCGCCGGGCGTCCTGCCGATCCTTTCCCAAATAGGCAATGATGTCGCAAATACGCACCAAGCAGCCTTCCATCGTCGCCGGAACCAAAGCGGCAGCGTTATTCTCCCAATAACAGCTCTCCACCAGAGCGTCAAACTCCGTAAAGTCCGGCAGAGGCCTGGGCCTGTATTCCTGCAAGGGCAATTCCCCATTGTGGCAAAGGATCCCATCCAAAGTTTGCAGGCTGACATTGCGGGCAAACAAGGTATCCAGCACGCGCACACCCTGGACATTATGATGAAACGACCGCCCGGTTTCCTGTTCAAGCAAAGCGCTCAAAAAGCGCTCCCCGGCGTGGCCGAAGGGGGCATGGCCGATATCGTGGCCCAAGGAAATCGCTTCGATCAAATCAAGATTCAGCCCCAAAACCGCGCCGATACTCCTCGCTATGCGGGAAACCAACTGCACATGGAGGGAACGCCTCGTAATATCGTCATTACGGTATAAAGAAAAAACTTGGGTTTTATCGGCATAGCGGTTATAAAAAGGCATATGTAAAATCTTCTCGGTATCACGGACAAAAGGCGGACGCCACAAAACTTCATCCGCATCACGCACCATATCTCTACGAATGGCCTCTCTATTACGGCAGCGGCAAGGATTCTTCCATCCCTGCGCCTGATCAGACCGGATCTGCGCTTTCAAATCGGCAGATAAATCATCGTATTTCCCCATCGTTCCTCCTAACTAACGCATATCGTTCTCTTGCCTGCGTGTGCAGCAACACCGCCTTCCGTTCTTCTTCAGCGGTACGCCTGGGATCGAAAAGATCAATCTCACGTGCTTACGGACCGCACCCATATATCTACGGCATCATTCTTAAAATCAAATTTCCGCGCAGCCATGGAATGCGGGTTATTACTTTCAATTACCAGTTAGCGTTCTTCAAGGCACCCTTTTTAACGAATTCTAAAGGATGCTGGGTCTTAGCTGCAGTCTCCTCCAAAGAAAAACCCTCTTCCAATAAGCGCCGCACAAATACAGCTTCATGCATTCCCCCCACTTCGATAATATGAAAAATCCGGGCCGCAAAAGCGCACTACTCTCTTGCCCCAAGCATGGAGAACACAGGGCTGGATAAAAATGATATCCTCCCGTTGCCCGATCTTCTCTAAAAATCCCGAAAAATCTTCCTCTTCAAAATAGAGCTCAAAATTGTTGGCATGAGTACCAATCGCCGCTTCCTCAATCCCCCCGCGCCGCCTGGGCAAAGCTGAGATTTGAGCTGCAAAGAGAACTCCCCGTAAAACACCACATTCCTCCCCGAAATCAAACTTCAATCTCTTGCCCCAAAACATCTAAATAAAATTTTTTCGCAATCTCCATATCAGCAACAACAAGTAACGGACAATTAAAAACGCATTGCTATCCCTCCATTTTCGCTTTTGCCAATGTCTTCCCATCAAAATGTCTTACCGTCAAAATCGGCAACAAAAAAGTCGCACCCCCAACATAGTTAAGGCGGCGCGACTACTCCTGCCGGATTTCCCGGTTCTGGTGGAGACAGCTGGCTCGAACTAGCGACCTCCTGCAGTATGTGAGGCAGGCATCAGCCTACTGAGCTATGCCTCCAGATCTGCATCTATTTTATCACCTTCGGCCTGTTTTTTCAAGGGGAGAAATAAATTTCACGCAGCGGCTAAACACGCAAAACAACAAAAAGGCAAACGCACAAAACCGGATCATACAGCATTCCTTCAACCCCTTGCCAATGCGTTCTGCCTCAGCGAAAACCAACTCTCCGTTCATAAAAACGAATCGTATATCATATGGAAGTAATCAGACCAAACCAATAGAAATATAAAACCACCTCAGATTGTCGAAAAACCTTCGTTTTCTCACAAAACAAGAGGTGGTCAAGAAAGGGTTTAGAGCAAGGCGCAGTAAAACCGCAGCGTCACGCCACATAGACGTACGCAAGCAGTCCGGGGCAGAGGGCCGTGGTTCAGCTTTTGAGGAAGTTGAGACATAAGACAAAGGCCGATAGCGTTGTCAAAAACCCTCGTTTTCCCACAAATCAAGAGGTAAGCTGTCAGGAAAAGGGTTTAGAGCAGCAGGCAGCAAAACCGCAGGGCGATGTGTACATAGACGTACATGAGCGGTCTGCGGTTTTACTGGAACATAGCCATAAGCCCTTTATTGACAGTTCAGGCGGCTGCTGATATCGGCAGCCCCTTTTTGACTTTATTCTTCCCACTTTTATGGAAACTTCATGTCATATTTCTAATTATTGATAGATCACTTTTCTTGTTCGCAGTCTGAATGATCTGCGCAACTTGAGCTCTCGTTGCGAAGCTCAAAGGATCAATGGTGGTGTTGCTCATCCCATGAATCAAACCGGTGCTGACAGACCAAACAACCCGCATCATAGGCCCAATCGCTGATTTCATCGGTATCTTTCGTAATTATCCATCCATTCAGGATTTTCAACCGTCATATCCCAGCCGGTCCATTCAGCGTACGATACATGATCAATGCCATCTGTTCTCTGGTCACATTGTCTTCCGGTCCGAACAAATCATTGCCATAGCCATGACAACGCCTTCTTGTGCCGCCCATTCCACATACGGTCCATACCAAGTGTTGATATCGACATCTGTGAAGGTAGAGGTCGCATACAAGCTGGTGTCTACATCGGCGATTCTGCCAAGAACGGTAACAAACATCGCACGGGTCATCGTGACCTTCGGTCCAAAGAGTTCCGTTGTAATCCCTTGGAAGAAGCCACGATCCGATACGAACGACCGCGTCATAATACCAATCATCGGTACGAACATCGGTAAATCCGGAGGGAGCATATTTTTCAAAGGTTACATAGATTTCAACGGCCGAGGCCGGCATTTCAAAGGAATAGGTGGTTACATAATCTTCATCTTCGCTGACAAATGCTGCGGCAATATAGGTATCATCCGCAGTTTTAACGGCAATGGATTTAAATCTGTAACCATCGTCAGGATCAGCAACAACGGTGACAACTTCGCCGTATTCCGCACTGCCGTCAAGCAGTGCATCAATCACGCCATGATCCGGGCCGGTGTAGGAAATCGCAAAGGTATCAATGTTATTGACTTTCTTCACCAAAGTTACAGTAACAGTAACATCTTCTGCCGGCATCGGTGAAGGAATAGGTGCCGCCGGCAGGATCGGATCGCAGGAGCGACCACCGGCGTTGCGGTTAAACTCTTCCATAACAATGGAATCCAACTGCCATCCGGTATCAGGAGTGATTTCCAATGTCACAGTGGAACCAAAGTCGGCATCGTCTTTGATTTGATCTACATCGTTCAAGAGCACGGTTCCGTCACCGACAGTAACCAGATCTACTTGATAAGTAATTTCTTCAAACAGAACTTTCGACATGTACATCGGCAGCCGGCATTGTGAAGGTATATTCGCCGCCAACGGTAAGATCATCCGGAACGGAATCAAAAGCGATGGTCTGTTTGATCCTCGAATGTAGTAATAGGCTTGGCCGAAGCAATCTGATAGCCTTCATCCGGTGTCGCGGTAAAGCTGGCAACGGATTGATAATCTTCCGATTCTTCCTTCGGATCGATAACCCCGTTTACAGGGCTATTATAGGTAATTGCATAGGTGCCTGCACCAAAACAACATAGAGGTGTAACATCTTCCGCCGGTATCGCAGAAATAGTGCCGCAGGATCACTGTAGAGCACCGCGTTGCGGTTAAACCTTCGCTACGCACCATTGCCCCAACCGGGAAGCGGGTATTCTACCTCACTGCACGGTGATAATCGCATCAAAGCCGTTGTCAATATCATTCAATTTGATGGTGGCTTCGCCTGTCAAATCGAGGGTAACATCGTATGCGATTTCTTCAAAGGCCACTTCAACAAATACTTCAGAGGCCGGCATTACGAAAGCATATTCGCCGCCAACTTGAAGATCATCCGGTACTCCAATGAAGGTAATTTCATGGAACGTCGTATCCGGATCCATGTAATAGGCTTGAACGGAAGCAATCTGATACCCTTCATCCGGTGTTACGGTGAAAGTGGTAAATGGATTGATACGCTTCCTGGAATTCTTCCTTCGAGCAATGGCAGCGTTGTCAGGCGTATTATACATAATATCAAAAAACACATGTTGGGTAAATACGATGTCGATCGTAACGCCTTCGCCGGCATCGTGAACTGATAACCGCCGCCGATCGCTGTGACCGGGTGGTTCAACGGAATATTATCCTGGCTGATGGCGCCGGTAACAGTAATGGAATAGAGATCCCAACCCGCATCCGGAACAGCATAGACACGACGGTATCGCTTAGCAGCCGTCATATTGTTTCTGTCATACCCATTCAGCAAGATCGTACCTTCGCCGGAAACCGGAATCAAGAATTACATCATAGACGATTTCAGCAGCTGACGACATGACCACATCACCATCCGGTACGAAGGTGGCGATATTCACCGCCGACAGTGGGATCGCCAGGCGTACCGTTGAAGGTAATCGTTGTTTTAACGCCATAGGTACTGAAGTAGGTCGCCAGCAGGTATCGATCCATAACCTTCATCCGGAGTTACGGTGAAAGCAGCTTCAGATTGATAGGCTTCAGTTTCTTCCTTCGATCAATAGGCGCGCGGCAGGCGTATTATAAGAGATATTGTAGACATGCGGGGCATATACCGCCGTGATCACCGTAGCTTTCACGATGGTGAAGTCAGACGCTGTCGTACTGGGAGCGCTGGTAAGAACAGGGGTTTCCGTATCCGCGGAAGCCCAACCCAAGAAATCATAACCGACACGGCTGGGATCAGCAGGCAAAACAGGATTTTCTCTGTAATTGATAATCTGCTGGTCAAGCATTACATTATTGTAATCGCGGAAAATGACCGTGTATTGATCTTTCACGAAGGTAGCGGTAACGACAACATCGCTGGCCGGCATCGTGAATTCATAATTGTCCGCATCCAAGGTATTGATGGTAACGGTTTTATTTGCTTCATCTTTAACTGTCAGCGTTTTTAGGCTGTAGCCATATTCCGGCGTGACCAAAAGGCTCACGGTATCGCCAACCGTAGCGGTGATATCCGCAATATCGGTAGAGGTCGAACCATTGGCACTGGCGGTAACATGACCTTGGTTTTCAGGAGCCGTGCTTGCTGCATTGCTTGTTAAAGTATCAATATTATAATCGATCTTCGCATACGTGATATCCACCATTACATCCGCAAACGGCATTGTAAAAGCGAACAAGGTTTCATCCAGAACAGCGGGATTCAATGTGCTGTTCAACACACCGCCGCCGAGGCCGTCTTGGAGATAAGTTCTTCCGCCTTCGGGAAGATCATAGTAGATCGAGAGAGCGGAAATTTCATATCCAGGTTCCAAGGCAACCGCTACCATTGCGGCATCGCCCTGGGGTACTTCAAGATTATCGGTATAGAAACCGTTGATCGTATAGGTGCCGCCTTCGGCAAGATCCAGTTCATTCACATTCACCGTATAGGGGATTGCTTCGGTATAAACCGCGATCTCAACATCTTCCGCCGGCATGGTGAAGCTGTAGGTGTACTCATCAATATCTTCGTCATAGCTGATCAAACTCAAAGGAATCGCAGTCAAACTTCCGGGAGTGGAAGGCCGGACGGCAACGCCGCTGATCAGATAATTCGGTTCCGATCTGACCGTAAACACCACATCCGCTCCGGTGCAACTGATGCAGGTATTACTGGTAGTCGCCAAGAGATTGCCGCTGGTGGCGTCTCCCGTTCTGTTTTCGGAGAAGACATTCAAAGCATCCACATTCTCGGAGCAATCCGCAGCTTTGCTGATGATTTGCTGATCCGGAATATAAACCGCTTTAATAATCGTATTTTCGGTAATGACGGTGGAACCGGTAAATTCATCGCCACTGACCATATCTACGGTGACATACCAACCATCAAAGGTATAGCCGTCTCTGACGCCCGGCGTATAGTTGGCATCGATATCATAGGTGCTGCCATAGCTTACCGATTCAATACCGAGAAGGGTATTATCCCAATCCAAGACGATCAAGGAACAATCTTCGGCTTCCCCGGTGGCATGAACGGTAACATTGGCTTCCGGCATGGTGAAACCATAGGTGCCGACTCCGCCGGTGCTGGAAATGAAGGTTACGGGAACATAAGCCCCGATCCCGTCGATGGTAACATAAACGCTGGTCAAATTATAGGTCGCTGCGGGATTGCCCTCAGCGGTAAAGGTCACATATTCGCCAATCGCAGCGGTACTATTTACAACGATCGTCGCATTGGAAGCAGATTGTCCGATGCTGTAAATGTTCTGTTTGGCGCTGGCGGTGATCTTCACATTGCCTGCCGGCATCGTGAAGGTGTAGGTGCCGTCGCCATTATCGGTAAGCGGAAGTTCCTCGGTACCCAAGGTAACGGTAACCGCCTCGATAATATTGGTCGGCGTGGTCGGCGTTGCGGAGAAGGTAACTTCCGAATCATAGGCATATTCCGCGGAACCGATATTGATACCGCCGATGGTCACATTGGTCGCTTCCGTGCTGATGGAATAAAGATTGACATCCCATTCGGCATAGTAAACAGCCGCTGCGGTTTCAAAGCTGAAGGTTTCAGCGGCATCTAAGGTCTGCAAGCTATCTTCGCTGACCCATTGATTGAAGGTATAACCTTCTTTCGCTCCGGCGGGAAGGGTGGGTGCATTATTGAATTCATCAATGTCGCCGGCAAAGTAGCCATACAAAACGCCGGTTTCCGCGTCTTTGAACTGTACGGTACGATCGAATTCGTCATCCACGACCCAAACCGCATCCAAAATAACATCGTCGGCAGTTTCTAAAGTATAGAAGATATCGCCGTCGGCATTGGGGCTGTAGATCAAATCGGTGTTAATATCTTTCCAGCCGATAAAGGTATATCCGTCCGCCATCGGCGTCGGCAAACCGTCCGGAGCATTAACGACCTCGTCATAAAGCTGGTCTTCATAAACGATATAATCCCCGGTGCCGGGTACGCTGTTCGTCAAGGTAACATCATAAGCGTTGGGATAATAATGCGGGGTAAAAACGATTTCATTAGAATAAATCTGGTTGGCGTCCATCCAATCCTGATAGGTCAGGCTTGGATCATAGGTATAAGCAGAGAAAAGAGTTATCGGTGTACTGGGGCCGTAAATGCTCGGCGCACTAGGCCAATTCGTTGTCCAATACGCGAATGTGTACCCTTCTTGTTCCGGCACACCTGCCGGCGTGGTAATAGTCAGGTAATAGAAATAGTCTCTTCTGTGGTCTCATACATGGACAAGCTGCCATAATTCGTAGCATACACCGAGCTATCCGGGTTCATGTACCGCACGGTCAAATCATTCGATGCCAAAGCAAAAGCAGATGCGGCAAGAACGACGACCATTACGGCAATGAAAACAAATAATAGGCGTTTCTTCTTGAATTTCATATAGATATCCCTCCCATTTTGTATTTGACGTGATGAAACAGAAAATTATATAGCAAAAGTGTTGATTCCAGCCTTTCCCGAAGGATTAATATACCGAAGCAGGATCTTTCACCTTTTGCAAATACTCCGTACCAGCAACATACTTGAAACGATAAAGCCTGATAAAACCGATCTTTGCCTCCTTCCGTCTAGTGGTCGCGTCTGATGCCACCAGGGCATCTAAGACTTTATTTTTTAATTTTAATCAAATATCATTTGCTTGCATGATCGTCTTTTCATGCAAGACTTGGGGGATCTAGTTTTTTCAAAGAACAATGTAAAGAGAAATGCCTAATTTTTCTAGACACACCTTCATATATTATTTGGTAATTATAGCATACATATGTGTAAAAAACAACTTTTTTCTTATTATTTTATAATAATTTTATACTCATATAAACCGTTTTCGATGATGATCAACACCCAAAAGTAGTCGTGAAACGGTCGACATCGCCCCCACCTCCCTATAAACGATAAAGAACGATATTTGGGACACAAAGGCAACTGATGTTTCTTTTGGGCAACGTGCAAAAGTAAACAAAACGCCATGCCGCCATCGTTTCCGCGTGAATACCTGCTCATGGCATACAGTATTGCAGCCAAGCATCCTCATTTTCCTCGGGATTTCCCGCAATCTCAGTTTATTTATTGCACGAAGACGGTAGAAACAATCCCTCCCTCCCGGATCGCCGACACAACATAGCATCCAGCGCCCGATCGCCCCAATGTAAATAACCGTTCCCAAATAATTTTGTCAAAAACCGCAAGAGCGGCATCCAACGATTCCCTATATTTGAGAACATCCCCCGGTACTGCCGAAATCCCCCTCCCCACTATAAATAATGCCCCGCTCCATCCGGCAAAAGGACGCGTCGGAAACAACCCAATAATCGATATCAAGATGATAAAAAAACTTGACAATACACTTTTTTTTGCTATACTTGTATATACAAGTATAGACATGAGGATTTTTTACCGCCAACCGTCCAAAATATTGAGATATTATGAAAAGAGGAATCGCCATGAGCAAAATATTAGATCAAAACACCATCGAAAATGCTTATCAACATGCCGTCGACATCCTGGAGCAAGTCGGCATCGCCTTCGAAACGGAAGAAGCCGTCGCCTTATTTAAAAAGCACGGCGCCAAGACGGAAGGGGCCATCGTCACCATTTCCCGACAAATGCTGGAGCAAGCTTTGGCCTCCCTGCCCAAATTCTCATACGATGAATTAACCGGGCGGCGGCTCGCCGCTGCCTCCCCTTTCAGCAACACATCCTTGATTCTTGATGAGAAAACCGATCGGTTCCGCAGAGGCACCATTGACGATGTCATCAAAATGTACCAACTGACCGAGACTTCCGACCTCTATGAATCAGCCAATCCCGGCGTCGTCGATCCCATTGGCAACGACGCGGAAGACGCCTATATTTCCCAGCTTGCCATGCAACTGAAATATTCGGATAAATGGATGGGAATCGGCATCCGCGCCACAGCAACCAGCGCCAAAGACGGCAACGTCTACCAAAGCGCAAAAGCGGGAATCCGCATGGTAAAAGAGTTCTATGACCAATGGGATGAACCCGTTATGGGCCAAGGCATCTGCCCGATGGCGCCCCTGGCTTATGACCGCGAAAGTTTAGAAAACCTAAACGCATTGGTAGAAGAAAAACAAGCCATTACGATTTTCCCCTGCAGCTTGACATTCATGTCCGGCCCGGAAACCCTGATGGGCATTGTCATCCATGACATCGCCCTTTCTCTGGCCGGCATTGTCTACATCCAACTCTTATCACCGGGCCAGGATGTCGCCTTGAGCGAATTTTCCACCATGACGGATCTACGGACGCTGCAGCCTGCCTACGGCACGCCGGAATATCTTAAAATCCAGCTCATGTTTTATGAGATCAGCCGCTATCTCAACATCAACTGCGCCGTATGCGGCTGCTTTAGCGATACGATCAAAACGGATTATCAGGCTGGGGTAGAATCTCTGCTTACGGGCCTGATGCCGCTCTTCCTTGCCGATGTCCATGAGGTTTGGTGCTCTCCCGGTCATATGGCAGCCTTCTCCGGCGGAGATTTTATCAAACTCATTCTTGATGAAGAAATGATCCGCACTGCCAATCATCTGCTCCAAGATGTCAACACAACCATTGAACCGAACTTCCTTGATGAAATGAAAAGGGCGCACAAAGAAAAGAGCTTCCTCTCCATCGGTTCAACTGAACGGTATAAAAGAGATCATGTTTTGCCAAAGATCTTTAGCAAATGCGGCATCGCCAATGAAACCAATGAGGAACAATACAATATCCTCTTAAAAGCAAAGAAAGAGATCGCCGAAAGACAGGCAAGCTACGCAGAACCTTATCGTTCCGAAGCCCAGAAAAAGCTGCTCCAGCAATACCTGCCTTCCCAATGTAAATATGAATTTTGATTTCACTTCCTCACCCATGCCCGCAAAACCGCTGGACTCTTCCTTGCTTCTTGGGGCAAATATGCTATAATTTTCTCAAATGACGATAGGAAGGACACTCTCTAATGGAAGAACAACTGATCCAGGCAATGGAAAACTTAGATGAAGATCTTGTGGTAAAAACCATCCAATCTCTTAGGGAAAAGGGCTTTGATTATTTGTCCATCCAGGATTTGCTCAATCAAGGCATGCAACGGGTGGGAGATCATTTTGCCCGGGGTGAATACTTCCTTGCCGACCTCATGGTTTCCGGCCTGATCTATCGCAAAGTCATGGAAAAATGGATTGAAGAACACGGGAAAAGCCCGGGAAAAGCAGGGAAAATCCTCATCGGCGTCATGAAAGACGATATCCACGATATCGGCAAAGATATCGTTTGCAGCATCTTGCGGGCCAATGATTTTGAGGTAATCGACCTTGGCGTTGATGTCGAAACGGAAAGATTCGTAGAAGCGGCTAAGGAACATCATCCCGACATTATCGCGCTTTGCGGCGCTATGTGGTTTGTTGAAGAAGAAATGCAACAGGCGATCGCACTTTTTGAAGAAAATGGCCTCCGCAAGCACGCCAAAATCATCATCGGCGGCGCTTGCCTGACCTCTGCCGGGATCGCGTCCATCCCGGCGGACGGCTATTCCCTCAATGCCTCCGGGGCGGCAAATTTATGCAGAAAGATCGTTGAAAACAATGGGTAAGAACAGAAAATTCTCCGGGGAACCAATTTATATGATCATCGGGAAAGATCTGCGCAAAGAAATATTGCCGGCGTTTATAACCCCGGTGATATCCTCCCATCTGAAAATGAGTTGGTCACAAAATATCAGGTGGGCCGAGAAACCGTTCGCAAAGGACTCAACCTCCTTGAAAATGAAGGCTTGATCTACACCCGGCCCGGGAAAGGGTATTATATTGCCAAACCGGAACATGATGTTTTTTCCTTCGTTTTTTCCGAGGAGGATCTTATTGACCGGTCGAAATTGCATAAAATTACGATTATCGATCCGCCGGAGGAAGTTTCGTCGGCCTTAGCCTTGACCGCAGAACAAAAGTGATCGAAATCTGCCGCATTCTATTGCAGGGAGACTGGCCCATCGCTTATGACATTAAATACCTGCCCTACGAAAAGGGCTTCCCTTTAATCGAAGCGGAAATCAAATATGCGGTATTTCCCGAAATCGCCGAAACCAAAACGGCCCCCTTTGCCTTTTATACGGAAATGATGATCCAAGCGGAGAATCCGACGCCTAAGCTGCAAAAATCCTGTCCTGCGGCCTCAACGAGGCCTTGCTGTCATTGCGGCGTTATCTGATCGACGCCAATCAAAGAAGGATCGGCTATGGCATACGGCTCATAAGGCAACAATACGGCAAGCTATCGGCACGCTCCGGCTATTCTGCGGTGGATTAATTTAAAGACGCAAACTGATTCTCCCGAACAAAATCGGCTTGTTCTTCTTCCTCTTTTCCTATATGATAATAGCAAAGAAAAAATACCCGGGAGGATCAGGTGGAATACACAGAAGGTTGTTTGAAATGCGGCTGCTATTCTTATTTATAGCTTCACGATCAAGATTGAGTCGAATCGGAGCCACAACATCGGCTGTTACAGAATAAGGAGGTACACAATGAATAAACCTATTCGTCTTACCATCATTATCGTCTTGATTATCGTACTTCTAATTGGGATCTCCTTGCAGACTATTATTGCTGCCGCGGATATCAAGACCACATTAATCAATGCAAACACGGTCAGTCTGCAAATCGGTCTTTTACCTGACGGGGCCAACCTCCCCTCCGTATTAACGGAAGAAGAAAAAACCGCCTGCCTAGCAGAGTTCACCACTGCGGTCCACCAATATTATGCCTCAACCGCCGGGTCAAATGTGATTACGGCAAAAGAGTCCATGCTAAACTCCGCCGAAACTACGGTCGATCAAACCATTGCCGAAGGAACTTTCGACACGAAAACCAATTTCATTTGGGTCTGGGGCGATAACGCCACCGCAGAGATGACATTGACCTCTTGGGAAAAACGCATTCAGGAAAAAGGCGGCGCTTTCCATATCTTTATCCCTGTCTCCCAAGCCCGCATCAAGGCCGACATGGTCAAAGAAGGTGGCACTTGGAAAGTCCGGTCTTATGAGGAATTCCAAAATGATATGGGTCCCCAATCCTACGATTCCTATCAAGACAGCTTCGCCACTTATGAAGAAGCCTATGCAGCCGCTCTCAAAATGGAAGTCCAAAATCCTTTTTAAGAAACTCTTACTCCCTTCTAAATATTAAAAAGCACCCGCTCCCAATTGATTGGGAGCGGGTCAGCTTGTTAAAAAACCCTCGTTTTCGCAAAACAAGAGGCGGGCAAGAAAGGGTTTAGAGCAAGGCGCAGAAGAACCGCAGGACGCGATGTGTACATAGACGTACATGAGCGGTCTGCGGTTTTACTGGAACACAGCTATAAGCCCTTTATTGACAGTCTCGATCTCCGGCTATGCCGGAGATCTCTTTATATTTGTTTTTACAAACAATAAATAATGGTTTAAAGGTTTTCTCCCTTGGCAAAATGGACAACGCCCACCACATCTTCCACCGGGAGGGAAAACGAGAGCCCACGTCCCTCTTTATTGAGGCCCGCCTCTTTCGCAATGGCATGCAAAATATCCTGTTTTTTATCATGGCAAACAAGGGTCAATATGACCTCTTTGTCCGGTTGAATCGATATCCCGAAAAATTTCTCCGCCTCATGAACGCCTGCTCCCCGGGCTTTCAACACCGTTCCCCCATGGGCGCCGGCACTCTTGGCGGCATCCATCACCTGGTCGGCAAAACCACGGTTGACGACGGTTAAAATCAAATCAAAGGCCAGTTCATTCTGCACAAGGCTCACTTCCCTTCCCACATAATCCCGCCAGAAATTCATAACTGCGGCGGCTGTCCACACTATTGATCCCGATCGTGAAAGCGATCCCTTTTCCCGACTTTTTCAGCTGCATCTCCCGGGTGATCTGCTCCAAAATCCCTTTCACCTTATCTTCCAACACGATGCTCAAGACAATATCCTTTTCCGTTTCCCCTAAGCCCAAGATTTCCGAAATTTCAGAATTGGCCGTACCATGACCCAGGGCGATCATATTGTAGGTGATCCCTTCCGCATTGCACATCGAAACGATGCGTTCCCCCTTACCGCGGTCCACAATGGTCACCATCAGTTTCACCTTTTGAGGGACGGTCTTTTTTTCTATCATGAGGAAACTGCACCTCCTTAAAAATCGATGATTTCTTCCTCTTCATCATCCATAGGCAGCGGCTCGCCTTCTCCGTCTTCTTTTCTCCGCTTGATTTCAGCAATCAACCCTAAGATCTGCAAGGTAACCAGGGGCGTCATGGCGACCATCGCCACGATACCAAAGGCATCGGTGAGGGGGTTCCCTCCCAAGGCATCGCTGACGCCGATAATAAAGGAAAGGATAAACGTTGCCGTCATCGGCCCGGAAGCGACGCCGCCGGAGTCGAAGGCGATCGCCGTAAATATTCTAGGCACAATGAACATCAATGTCAAGGAAATCACATAACCCGGGAGCAAAAAGTACCACAAGGGGACGCCAAACAATACCCGTACCATCGAAAGGCCCAAAGAAACCGCAACCCCTATACAAAGAGCAATCAGCATGCCCCGCTGAGAAATCGCCCCGGCGGAAACCTCCTCCACTTTCTTTTTCAAAACATGGACCGCAGGTTCGGCCGCCACAACAAAAAACCCGATCACCATTGCCAATGGGATCAAGATCCAATGGTAGGGAAGCACCGCCAGCTCACGCCCTAAAGCACCCCCAACGGACATAAAGCCCACATTGGCGGCGGTCAAGAACAAAATCAGGCCGATAAAGGTATAGGCCAAACCCACAACGATACGAATAAAATGACGCGCAGGATGTTTTAAGAAAAAGATTTGGAAAATGAGGAAAACGGCAAGAATGGGCGAAAAGGCGATCAATCCGTCTTTGCCGTAATGAGGAAAACCGTGGAGCAGCATCGGGAAAACTTCTCCCACCGTGACGCCGCCTTCGATCTCGGCGGGAACATAAGCGCCCCCCGCCGTTTCAAAAAACATTCCCAGCAAAAGCACAGCCAAAATCGGTCCGACAGAACACAGGGCGACCAAACCAAAACTGTCCGCATCGGAGCTATCACCCCCACGCACAGCAGCCAAACCAATCCCAAAGGCCATGATGAAAGGAACCGTGATCGGCCCCGTCGTCACCCCGCCGGAATCAAAAGCGACGGGCAAATAATCCGGCGGCGCAAAAATCGCCAAAATAAATACGAGAAGATATAATCCCATCAGCATATAAGCGAGTGGAATCCGAAAAACAATCCGCAAAAAAGCACATACGAGGAAAACACCAACGCCCAAAGCCACCGTCCCGATTAAAAGGGATTTCGGGATCATGGGCACTTGCTGGGCCAATACCTGCAAATCCGGCTCGGCGACGGTGATCAAAACACCCATCACAAAACAAACAAGCATGACCAAAACCAATTTCCTGGTTTTGATGAGGAAAGAACCCAAGGATTCTCCCATGGGGATCATGGCAATATCGGCCCCCATGGTAAAGAGCCCCATGCCGACAATGAGCAAACTGCGGAAACGAGGAAAGCAAGGATCAATCCGGCAGATAAAGGCACGGTAAAATGCAAAAGCAGCACAATACCGGTGATGGGCAGGACAGATGAAAGCGCTTCCCTAATTCTCAACATCAAATTCCTGTACAACAGCACCCTTCCGGTGGTAGTAAAAGACAGTTCCTCCGCAACACATCAAGTATTTGTGAATCATCTAACTTTTTAGGGCATCTCTAAAAACCTCATGCAATATTCGCCCAAATATGATATAATATACCTATGAAACAGGATAAATTTTTGCTGAAGATAACGCCTTGACAGGCTCAGTAAAATGGGTGACCCACTTGAAAAAGTGGCAGTGGTGGATTTTGAAATATTCCGCCCCACGCTTGACACAGCAATTCAAGAGAAAGGGCGATAAGGAGGTCGTCCACCAATGGATAATATGCTGATGTTCAAGATAATGCTATTACAAGAGTGGTATCATATTGCTGATGATATGACCGAATATTTGATAAACGACCGTCTGAGTTTTCAGCGATTTTTGGGGTTGTCGCTGGGCGATAAAGTTCCTGACGCCAAGACGATATGGCTTTACCGAAAATGTTTAAAAACAGCGGAAAATCAAAGGAAATTACTATTATGTTTGCCGCATTAATGGAACAAGTCGGGGTGATTACACGCGAGTGGGTAAGCATCGTTGACGCAAGTTTTGTTGATGTGCCGAAACAACGCAACAACCGTGATGAAAACAAGAAAATCAAAGAGGGCGATGGCGAGGAACTTTGGCAGGACAATGTGGAAAACAAACGCTGTCAAAAGGACATTGATGCACGCTGGACAGAGAAAACGGCGAGAAGCATTTTTGATATAAAGACCATGTTAAAGTTGATAGCGACAGTAAGATGATTGTGGATTTTTCGGTTACAGATGCCGCCGTTCACGATAGCCAAGCGATAGTTGATTTGATTGACGATAAGGACAATGTGTTAAATGCTGACAGTGCCTACACTGGCAAGGAACTGCACGATAAAATCAGAGAGAAAAATCCCGGATATAATTTTAAATATCCACGAAAAGGATACCGCAACAAACCGTTAAGCGAGGAACAAAAGGCTTCAAATAAGGAAAAATCAAAGGTTAGAGCAAGGGTAGAACATGTTTTTGGACATATGACAAATTCGATGGGTGGCATGACCACTAGAGTCATTGGGATAGACCGCACAACCTGCGTGATTACCCTTAAAAATCTTGCCTACAATCTTAGCAGATGGGCTTATTTGGTTGGTGTAAAAAAAGCTGCGGTATCCATATATAGGGATAAGTCTGCCCATTTATAGAAAATGGGCGGTAAATCGTGGTGTGTATGGCTGTTTAAGACAGATATTTTGATGATCTCTACGATAAATTCATACATTTTTTTGCAAAAATCCCTGATTTTTCGGGGGGTATGATATGCTAAAGGAAATTTGACGTTTTTAGAGGTGCCCTTTATTATAGAAAATCATGGAAGCCTTGACAAGACCTAAAGAAACTTTGGGGAATCTAAGATTCTTTTCCTCTAATGGACGCACACAAAACAGAAAGGAGAGCATTCGCTCTCCTTTGAAACTGCAGACAAAAGCCGATAGCGTTGTCAAATCAAAGCCCCTGACCGCTCACGTATGCCATCGTCCAGAGCCTTCGCTTTTCCTAGCTCTAGGCCTTTGTCTTGTGTCTCTCTGATTGTCGTATCGACAATCAGAAAGGAGAGCGTTTGCTCTCCTTTCAACAATTTTCAACCATCCTTTTTCCCTTTGAGCCTTTTTTCTCTTTTTAAAGCCTCCCGCAATAGAAACTCAATATGGCCATTGACACTTCGGATCTCATCCGCCGCCCATTTTTCAATCGCGTCATAGACTTGGCTATCCAATCGCAGGAGAAACGCTTTTTTCTTCGGCATCAGAGGGACTTATACGCTACAATCGGCCTTGCCTGCCGGAAGGGCGGCTCCGGCGGCAATCTCCGACGACATACCGGGAAACAAAAGCGAAAAGCGGCAAATATAACATGGGGGAAAACCATGCGAAACATTCTCGATACCAACCATCTCTTCGCCCTCCTTTCTTCGGCATATCTTATATTATGATGATATCATCATAATATCATTTTGTCAAGAAAAAAATCGATATTTTGCCTTTTCAAACAAGATATGCTATACTAATGCCGCGAGGAGAAAACCATGGAAAAAGATCACTATTTTTATATGGCAGAAGCCTTGGCCGAAGCCCGTCTTGCCTTGGCCGCCGGGGAAGTTCCGGTGGGGGCAGTCATCGTCAAAAACGGCGAAATCATCGGGCGGGGCCACAATACAAAAGAAGGGAATCACGACCCCATGGGTCACGCCGAGATCGCAGCCATTAAAATGGCAACCGAGAACCTCGGACAATGGCGGCTCGACGGGGCCACGCTCTACGCCACTTTGGAGCCATGCCCCATGTGTGCCGGTGCGATGCTGCAAAGCCGCATTTCCCGGCTGGTCTTCGGTGCTTGGGATCTCCGCTGGGGGGCGGCGGGATCGATTGTCGATCTTTTGAACCCCCCCCTCTTCAATCACCGGATCGAGATCACAAGTGGCATCCGGGAAAAGGAATCCGAACAGCTTTTGGAGGAATTTTTTCAAAAAATCCGACAAGATAACTTGTGAAAATACGAAGGAATGTGATACAATGTAAAATGCCCGCCGAAAAAGGGCGAGCAAAAGCCATTTGGCAGGGGCTTTACACATCAAAACCTGCCGATCATTCGATTGTCCTGGAGAGTTGTCCGAGAGGTCGAAGGTGCAGCACTCGAAATCAAAACCGTTTTTCGTAAGCCTCTTCTCGGAAAGCCTTGATATTACTGGGTTTTTCGGGGTTTCACAATTTCATATTTTACTCGTTCTCCCCATCCGTTCTCTCCATTTTCCGAGGTGAGCTGATGTGAGAAATATACGGAGCGGTATCGAAGTGGTCATAACGGGACTGACTCGAAATCAGTTGAACCGCAAGGTTCCGTGGGTTCGAATCCCACCCGCTCCGCCATCGAAAAGCCAGTAACCATGCGGGGTTGCTGGCTTTTTCTTTATGCCGGAATGGTGTTCTGAGCGGACTTTTTTGCTGTTCTCTCCATTTTTCAGGGGAGAACGACTACTGCGCTGCAAGCCCCAAGCCATTCAGCATTGCGTCAGCCGAAGAAATCTTCGAGTTGTAATCGAGATGCGCATAGATGTTTGCCGTGGTGGAGAAATCGCTGTGTCCGAGCCAGTCCTGAATCTGCTTCATGGGAACGCCGTTTGCAAGCATCAACGAGGCACAGCTGTGTCTCAAATCATGAAATCTGATCTCTCGAAGCTCATTTGCACGAAGCAGCTTGCGGAAGCTCTCTGTAACATAATGGGGCTTGATCAGATCGCCGATCTCGTTGATACAGACATATTCCTGATATTCCTTGATGTAGGACCGGCCGCAAAGTCT
Organism: Clostridiales bacterium; assembly: GCA_040766525.1. Taxonomy (GTDB): domain Bacteria; phylum Bacillota; class Dehalobacteriia; order UBA7702; family UBA7702; genus JAXGQJ01. The sequence goes on along the minus strand of JAXGQI010000002.1, from coordinate 16,466 downwards.
GCGGTTCTCCGCCTGCTCTTCCTTGAGCGCCAGCAGCCGCGTTTTCACAAACGGAACAAGCGGCAGCGTTCTCATGCTGGATTTTGTTTTCGTTGTGTCGGAGGCAACGAGCGTAAGCTTTCCGTCAATATCGCATGAAGTAACGGTGTGCCGGATCGTCAGAGTGTCATGCTCAAAGTCAATGGCATCCCACTTCAAACCGATTGCCTCGCTTCTGCGAAGACCGTAAAAGGCCCCAAACAAGATCGGAATTTCCAGCTTTGTTCCTTTCGATGCAGCAAATAAAGCGTTCATTTCATCTGCATCGTAGAAGCTCCCGACAAAGTGCTCTTTCTTAGGTCTCTCCACCTTGTCTGCCGGATTGACAGCAATCAAATCCATCTTCACGGCATATTTCAAAGCCTTGTGAATATTTGCGTGGTAGTGGATGACGGAACAAGCACTGACCCGGTCAAGCTCTTTCAGATAGAAATCCTGAATATCCTTTGCGGTCAATCCTTGAAGAGTTGTCTTCTTTTCGCGGAAATAAGGAGAGATAACGCGCTTCACCATGTTGGTATAAGAAGCGTATGTCGGAACTGCAATGGAGCTTTTCACGACACGAAGCCATTGCTCCATAAAGTCTGCAAAAAGGATTTCGCTTGTCACCGGCTCATCCGGCTGAAAGGTACGGCGCTTCTCGGCAAGGATTGCCTCAGCGCGTTTCTTGTTGCCCTTCACAGTTAAGCCGGTTGACATCCATTTGGTCTTTCGATTCCCAAGAGAATCATTATAGTTTATTACAGCGTAGAAATAACCATTCTTTTCACTAAGATGCCCTGCTACCATAAAAAATACCTCCTTCATCGCAGCAGAGACTCCTACCGTCAACTGGGAACCTATTATACCAGAACCGGGTTCGAATTGGAGGACCTCTGCGCGATTCTTTTTGTAAACAATCTGAGTCCAAAGCTCAGGCATTTGCCGCTTCTTACAGCTCCGCACAACCAATGGACAGGTAAGTGAAAAGGTGAGCCTTCGGAATACGATAGGCTCTGCCGACCTTGATGCAGCAGACTTTTCCTTCTCTGAGGATGCGATAACCTGTTTTAGTGCTAATGCCGAGGATTTCACACATCTGTTCAATGTTCATGACATCCGGGTATTCCTTGAGCATCAGCTTGTATGCGTCTCTCTGTGAGATGGTAGTTGTATTCACCCGTCTCACTTCCTTCATTATTTTTTGCTTATCAGCAAGGATGCGCAGCAGTCTTTGCCGGACTGCTGCGCATAGTTTTCATTGATAAACTTTTCAGCATATTTATCTCGTCCCCTGCTGAATAGGGAGTGCTGCGGACTGCCGACGGTCAACCGGCATCATGGGAATCTCACCTCCGAGGATCGTGCTCTGAGCCGCCTGTCTCAAAGACAGACGGAAGTATCATTGTACCCAGCTTCTACATCGTCGCAAGCAGCCACACCACATGACTGTTATAGCTCTCCGGTGATCGCTCGCTCCAAACGGAGGTCTTGGCGTCGGAAGCTGTGTTGCTACGCAGAAGCGGAAAGATCCGCAGCACTGACTATTCAGTTTTCAAGGAACATGAGAAGGATTACTGTCCTCTCACCTTACTACGGACATCTCAAAGCGTTTTTTTGACATGCTCTGCAAAAAAATCAGAAAAGTTTTTTTGCTCGCTTTCTGATGCGTCCGACGGTCCGGGTGATGTTTGCAACATCAATTCCGGTTTGCTTCGCATAAGTCAGATATTTCATTCCGTCTACAATGCAATGCTTGTATACATCCGCTTCCCTTGCGGTGAGTGATCTTATCAGCTCTTCTTCAAGCAGATTGAACAGAGCGTCCTCCGAGCTGTTGTCACGGTCCATCGCCCACGCAGGGGCAATGTCTCCATACGCTCCTTCGATGGCATAGTCCAGAGAAAGAGGATGCAGTATTTCATTTCTCACCGAAGGTGTTTCTCCCGGCTTATCGGGAGTAATGTCACGACGGAGCCTTTTTTCCTCCCGCCGAAGGAAGCGGAAAGTGTCGGCATTAACGGCGCTCACTTCACCGGTGTTCTTCACACGGACATAGCACTGCCCGTCATTTCTATCGATCCAAAGGTCATAGTCGAATTCTTTAGGTGTTCTCATTTTGCAGTCTCCTTTTTGATTTTTGAAATTGGGGAAAATCAAAAATCGGAGACTACGGGTACTTAGCCAAATACGGCTCCCATTGGTACATTTCTCATCCTTTCCGCTGACTCAGAGAAGCGGAAGGGCAAGAAAAAATGGAGCCGCATGACGGTGAGTTGAACTTCCAATACCGATAGAACAGAGAATCCTTGAAGGAAACTCTGTCATGCGGCATTAGGAAGACTCGCCTGTCAGCGGCTCCACAGCACAGCTATGAATTATTTAATTGTTGTTTGCGCTACCTCTTGCAGAGGAAGCGCAGCAGACGTCTCATGCTGAGAACATCAAAAACAGTCTCGCGCCCACAGGCTTTGCACTTTGCCTGAACATGACCGCGCGTGTCCTCAAATACGACGATTGCATTGTGATGGCAATACGGGCATTCAACCATTCGCCGTTTCTGGCTGGCAATGGCTGTCCTTGCCTTTCTGATTTTGAACTGAACTTCCGGGGAAGGCTCGGATACTCTTACTTTACTCTTCATTCCACACCTCCAACGGATCGCGGAAATCCGAATAAGCATGTTCCTCCATATAGTCCAGCTCCTTGAGCCGGATGATGGCAGCACTCTTTGATACTCCAAAGGCTTGGCAAATCATCTTCAGGACCGAATGATCCTTGTAATTGAAATATCCTCCGTAATTCTTGAGCTTATTGCTTGCGGCGAAATACCACATGGCCAGGTCGATCTGATCCTGCGGCATGAGAATGGCTGCGCCCAATACATTTGCCTGCCACTCGTTCCAATCCTCCTTTGTCTTCAGGTCACGGAGCGAATATGCCGTATGCGCGGCATACTTTTTCCGGCATGAGGCTTTCACTTCCTCCGACTGCATCTGATAAAGAATTTGGTGAGCGCATTCGTGTGCAAGTGTAAATCTCCGCTTCCCGCAGAGATTTCGGACTTGTCCCGGAGCCATGAAGCTATAATCCAAAATTACCTGATTCTGCTTGAGAAAAATAGTCTTGCTCTGACCGTTTTCTTCAAGCACAAACTCGGTATCTGCGTATGCGGTCAAGCCGCATAGATTTCCGTCAGATGACAGATGAGCAAAGGAAACGCTCAGGCCAAGATAGTCCTTTGCAAGCTGATCAATCGGCGTGCCTTGAAGGTCCTCCTTTTTCCTTCCGGTTTTCTCGTTGAAAAAGAAGTCGTTAAAGTCCCTCATGACGGCGACTGCAATTTCTTCAATCTGGGTACGCGATAAATACATGAATTACCTCCTTGCTTCTACAAACCATTTGCCGTCTTCATCGTACAGAAAAGTTTCTTTTCCGCAGATTGAGACGGTATAGCGGATGCCATAACCGCCAACCTTGAGGGATGAGGCTTGGCATTTGTATTTGAGCCGGTCAATCTCATAGATATGACCATCTTCCCAACGGATCATGCGCGGTCGTATGCCTCCGTCCTTGTCCACATCAATGTTGACGGAAACATAAACCTTCCTGCACTGCGGCTGCATAGTTATCCTCCAATCCTTTGCACAGGCCGTTCACGAAAAAGTCTCACTTAAAAAGCGAACATTTCTTTCGTACCCTATTGACACACAGCCTGTTCGTGTGGTAACATGAACGCGAACAAGATGTTCGTGCGACGCTTATTATACTCGAACGCAATGTTCGCGTCAATGGTAAATACGAAATTTTTGTTCGTGTTATCGGACAAAAATTAGGAGAGGTGTCTTATGGGATTCAAGGAGAAGCTAAAGGAAAAAAGAGTGGAAGCAAATCTCACTCAGGTTCAACTTGCTGAAAAAATCTCCGTAACAGCAAGGACGATCCAGAATTATGAGCTTGGCACTCGAAAGCCAACAAAGTATGCGACTGTCGAACAGCTTGCCGCTGCGCTTAATACAACAGCGGAATATCTGCTTGGTCAGTCCGGGATGCTTGTGCTTGATGCCCAGGAGAAGGGCGGCTCAAAAGCGGCAAAGGATATAGGCGAGCTTGTTGGTGAAGTGACTGGCATGTTTGCCGGCGGTCATCTTGATGACGAGTCGCTGGACGGAGCTATGAAAGCCCTGAATGATGCTTACTGGATCGCAAAAGAAAAGAACAAGAAGTACACGCCAAAGAAATACCGCAGAGAGGAAGAAAAGGACGAAAAATAATAAGTCCGTTTTTCAGGACACCCCATCTGCTACACTGATATATGAGGCGTGGGAAAGGAGGTTGGGCGATGAGTTCTGATTATTTATCAAAAATCGGTAGCTCTCTCGTAAGAAGATGCGAGACGCGAGATCCGTTTCGGATTGCTGACGAGCTTGGCGTTGAAGTCCTCTTCTGTGAAGATTTCGGGCGCTTGAAAGGTATGTACCGTGTCATCAAACGAAATCGCTTTATACTTCTGAATAAGGACCTGAGCGACAGGATGATGCGAATCGTCTGCGCTCATGAGCTTGGGCATGACCAGCTGCACCGCAATCTGGCAAAAGACAGTGCGATCCGTGAATTCATGCTCTACGATATGACAACGAAGCCGGAGTACGAAGCAAACATCGTTGCGGCAGAAATCCTTTTGGATAACGATGAGATGCTGGATTACATATACACCTACCACTTCTCTGCCGAAGAGATAGCGAGGCAGATGCACACAGACATTAACTTGGTTGCTTTGAAAATTGCTCACCTTGCAGAAATGGGATACGACCTCCGACCGATTGAACATCGCAGTGATTTTTTGAAATAAAGGAGTTCTGATGAACAGAAGAGAGATAATGACAGACTTTTTGAAAAAAACTGTTCTTCCCATAGTGATCGCGTTGCTGCTGTTCTCCATTTTCAGCCGGATATTTACTGAGAACGGCGCAAGAGACTACTTCCTGATCTGGCTGGCTTGCGGCGTTCCGTTTGGCATCGGAAAGATGTTTACACTGATCCCGATAGGGTTTGACATTGCCGGAACGGTCGGAATCGTAGCGTTGAACGTCATTCTCGGCGGGCTGATCGGCGGCGTGATTCTGATTTGGAGACTGGCTGTTGCTGTTTGGTATATTCCGTTGTCCATTTACCGGTTTGCCACGGCATAATTGGTGGAGGATTACTTATGTTTCTATACTTTCCCTATGATGAAGAGTTTCATTTTGACAGCGACCACATAGACAAGACGAGCGGCATTGAAGACCTTGGTTTTCGCGTGAACGATTATAACTATCTTCGCAGTCTCGGCTTCTCCACGGTGGGGCAGCTTCTTGAGAAGGACGGCTGGTATTATTTCAATCTTCCCCGGCACAGTCTGAGAAAATTTGAACGCTTCATCAGGAGACTTGATACGGTCGGATTCAGAGTAAAAGATGCAAGCGCAGAGCAGTATCCGGACTTAGAGCAATTCTTTGAAATGTTTCGGCAAGCCGAGGCAATAGAATTCGCTGCCGAGATGGAACGGCTGAGGCGCGAAGACAGAGCAGACCGGAGACAGCAAAGGAAACTGGCTGCGCTGGCGCAGACGAATATCTGATCTATGAGAGGACGATTCAGTCATGTCAAAATATGAACCGCTGTGGAGGTTCTTGCAGAGCGACGGAAGTGAGCTCCTGCAACTGTCATTTGAACGCATTGAGGAAGTGATCGGCTTTGAGATCGACCATTCCTTCCTGACATACAAAAAAGAAGCTGCAAACTACGGATACTCGGTGACGGCATCTCAATGAAAAACCGTACCGTGACTTCCGCAGAATTGCAGCTTGACGGAGGATAAGCTATGCCGCTTGAGATAGTCCGCAACGACATCACAAAAATGAAGGTAGACGCAATCGTAAACGCTGCCAACAAATCGCTTCTCGGCGGAGGCGGTGTTGACGGCTGCATTCACCGTGCCGCCGGTCCTGAGCTGCTGGCAGAATGCCGGACGCTGGGCGGCTGTGAAACAGGAAGCGCAAAGATCACGAAAGCCTATAAGTTGTCCTGCAAGTATGTGATCCATGCGGTGGGACCGCGCTGGCAGGACGGCGGACACGGCGAGAAAGATAAACTGACTTCCTGCTACAAGACTTCGCTTGACTTGGCAAAGGAAAACGGATGCGAGTCCGTTGCTTTCCCCCTTATCTCTTCCGGCATTTACGGATACCCAAAGGATCAGGCGTTGAAGGTTGCCATTGATACGATCAGCGAATTTCTCTTTGAAAACGACATGACGGTCTATATCGTCATCTTTGACCGGAAAGCTTATCAGATCGGCGAGAAGCTGTTTTCCGATATTGAAGAATACATAGATGACAATTACGCCCAGGAACATACCGACAATATAAGAGAGCGTCGGCACAGGCTGAATCTCATCGAAGAGGACGCTGCTCTCGATGTTGAAAACCGGCTCGAAGCGATGCCGATGATGGCATCGAAAGCCCCTGTACCGGGCTTGAGTCTGGATGATGCCATGAAGCAGATCGACGAGAGCTTTTCTCAGATGCTTCTTCGGAAGATCGACGAAGAAAAACTGACAGATGCCGAATGCTATAAAAAAGCCAACATTGACCGGAAGCTTTTCTCGAAGATCAGGAGCGATGTTCACTACAAGCCGAGCAAGGTGACGGCGCTTGCCTTCGCCATCGCGCTTGAGCTGCCGCTGGATGAGACGAAGGACATGCTGATGAAAGCCGGATATGCGCTCTCTCACAGCAGCAAGTTCGACATTATCATTGAGTTTTTTATTCAAAGCGGGAACTACAACGTCTTTGAGATCAACGAGGCGCTGTTTGCTTTTGACCAGAGTTTGCTGGGAGCGTAACAGCACGACAAACTGCATGGTGTGCCTAAGTTTAAAACGTAATTTGTAAATGTCATAGTATAGTAATTGCCGGAAGCTAAATAAGAAAAGGATCAATAGTCTTCTTATAAAGAGTCCCTTTCTGTGTATTATGTGACAGAGTTTATGTTGAACAAAACACCGCTTTAATTGTGCCAACCAATCCGAGAAAACAAGCATTTGATTGAATATGTGCGATTAATCAGTAAAGGATGCGAAAGAATGAGTGAGTTGCTAAATGGCATATTTGAATGCCTTGATATTAATGGCAGTACCGGCCTGGCTACGGAGGATAATTTGCAAAGCATGGGGTCATTCCAAAGACTGTTCTATATGCAAGCTCATGAAAAGATAGGAATCGACGCTGTATATTTTCTTCGAGATTCAAACGGGATCGCAAAAGTTCCGCTTATCTATTTTTCAATAATTCAAAAATATGATGCAAAGCAAGTTGCGGAATTGCACCGTCTTTCATGGAATCTTGGAGAAGCACCGTTGCTATTCGTAGTTACTCCAGATGAGGTTATAATTTATAATAACTACGAGGCACCACAAACCGGTAAGGACGGCACCCTTGACCCCACTGCGGGGATAATAGAAACACTAAGCCTAACTAATGGTTTGGTTTCCCAACAAATTGCGCTTAAGAAATACCATCGTTCATTACTTGAAAGCGGTGAATACTGGCGCCAAAGCGAAAGTAGATTTGACGCGCAAGGCCGGGTAGATGCCACGCTGATGTCGAACTTAAGAATAATGCGACGAACATTAATTAATCAAATCAGCAAAAGATGTGATGAAGGTAAGGAAACAATCACCAGCATAGTTCACTCTTTGCTTAGTCGTTCAATATTTATTAAGTATTTAGAAGAACGAAAAGACTCCAATGGCGAAACAGTTTTCCCAAAAGGTTTTTATTCCAGTTTTCTAGAATCAGCAAACCAGTATACGGATGTCTTAACCAGTAAAGAAGCAACGTACAGCCTATTCAATTCCCTCAAGGAAAAGTTTAATGGTGATACACTTCAGGTTACAGAAGCAGAAAAAGAAATCATTACCCAAAAAGATCTGGATGAACTATGCACGTTTTTATTAGGAGATAGTGAACTTGAAAGTAGACAACTTGCACTATGGCCATTTTATAGCTTTGACATTATCCCCATTCAGTTGATAAGCAGCATTTATGAACTGTTCTTTCATTTGTCAGATGAAGATGATGAAAAAGGAACATATTATACACCTCTCCATCTTGTCGATATGGTTATGGATGAGGTATATCCGTGGGAGGGAGAGTATGAAGAAATATCATTCCTTGACCCGTCTTGTGGCTCGGGAATTTTTCTGGTTGAAGCATATAGAAGGCTTGTTTGCAGATGGATGTCTCGAAATGACACTCATACGATTACATGTGACCAACTGAACCTTCTGTTGAGAAACAGTATTTTTGGCGTAGATATTAATGAAGAAGCGATCAGGGTTGCTTCATTTAGTCTTAGTTTGACTATGTGCGATTTTCTTGATCCACGAAGTATTTGGGATAAGCTTTCATTTCCACGTCTACGAGGCAACAATTTAATTGCGAGTGATTTCTTTGCTGAGGATAAATCCTTTAATAGCAAAAAATATGATGTTATTATTGGAAATCCCCCTTGGCAGAGCAGTATTACAGAAAAAGCAAAAGCATACCTTAAGAAAGTCAATCGTGTAATCGGGGACAATCAAATTGCGCAGGCGTTTTCTATCAAGTGTTCGAAGCTGTGTGAGCAGAGTGGGATTGTTTGTCTTCTTATGCCTAGTAAGGGGCTGCTCTTTAACAGATCTGATAAGAGCAGATCATATCGGGCAAATCTGTTTGCAGATAACAACGTCCTTGCTATTATTAATTTATCGGCATACAGGAAGTTCTTATTTGATCATGCTAGTGGACCTGCTGCTGCCATCATTTACACACCTAAAAAAGCCGAGATATATCAGCCAATAGTTTATTGTACGCCAAAGCCGATTTATACAATTGAAGATGTCAGAAAGTTTTCCATTGATCCTACTGATATATGCAGAATACCCCGTGATGTAATTGATGATGATAGGATTTGGAAAATTGCAATGTGGGGATCACCTAGAGATCTTGAATTAATCGGAAAAATGCAAAGCACCTTTGCACCTATGTCATTATTCATTGATGAGAACAATATGACAACTGCGGAGGGATACAAGAGAGGAAATAGGAAACATCAATGTGGGGAATTCATGGGGCTTCCGTTGGTGGAAGCTAAAACCTTTAAGCCATATTATGTTTCATCTGACGAACTTCCAACGGTTGATTTTAATGATTTTGAGTGCATAGTGAAAAATGCGCGAGAAATCTTTATGGCCCCACACTTAATAATCAAACAGAGCCACAAAGATGGGACCTTCCTTTCTGAAGTGCTGGATTATGATGCTGCATTTAACCATAGCCTTTTAGGGGTACACGGGGAAGTTAGTAAACTCAAATACTTAAGCGTGATAATTGGCTCAAGAGTGTTTTCATACTATCACATTCTTACAAACAGAAAGTGGCTGGTAGAAAGGGATGAGTTAGAAGCCGGAGATATCTGGCAGACGCCAATACCCAAACCAACCAATGCAGAGATAACCGAAGCATGCGAAATTTTTGATGAATTGGTAAACGTGCCAAAAGAGAATCGAAGATTAGAACAGTTTGCACGGTGTATGTATCGGCTGAAAGAATATGAGTGCTATCAGATAGATGATGTTATCGACTATACTTACGACTATTTCAAGAACAAAAAACGATCAGTGTCATTTGCCCATCCAAGCAAAGATAATTACAAATTATACTATGCCTCCGTAAAAGAGGTACTGGCTAACACATTTGGATCTGGTGTGGATTTTTCCGGGGATATTTTCTTGGGGAATGCCCCGCTGTCTGTACTTGTATTAAATCTTGATCAACAAACTACGAGGGATTTAAATGTTGTAACTAGTAACGAACGATTGAACGAGATACTTATAAACTTGGATAGTTCATTGGTAGATAGCCAACAGATGGTATTTGTGCGAAGGAATCTTCGTATTTACCAACGGGATAAAATTTATATTGTTAAACCAGCCCAACGCAAATACTGGACACATTCTGCTGCTTGCAGAGATGCGGATGAGATTTTCGAAGATATTTCTAAGGCGTGGAGGTAATATGATGAGCAGTATAAGAAATATAACCGCATCGTCAACTGTGCCGGATGATTTGGCAAAGCGACTCGGTCCTTCTGGTGTCAACAAAATATTATTGACCCTATGGCAGGGTTATAATGATTTAATTACAGATCCAAGTATTACTATCATTGAAAGTGCTGAGGAAGATGACATCACTCAAGAGTGGTACGGAAAAATATCACAACGCTGGGCCAGCGAAAATCGTGCTGCCACCCTGAGAATAAACACCGTTGGTCCCGTCAATCAATATCAAGACCCTGCGTTAAAAAAGGAACGCGGGTACAAGCCCACGATTGATTTCTGCTTTCGTGACTGGGATACATCAAATAGCTATTTTGGAGCAGAGTGTAAAAATTTGTACAATCACAAGAAAGCTAAGGTAAAAAGATATGTTGAGACGGGCGTTAAAAACTATACATCAGGACGGTATGGTTCTCAATCATCAGAATCATCAATCGTTGGGTATGTATTAAGTGGGAAGATTCCGGAAATTGTAACTGAGCTTATTTCTGAAATTGCAGCAACTGCGCCAATAAGCAATCTGTACCGGGAAGTGCGCTACACGGATCCGCAGTACGCTTCTAAGCACCAGAGATCCACAGATAAAAGTGAAATAACATTGCATCACTTGTTTTTTGATTTCACGCATTAATCAATCATGCAATGAAAAGGGAGATGATCGGAGCATGGAAAACCGTACATATATCGCCATTGACCTGAAAAGCTTTTATGCTTCGGTCGAGTGCATTGAGCGCGGGCTAGATCCCCTCGGCGCTAATCTTGTCGTGGCGGACGCAAGTAGGACCGAGAAGACGATCTGCCTTGCTGTTTCTCCTTCGCTCAAGGCGCACGGAATCTCAGGACGCGCAAGGCTGTTCGAGGTCGTGCAGCGGGTCAAGGAAGTCAACGCGGAGCGTTTGAGGAAAGCGCCCGGTCATAAGTTTACCGGTTCCTCTTACCACGCCGCCGAATTGAAAGAGTCGCCTGAGCTTTCGCTTGATTATGTGATCGCGCCACCGCAGATGGCGCATTACATGGAATGCAGCACAAAGATTTAGCAGGTCTATCTTAACTATGTCGCACCGGAAGACATCCACGTCTACTCTATTGATGAGGTCTTCATTGATGCGACGAGCTATCTCAGGACATACCGCCTGACTGCCCGTGAGTTTGCGATGAAGATGATCATGGACGTGCTCAACAGGACCGGCATCACTGCAACAGCCGGGATCGGCACGAATTTATACCTCTGTAAGATCGCAATGGATATTGAAGCGAAGCATCTTCAAGCCGATAAAAACGGTGTCAGGATCGCCGAGCTTGATGAAATGAGCTACCGGAGGTCCCTTTGGTCGCATCGTCCTTTGACCGATTTTTGGCGGGTCGGCAGCGGCTACGCAAAAAAGCTGGAAGCCAACGGGATGTTTACCATGGGCGATGTCGCGCGGCGGTCTGTGACCGATGAAGGGACGCTGTATAAGCTCTTCGGCATCAATGCCGAGCTGCTGATCGATCATGCGTGGGGTTGGGAGCCCTGCACGATCGCGGAGATAAAAACGTACAGGCCGAGCACAAACAGCATCAGCTCCGGGCAGGTGCTTCACTGCCCTTATTCGTTTGAAAAGGCAAAGCTGATTACGCGAGAGATGGCTGACATGCTTGCGCTTGATCTGGTGGATAAAGGGCTGGTGACAGATCAAATTGTTTTGACCATTGGCTTTGATATTGAGAACCTGAGAGATCCGTCTATCAGAGGGCAGTATCACGGGGCGGTCACGACAGACCATTACGGTCGTGAAGTTCCGAAGCACGCTCACGGAACGGGAAATCTCGGAAGACACACATCCTCGACAAAGCGCATCATGGAAGCTGCATCGGAACTGTTTGACAGTATTGTAGATAGGAATCTGCTCATCCGGCGCATCAACGTGACCGCGAACCATGTCATAGAGGAAGCTGCCATGCCTAAGGAGCCGGAAGCCGAGCAGCTTGACCTTTTCACCGATTATGCGAAGGAAGAAGCAAGGCGCAAAGCGGAGGAAACCGAGCTTGAGCGCGAGAGAACCATGCAGCTCGCCATGCTGACCATCAAAAAGCGGTACGGCAAAAACGCGATCCTCAAGGGGATGAACTTTGAGGAAGGAGCAACTGCAAAAGACCGGAACAGCCAGATCGGAGGACACAAGGCATGACGGATCAATACGATGACATCATCCATTTGCCTCACCACATTTCATCGACCAGACCGCGAATGTCTGCCATTGACAGGGCGGCTCAGTTTTCTCCATTCGCTGCGTTGACCGGATACGATACCTCAATCAAAGAGAGCGCACGTCTGACCGATGCAAGAATAGAGCTTGATGACAGCCAGAAGGAAGAGATCGGCGAAAAGCTGAGGCTCGTGACCGGACAGCCTGATGCTGAAACAAAGATAACCTACTTCCTCCCGGATACAAAGAAAACCGGCGGCAGGTATGTCCTTGCAGCCGGTACAGTGAAAAAAGTTGACGAGTATGAGCGCATGATTATCATGGGCGACGGAAAGCAGATCCCGATAGATGAGGTCATTGATGTTGACTACGATGTCTTCGGAGAGCCTTGCTGATTGTCGCTTTCCATGCGACCAAGGGAAATTCAATAGCTCCTATAATGTGGCTGTAAGGTAAAGAAACCGGACAGCCACATTTTATACGGAGGATTTGAAAATGAAGAAGAACTTAACCGAGATCGTGTTCATCCTTGATCGCAGCGGGTCCATGAGCGGACTCGAAACCGACACCATTGGCGGCTTCAATTCCATGATCGAAAAGCAGAAGAAAGCTGACGGCGACGCGATGATCTCCACCGTCCTGTTCGACAACGAAAGTGAGGTGATCCATGACCGTGTGAATGTGAAAGACATTCCGCCGATGACGGATAAGGAGTATTCCGTCCGTGGCTGCACAGCGCTTCTGGACGCAATCGGCGGAGCTATCCATCACATCGGAAACGTCCACAAGTATGCCCGCGAGGAAGACGTGCCGGAGCATACGCTGTTCGTCATCACCACCGATGGAATGGAGAACGCAAGTCACCGTTACACCAGCGATAAGGTAAAGCAGATGATCGAAAAAGAAAAGAGCAAATACGGCTGGGAGTTTCTGTTTCTCGGCGCGAACATCGACGCTGTTGAGACGGCAAAGCACTTTGGCATCGGGGCTGATCGGGCAGTCAACTATCACAGTGATCACGAGGGAACGCAGCTCAATTACGAAGTGGTCAGTGAAGCTATCTGTTCTGTCAGATGCAGCCGTCCACTCGGCAAGGCTTGGAAGCAGCGTATTGACGAGGATTACGAAAGCAGGAAGAAATAAGGCTTTTAATGGAAAGACGCTCAGAAATGGGCGTCTTTTTTTGTTTCATGTCAAAAAACTGCTCTGAAATGTCCGTTGTAAGATGAAGAGGAATTACGGGGAGAACCCCACGCAGGAATGCGATTCAGACGAATAGCAAGCAAATCCGGTGTAGCCACACACGGAGATTTTTGATTTAGGATACCTCCCCTAAATCGAAAAAATCAGCTTGTTGGGATTCCCCAAACCCCTTCAAATTACGACGAAAGGACAGACAGGCATGGCAAACAGGACAAGGCCAATAATCATACGATTTGCGGTAAGTGAGTATGAAAGAGAACTCATTGAAAACAAGATGGCGATCATAAAAACCCATAACATGGGTGCTTATCTTCGGAACATGGCGATTGACGGGTACATCATTCAGGTGGACTACACGGAGCAGAAAAAGCTCGCGGCAGCGGTCAACAAGGTTGGCGCAAACTTCAACCAAATATGCAAGCGTGTCAACTCCACCGGACACTGCTACGAGGAAGACCTTGCCGAGATGAAGGAGCTGATGAAGCAGATATGGCAATTACTAAAATCAAACCAATCAGAGGAACTATAAGCAAGGCTCTTGCATACATCGAAAACCCGGACAAAACTAACGAGAAACTGCTTGTCTCTTCCTTCGGATGTTCCATAGAAACAGCGGCAAAGGAATTCGAGTGGACGCGCAGGATCGCCGAACAGCAGGGCATGAATCCAACAAAGATTATTGCACGGCACATGATTCAGTCCTTTGCGGTCGGAGAAGTCTCGCCGGAGCTTGCTCATGAAATCGGGCAGCAGTTTGCCGACGAAGTTCTGCAAGGGAAATACGAGTATGTTCTTGCGACTCACATCGACAAGGGTCATGTTCATAATCACATCATCTTCAATGCCGTCAACTTTGTAGATTACCACGCATACAAGAGCTATAAAAAGATTTACTACGAAACACAGGAAATCAGCGACCGCCTTTGCAAAGAAAACGGGCTGTCAGTGATCCCGCCCAGCCAGAGCAAAGGCAAGAGTTACAAGGAATATACCGAAGCTAAGAACGGGACGAGCTGGAAACAAAAACTTAAGATGACCATTGACCGGAGCGTCATCACAGCATCCGGCTACGAAGACTTCCTGAAGCTGATGGAAGAAGCCGGGTATGAAATAAAACCCGGCAAATACATCTCCTTCCGTGCCGCCGGTCAGGAGCGGTTTACCCGTGCAAAAACAATCGGGGACAACTACACAGAAGAGCGAATCAAAGAGCGTATTAAGGGCAGAAGCGCACGGCGTATTGCATTCCGTCGGGACAGCAAAGGCATCAGCCTTATCATTGATATTCAGAACTGTCTAAAAGCTCAGGAGAGCAAAGGCTACGAGCATTGGGCTAAGATAAACAACCTCAAGCAAGCGTCGGCAACACTCAATTATCTGACAGAAAACAATCTTCTGAAATATGCGGACCTTGAAGCAAAGATGGCTGACCTGACAATCTCATATCAGAAGACCGGCAGTGATCTAAAGAAGCTCGAAAAGAGATTGAAGCAAGTGCAGCTTCTCATCAAGCACATCAGCCAGTATCAGCGCACCAAGCCGGTGTATGACCAATACCGCAAGGCGAAAAAGCGTGATGAATATTTCAGGCAGCATTCAGCCGAGATCACGATCTATGAGGCGTCCCGTGATACTCTCAAGGCAATGCAGACGGGCGATAAACTTCCCAGCCTGTCTTCCCTTGTCTCAGAGCAGGAGCACCTTGTTCAAGAGCAGCAGCGGCTCTATGATGAACGACACAAGCTGGACAAGGATAGAAAGAAAATTGAGACGATGAAAAGGAATGTAGACAGCATCCTCGGCGTCGGTCAGGAGCGTAAAGAAGCTGACCAAGCAGTTGTCAAGGACAATAACAGAGAATAAAAAACAGACCGCCGAAACCGGTTAATGGTTTCGGCGGTCTGCGTGTTTCAGCTTCCTTATTTTCTGAGATTGGCGTCTCTGCGCAGGGTTGCTTTCATGGACTCCATCATGTCTTTGATAATCCGTATCTCATAATCGTCGCAGTCTTCGAGAATGCCTTTGATGTCCTTCTCAAACTGGATTTTCGATTTAATCACACTGTCGCAAAGCAGATCATCAACGGAAACCGATAGGGCATTTGCAAGGCTTACTATGGTGGTCAGGCTGACGCGAGTTGTTCCGGTTTCGATGTTGCTGAGATGCGTAGGCGACAATTCAATCGTCTCTGCAAGCTTCTCCTGCGTGACATCAGCCTTTATACGAGCAATCTTGATTCGCTTTCCGATTGCCTTATAGTCAAGCTCCATAATATCCTCCTTTGCTTCAAAAAGTTACAATAAAGATATTGTACCTACGGCAAGGGGACATTATAATAATCTATGACCGTATTCCACGGAAATATGCCAATAACTCATGAAATTAGAGGTAAACTTTTTATGAAGACATGTACATTTGCCGGACATCGGGAAGTGTTTGCTTCCGGCGTGGAAGCAGATATAGGCAGCGCCATCGAAACGATTCTTGCCAACGATTCAGACTTTGTGTTTTACACCGGCGGCATGGGCGAATTCGACAGTAAGTGTTCCGCAGCGGTAAGAAAGGCAAAGCGCACTCATCCCGAAAAGGACATTAAGCTCTTTCTTGTTGAGCCATATATGAAGACAGAAATCAATGAGAGCAAGGACTACTACGAGGCATTCTTTGATGATGTGCTGGTTCCGATAGAGCTTGCTGAAGTTCATTACAAAAAAGCAATCACACAACGCAACAAGTGGATGATAGATCGATCTGACTACCTGATTGCTTTTGTTCACCGGGATTTCGGCGGAGCATACGAGACAATGAAATGCGCAAGGAGGAAAGGCAGTATCGTCATCATCAATATCACAGAGAAAGAGAGATAGAATCGTGGATAAAAAGAGCTTGTTGGTTGCGGAAAATGCGATCAAGAA
>JAXGQI010000019.1:0-31090 GCA_040766525.1 Clostridiales bacterium | reverse complement strand
TCGCCACCGGACAATTGGGAAGGGAAACTCTTCATTTTGGCGCCCAGCCCCACCATCTCAAGGACCTCCGGCACCCGTTCCATGATCTCACTCTTTTTGTGCTCCGTAGCTTCCATAGCGAAAGCCACATTCTCAAAGACATTTTTCGTCGGCAAGAGACGATAATCCTGAAAGACCATTCCCATTTCCCGCCGATGCTTTAACAAATCCCGCCGCTTAATCCGCACCAAACTTCGGTTATTGATGATAATTTCACCGCTCGTCACCGCTTCTTCTCGAAAGAGAATGCGGATCAGTGTGCTCTTCCCTGCGCCGCTTTGGCCACAGACGAAAACAAATTCACCTTGTTCGATCTCGATGCTGATGTTGTCAAGGGCCAGATGTCCGTCTTTGTAGATCTTTGTCACATCCAGCAGACTTATCATTTCACACGTACTCCATTCTATCTTTACTAAGTCAATATAGAGTATATCACAGAGCAAGCAATTTCGCAAAGTTTTTCTGCCATAATTCATCATTAATAGAGAAATTTCTTGTTTATAGCGCAATATCTTCAACTTTTCTCTTCCCCTACCCGCTGTTTGTTCACTTTCTTGTCACAATAAGCGGCTTAAGGTAATTTAAATCCTTCGCCCAAAACTTCTGCCGCAGGGCTGACGATCACAAAGGCCCGGTCATCAATTTGATGCACCAAGGATTTTAAGCGGCTCACTTCCCCTTGCCCCACAACAGCAAGAAGGATAGGCCGCTCCCGCCGGCTATAGCCCCCCTCGCCGTAAAGGAGCGTAACGCCGCGGCCGAGATCATGAAGGATCAACTCCCTTAATGCCTCCGGCACGGCGCTGATAATAAAAACCGCTTTGGTCCGGCTCAAACCCGACTGTACCCAATCGATGGCTTGGCTGCTGAGAAGAACGGCAATCAAGCCGTAGAGCAACAGAGAAAAATCAAAAATCAAGCCGGAAGCAGCGATGATGATCCCGTCAACAATAAAAAGGCTGGAACCCAAACCGAGACCGGAACGATGATTGATGATCGCCGCCAAAAGATCGGTACCGCCGGTCGTTCCTTTGAGGCGGAAAGTGATCCCCAACCCCAAACCGCACAAGCCCCCGCCATACAAGGTGGAGAGCAATGGGTCCGGCGCCAAAGGAACAGGAAAAAAGTGGGCAAAAAGCTGCAAAAAGAAGGCAATTAAACCGGTAGAAAACAAAGTGTTGGCCCCCAAACGCCAACCGATCTCATGGATCGCCCATAATAGGAGCGGAATATCGAGGCAAAGAACGAGAAGGCCGATGGGTAGCCCCGTTAAATGGTAAAGAATGGTAGCTAGCCCGGTGGTGCCACCGGCCACAATCTTGTGGGGCACCAAAAATGCGGCCAAACCAAAGGAGACAATCAGGCTCCCCAAAGCCAATAAGGCATATTTTTTCAACCACAGTTTCAATCCGGCCACCTCCAAAATGAAAGGAAGCAATCGGCGTTCAATCGCCGTGCTTCCTTTAGTATGGCCGTTTTATTTATTTTTCTTCACAAATTCCTTTAAATACCCAAAGATGAACTCATCCAGGTCCCCGTCCATCACCGCATCCACATTCCCAACCTCAACGGCGGTTCGATGATCTTTCACCATCTTATAGGGATGGAACACATAGGAACGGATCTGGCTGCCCCAGCCGATTTCCTGCTGCTCCCCGCGGATACCGGCCAATTCGTTTTCTTGCTCTTGCCTCTTTTTATCCAATAACCGGGCTTTTAAGATCTTCATCGCCTTATCTTTATTGGCATGTTGCGACCGTTCATCCTGACATTGGGTAACGATGCCGCTGGGAATATGGGTGATCCGCACAGCGGAATCCGTCTTATTGACATGCTGCCCCCCGGCGCCGCCGGAACGGTAGGTATCAATCCGAAGATCCTCTTCATTGATCTCAATCTCGTCATCATCCTCTACCTGCGGGATCACATCCAAGGAGGCAAAGGAAGTATGGCGGCGGCGATTCGCGTCAAAGGGAGAGATCCGCACAAGCCGATGCACGCCTTTTTCACATTTTAAGTACCCGAAGGCATTTAAGCCTTCCACGCCGAAGGTCACGCTCTTCGTTCCCGCTTCATCCCCCGGCAACATATCGATGAGTTCCGTTTTATACCCTTGCTTTTCACAATACCGCATATACATCCGGTAAAGCATACTCGTCCAATCCTGGGCTTCCACTCCGCCGCTGCCGGCATGGAGGGACAAGATGGCATTATGGCTGTCATATTTCCCGCTCAAGAGGGTATTTAACTCCAGACGATCGACTTCCTTCTCGCATTTTCTGATCTGCGCGGCGATCTCATCTTCCAAAGATTCCTCTTTTTCTTCGATGGCCATCTCCCAATAGGTATAAACATCATCAAATATCCGCTCTACCTTGCTATAGGTTTCTTTTTGGTTTTTGAGAGCGGTAATATTTTGCAACACTTTCTGTGCCGCCTGTTGATCTAACCAGAAATTTTCCGCCATCGTATCGGCTTCCAATGCGGCGATCTTTTCCTCCAGGCCGGTCACGTCAAAGTGCATCCCTCAGATCTGCCAGTCTGCGTTTAATCAATTGCAAGTCTTGCTTGTAATCGGATAGCATTCAATCACCCTTTCATTCTTTCAATCCGCAACATTTCTTATACTTTTTGCCGCTGCCGCAGGGGCAAGGATCATTGCGGCCGACGGTTTTTTCTTTACGCACCGGCTTTTTCACCTTGGCCTCCCCTTCGGATCGGTTTTCCGCGGTGATTTTGGCCTCCTTGGGCCGTTCCACCACATTCACCCGCATAATATAACGGCTGACTTCCCGTTGGATATTGTAAATCATTTCCTGGAACATGTCAAAGGCTTCAAATTTATATTCCACCAGGGGATCTTTCTGTCCATAGGCGCGAAGCCCAATCCCTTGCCGCAATTGATCCATGGCGTCGAGATGATCCATCCACTGCTGATCCACGACACGCAAGATTATAAAGCGGGAAAGATTTGCCATATTTTCCACGCCCAATTCTTCTTCGCGGCCGGCAAAGGCCCGGTCGACTTCGGCATGGAGTTGTTCTTTGACCTCATTGGCGGCAAGAAGCACCAAGGATTCCGGCGTGAAGGTGTGATGGGGCAAAACAACCTTGGCGTCTTCTGCGATGGTGGCAAGATCCCACTCTTCCGGGGTATTGCTGCCACCGGTATTGCCATCAATAATCCGATCCATCGCCATATGGAGAATACTCAAGACCTGCTCACGAATATTTTCCTTCAGCAACACTTCTCTTCTTTGACCATAGATTACTTCCCGTTGATTGTTCATCACATCATCATATTCCAAGACATGCTTACGCATTTCAAAATTATTGTTTTCCACTTTTTCTGGGCGTTTTCCAAACTTCTCGAAACCATGGCGGAATCGATGGGGGTGTCGTCGTCCAGCCCGAACTTATCCATCACCGCCGCCATATTGGCGGAACCGAACAAGCGCATGAGGTCATCCTCCATCGAGAGGAAAAAGCGGCTCTTCCCCGGGTCTCCGGCGGCCGCTGCGGCCTCTGAGCTGGTTATCGATGCGGCGGCTCTCATGGCGTTCCGTACCGAGGACATAGAGGCCCCCGACAGTGATGATCTGCTCTTTTTCGACCTCGCATTTATCCTTATATTTCCCGACAAGAGCGTCCAAATCCCCTTCTATTCCATTGTCCGCCATGGCCTTTAATTCCGCTTCTGGCCAAAAATTCGGATTGCCGCCCAACAGAATATCGGTACCGCGGCCGGCCATATTGGTGGCGATGGTCACGGCGCGGTACGCACCGGCCTGGGCAATGATCTCCGCTTCCAGTTCATGGAACTTCGCATTCAAAACATTGTGCTTGATGCCCCGCTTTTTCAGTTCGCGGCTCAAAATCTCCGATTTTTCAATGGAAACGGTCCCGACCAAAACCGGCTGGCCTTTCTCATGGGCTTCCGCAATCTCATTGATAATGGCCCTTTGTTTCCCCACCATGCTGCGATAGATAACATCCGGCTTATCCTCGCGAACCATCGGTTTATTGGGGGGAATCGCATAACGTCCACTTGGTAAATCTTGAAAATTCCCCTTCTTCCGTCTTGGCCGTCCCTGTCATCCCCGACAGTTTATCATACATGCGGAAATAGTTCTGGAAAGTAATGGTCGCCAGGGTTGGCTTTCCTGCTCGATTTTAACGCCTTCTTTCGCTTCCAAGGCTTGATGAAGGCCGTCGCTGTAACGGCGGCCGAACATCAGGCGGCCGGTAAACTCGTCGACGATGATGACTTCCCCGTCTTTCACCACATAATCCCGGTCTCTGCGGAAGAGCGTGCGCGCCTTCAAGGCCTGGCCGACCAGATGGCTCCATTCCGTATTCTCATCATCGTAAAGATTTTCCAGCCCCAGGTATTTCTCCATCTTAGCGATCCCTTCTTCCGTTAAGGAAGCGGTTTTCTGCTTTTCATCCACGGTGAAATCATCCTCCGGTTTTAACCGGGGAATCAATTTTGCCACCGTATAATAATGTTCCGTCGGCTTTTCTGCCTGGCCGGAAATAATGAGGGGCGTTCTCGCTTCATCAATCAAGATGCTGTCCACTTCGTCGATAATGGCATAACTGAGGCGCTTTTGCACGATCGTCTCGGAACGGACCGCCATATTATCTCTTAAATAATCGAAACCAAACTCATTATTGGTCCCATAGGTGATATCGGCCTGATAGGCCAGATGTTTCCCTTCAGCGTCGAGACCATGAACATTTAAGCCCACTTGAAGCCCGAGAAAACGGAAAATCTGCCCCATCCACTCGCTGTCTCTGCGGGCCAGATAATCATTCACGGTGATAATGTGGACGCCCTTACCCGTCAAAGCATTCAAATAAGCGGGCAATGTGGCCACCAAGGTTTTCCCTTCACCGGTTTTCATCTCAGCAATGCGGCCGTCATGGAGAACCATGCCGCCGATGAGCTGCACATCAAAATGGCGCATGGAAAGGACCCGTTTCGATGCTTCCCGCACGACGGCGAAAGCTTCAGGCAGAATATGATCCAAAGTCGCCCCGGCCTCAAGCTTTGCCTTAAAATAGGCGGTTTTCCCTTTCAGTTCCTCGTCGGAGAGGGCGCAGATCTCTGTTTCCCAACCATTGACCTCCTCGACCCGCTTCTCATATTTTTTGATATCTTTTGCATTGTCGTCGAAAAAATTCCGTATCGCTTTTAACATATTTGCCTCCAAATCAAAGCAGGGAAGGAATCCACGGCCCTTCCCGGCAATAGATTCCTTCCATTATACCATACTCATGTGTTGCTTTCCAGGGGAGATGCGGTGTCGATTCCGTTAACAACGGTCTTCATCCTGCCCCGAAATCAATCTCAATATTCAGGTTCCAAGAGACCATATTTTCCGTCTTTCCGGGAGTAAACCACATTGACCCGCTCGGTTTCGCCATTGGTGAACACGAAAAAGCTGTGGCCCAGCATATTCATTTGCATAATCGCTTCTTCCAAAGTCATCGGCTTGATCGGGAAGCGTTTGATCTTGACCAATTCATCATCTTCCGCAATCTCTACCGTTTCAACAGCATAGGCAGGATCGGGCACTGCTTTTTTCTTTTTATTCCTTTTTTGGATTTTTTCCTTATAGCGAATCATTTGTTTTTCCATCTTATCAGCAACCAGATCCACAGAGCTGTACATATTTCCCGAAACTTCTTCGCCCCTGAGAATGTAGCCATTTAGCATGATCGTCACCTCAATGCGGTGAAGATTTTTCTCCACCAGCAAGGTAACATTGACATCATTGATGTCCATGAATTTTTCCAGCCGCGTCAGTTTCTTTTCGATATACTCTTTTAATGCCGGGGTAACTTCGATGTTTCTGCCTGTAATAATGATATTCATCAAACCACTCCTTCCATTATCGGGTCACTACTTCAATAATTCCCGCTAAAATCAAAAAACCCTGTTTCTTTTTGATAAAGTCCCCAATTTTTTATTTCATCGCCTTGTCCGATTTTGGCGAAAAATTCGGCGTAGAAACACTGTTTTTTGTGGATACCATGGATAAGTTTGTTTATAACCTGCTCAAAACGAAATGTTTTTGTGATTAACTCAAATCCTCCCGTAAAAAACCCGTCGAACCCTCCCACTTTTCAAGAGAAACTCGCAGAAAAAGCAAAAAGAAGAATCCTCCCAGCACCATAACGCCGTAAAGTTTTGGCGCATTCTGTCAAAGTGGAGCCTGTTGTGATGACATCATCGAGAAGAATAATGTTTTTCCCACCAAGATCCAGGTCTTTCGTTAAAGCGAAAGTGCCCAAAATATTCTCCCTTCGCTCTTTTCCCTGTAAAGCGGTTTGGCTGCCGGTATCCCGGATACGGCTGAGGAGCTTGTCCTCCAACGGCAATCCCCATAGGGGCGCCAAGGCTTTCCCGATCTGGGCTGCCTGGTTATAGCCACGCTCCTTTTCCCTTTGGGGATACAGGGGAACGGGTACAGGCAGTCATATGTGCTGACGGGGCGGTATTCTTCCGCCATCAACTTGGCAAAAGTAGGCGCTAAATCCGGGCGTTGATAATATTTCAAAGCATGCACCAACTTTCTCGCCTCCGCATTGAAGGGAAAGGTGGCATGGGCTTCGCGCCAAGCGGGCTGTTTCCCCGGCCGAAACAATGGGGGCAATGGTGGAAATGCGCCGGATAAAACATAGCGCAACGAGAACAGAAAGAAAATCCTGCCGCCGCGCCTTCAATTTTTCATAGCAAGCCGCACAAAGCCCGGGGTAATCCCGCAGGCTTCGACTGCCGCAAATTTGGCAATGGATGGGTGGAAAAAGAATTTGCAGTAGACCGTTTTTGATTCCCATTGTACCGCTCCTCAAACATTATGTCCTACTATTTCGCTTCGGCGGCCGAATCTCCTGCTCCTTACCGCGCCACTCCAAAATCACCGTATTTTGGAAAATGATAGCGCCACCGCAAAAAGGGCAATCCACTCTGCCCCATTCCAAGGGGACATAAAGGGACGCCTTGCAGTGAGGGCACTGAAAATATACCATAACCTCTCCTCCCAAATCCCATTATACGCTATCCCAAAAGAGAAAAAACACCATCACTGTCGGGCTCCGCTTTTTTATTCCGACAGGATCGTACAAGCCTTCCCCCTTCTTGGGATCGCCTAGTCCCCCGCAGACAAAAAGCCCATACCCTCTTTTGCGGATAGATCGGCGTTGCGCCCCCGCCGTATCTTTATTTTCTTTAACCCAAAAAAGGGTTTTTTCCCAAGATTATGGAATCATGAAAAAAAACCATCAGGCGGGAAAGGACGAAATAAGATGAAAAACGAGAAGCTTTTCACCCCTTTTCAAATCGGCAAACTACAGGTTAAAAACCGTATCGGCATGGCGCCTATGTGCATTTTCGGCATGGTCACCCCCGATGGCTGCTTCAGCCAAAGGGCCGCCGATTATTATTTGGAGCGCGCCCGGGGCGGCGCCGGGCTGATCATCACCGGCTATACGGAAACCGAAAACCAAGTGGAAGTTTCCCTCCCCGGTGTAACCACCAATGTGGGGACGAATCCCCCTCGTTTCGTCGCTTCCGCCGGAGAAATGGTGGAAGATATCCATACGTATGGTTGTAAGATATTTTTGCAGCTTTCCGCCGGTCTTGGCCGGGCGGGCTACAGCCCTTGGATCAGCTCCCATCCCATCGCCCCTTCGGCGATCCCCAATTATTGGGATCCCGATCTGCGCTGCCGGGCGCTGGAATTGGAGGAAATCACCTTCTTAGTGGAACGATTGGGGGAAGGCGCTTTCCAAGCCCAAAAAGCCGGGTTTGACGGCGTCGAGATCCATGCCATTCATGAGGGCCATCTTCTCGACCAATTTGCCCTCGCCCTGTTTAATGAAAGAAGCGACCGTTATGGCGGCGATTTGGAAGCCCGCCTCACGATTGCCAAAGAAATTCGGGAAGAAATCCGCCGCCGCTGCGGCAATGATTTCCCGGTTTTGGTACGCTTTGGCGTAAAATCCTTTTTGAAAAATTGGGGTGGGGGCGCCCTCGCTCCCGATGAAGAGGAACGGGGACGCAGCTTGGAAGAGGGATTACAGGCCGGCAAACTCCTAGAAGAGATGGGGTATGACGGGTTTGACGCCGATTGCGGCTCCCATGAAGCCCTCTATTGGCCGCATCCTCCGGGCTATATGCCCCACGGTTGTTATCTCCCCTATGTATCGGAACTAAAAAAAGTCGTCACCGTACCGATCCTTACCGCCGGCAGGATGGATGAACCTGCCGTGGCGCGCAAAGCGGTGGAAAACGGTGAAATCGATATGGCCCTTTTGGGCCGCGGTTTTTTGGCGGATCCGCAATGGAGCAATAAACTGCGCCTGGGGCAGGAAGAAGATATCCGCCCCTGCCTGGGCTGTCATCGAGGCTGCCTCGGCAGAAGCGACCTCTGTAAACCCCTGGCCTGCGCCGTCAACCCCCACTGCGCAAAAGAACGGCGCACCGCCATCAAGAAAACCGCTTCCCCCCGTCGGGTAATGATTATCGGCGGAGGCCCAGCGGGAATGGAAGCAGCCCGCACCGCAGGGCTCGCCGGGCACCGTGTCCAACTCTATGAAAAAGCGGATCGCTTAGGCGGCCACCTGATCGCCGCCGGAATCCCCGCTTTTAAAAAAGACGAAAAGAAACTCTTGCCCTGGTATGAACGGCAACTGGCTAAGCTGCCTCAAGTAGAGATCCATCTGAGCCACGCCTTAACCGGCGCAGAAATCCAGGAAATGAATCCCGATTATCTCATCATCGCAACCGGCTCCAAGCCGCTGCTTCCCCCCATTCCGGGGCTTGACCCCATACCGCGTTGACGGCGGAAATCGTACTGCAGGACCCCAATCAAGGGGATGCCTATATCGTGGTCGGCGGCGGCGTCCTCGGGGTAGAATTGGCCCTCCATTTGGAAGCGCAAGGGAAAAAAGTAAAATTGGTGGAACAGGAAGACGATTTCCTCCCGGAAAAAGACTTCCCCGAAGCCAACCGCATGATGCTCCTCACCTTATTGGAGCGTTCCACCGTGGAACAATACCCCGGCACGATGTTAACGGCGGTAAAGGAAGGCCGCCTGCTCTTAAAAGGGAAAGACGACGCCGTTTTCGAATGGGAAAATCAAGGGCTCGTCCTGGCCCTGGGCTATGTGGATGATCGGATACTCTATGAGGAAATGAAAAACCAACTTCCTCATGTCGCCGTCATCGGCGACGCCCAAGGAGGCAGGAACCTCATGGACGCCATCTGGACGGGCTTCCAAATTGCATACGGAATTGATGAGGAACTGAAAAATCTCACGAAATAATGACCCGCCCTAAATAACCGCTTCGGTAGCGGACAAACCGCCGGTAATGAAGAGATCCCCCGATAGGAGAGAACCATGAACCGACAAACTGCCCAGCGATTCAACCAATTGATCCATGCATCCTACGCTTGTTTTTCCTTTGCCGAATGGCAAAAGATCATCGTGTCCTTGCTTCATCAGGTGATCCCTTACGATAGCGGCCTGTTTTTTTCTAAAGCCGGCTTTGATTGCACATTCTTCAAACCTTTTAGCGGCAGCGCAATAGAGGATTGCTATCAGCAACACCCCGTAATCGAAAGCGATTCCTTTCATAATCAGGAAAAAGGCAAAGAAGCGGATATCCACACGATCTCCGATTTCGCCCATGGATCCTTCAACATACCGGAAGAACCGCATCACCGTTTACTTAGCAGCGGGGAATTTTGCCATATCGCCTGCATCCCAATTTTCTATCAAGGACAATGCACGGGAAAGATCTATCTCCAGCGAAAAAAAGGGGAAGCGGATTTTAATGAGGAAGAAATCTTTCTCCTAGAACTTCTGCAACCCCACATCGCCACGGTTTTCCATATCATCCATATGATGGAGGCGGTCAAAACCATCGAATCGAATCCCAACCACCCGGCAAAAATCGGCCTTGCCGTCTTAGACAATGATCTGCGCCTCATCGGAGGCAATGCAGCCGGATTGGAAATGATGAAGCTGTCCTCCGTCTTTGGATCGAGCATCCTCTATCATGTGAAAGAATGGTGCAAAACGATGTCGAGAGACGGCGCCGCTCCGATTGTTCTCCATAGCGAGACGCTGAAAACCTCAACTGCTCCCCTGGAGATCGAAATCTATCGCAAGACTTCTCCTCTGGGCAAAGCCAACTTTACCATCACTCTTCAATATGCAGATGAGGACTACTATCCGGCCAACTCCCGCTACAAATTCACTAAGCGGGAAGCGGACATCATCGATGAGATCATTCTCGGAAAAAACAATACCCAAATAGCAAATACCCTGCATCTTTCGGAAAACACGGTCAAAACCCATATCCAAAAGATCTATCGCAAGGTGGGCGTCAATAACCGCACGGAACTCACCTATATCCTGATGACCAACGGACGCTGACAAACAAAATACGGAACAAAACGACATTGTTCACTAAAATCACCCATTTGGGTGATATGCGTCAATGATCGCAGGCAATATATTCAAAACAAAAGAGATATGGGGGGAGAGTATTATGCAAAAAAACGAACTTCTCAGTGCGATCCTAACCCAGCTGCAACAAATGGGGATTCCTTATCAGCTGGGGAATCAAACAGATATTACGATCAATGCCAGTTTTTTAGACGCACAGTGGAGCACAGGCCAAAAACAGATCCAATACGAAGCCATGGTTTTCCTCAATGAAGCCGCAGGAACCGTTTACATGCGGGAAGAAACTGTCGAAACCGGCAAAGGGATTTCTTTCGGTACCGACAGTGAAAGCAGTTTCCAAACAGGAAAAACCCTTTTCCGCAAAGTAAAAAGCGTGCAGTACGGTCCCGACGGCAAAGCATACGAATATGAATTGAATTTGGGGGATATCCCCAAAACCGTAAAAGAAACCGCAAAAGCCGCAGGCTGGAAATTTAAAACCGTATTACGGAAACAAGCCGCCATGTATCCGCCGGATTATATGACAACAAGCGCACCGCAGGCGGAAGCGCCGCCCGTTGCCCCTACGTATGAAACTGTGGAAACACCGACCGTTGCCCCTACGTATGAAGCAGTGGAAACACCGCCCGTTGCCCCTGCTTATGAAACAGCGGAAACACCACCCTATGCCGGGAACGATCAAGGATATACGGCCCAAGCAGCGCCGATCCCTCCGCATACCGCACCTGTCCAAGATCCCAACTACGGTATGGATTACCAGGTGGCTCCGGCACAGCCGAAAAAGAAAAGCGGCGCCAAAAAAGGCTGCCTCATTGCCGTCGCCGCTGTCGCAGCCATATTTTTGATCATCATCATTTTGGCTTTAGCCAATGGCGGTTCGGTCGAATTCTCCACGGCAAACATCAGCGAAGCGACCATTGCTGCTTCCGTCGATGAAACAACGATGGAACCCTTGGATAACACGACGGTATTTTTCACCAATGCACCGATCATTTATGCTTCCGTTTTAGTGGAAAACGCCCCGGATGATACCGTTGTGACCGCAGTTTGGTCCATAGACGGAGAAGAAGCCGCCACTTCAGATTACACCCTTACCGAAGTGAATCAATATGTAGCCTTCCATCTTGCACCGGCGGCGGGGGCTGCGTTCCCCGCAGGAGACTATACCGTAACCCTGTATCTGGACGGGAATGAAGAGGAAACATTGGAATTCACCGTCAAATAAAATCCTACTCATAAAAACGCCACCGGATGCTTTGGCAAACCCGGTGGCTTTTCTTTTGTCTTTATTCATTATCAAGCTTAACTTCTTCTATGATCTCTTGCCCCATCACAATCCGGCGTTCCGTATACCCGCGGTAACGCCCCGCCTCATCATAGCGAAAATGATACCGGCATTCATCATAGATCCCGAAATCGGGAGCAACGCCGAGATAGATTGTGGCTTCGCTAAGCCGGTCGCCTTCATAAGAACAACGCTCCAAATAGAGATCCGCCTCTTCCTTTTCATAACAAAGGGTGCGGCAATATTCAACGAGCGTTTCATCCCGATACGTTTCGCGGGATACTGCGGTAAGCCGATTTTCCGCATCGAAAAAGAGGCCAAAGACCTGGTCGCCGTAATAGCGCAGATATTCCCGGCAAAAATCGCCTTCTTTGCCGAAAAGCTCATGATTTTCCACCAGCAGCAGGCGGCCGTCGGCAGCAAAAGAATAGATATAATCGGCATTTGCCTCATCATCCGCAAGTTGGCCACGGTCGGCATTGTCGGCAATACGGTCATACACCACGGAAGGAGAAAATACCCCCGGTGCGCCGTAAACCCACCTTGGGAAAAGCGCTTTTCCGCCACTTTCCCCAGGCTCTCTTGCAGCTGGGCCGGATCGCCTTCCCGTTCGGCAAAAGCCAATAATTCCTTTATAATCGCGGCAAATTCCAGCAAAAGCTTATCATCCGTATCCAAATGGAAAAGATCCTTCATCTTCTACTCTCCTGTTTGTTTTGGAAATCATTCTTTTTGGTCTCTATGGAATCGCCCATACAATCATCGGATGGCAGATTCCGCTATTTTCCCAAAGGAAAAAAGAATTTGCCATTTTTTGCAAGATACGGTATAATAAGGGCGAGAAAAGTAAATGTACGACATCCGGCCGGTGTGGACGCACCAGCCGGACTGCGTAGGTGCCATACCACCATACACTGTGGCATATGCCACGCCGTACCCATCTATTATATCCCACTTTGTGGTTTTTCACAAGGGGCGGATCAAATAACGCGGTACGCTGTTTTACGTGCACAAATCGAATGATTTGGCGCTGTGTATGGGAAAACCATACACAGCGCTTTGCTTTTCTCCTTCAAGCGATAAGACAGAGGCCGATATTAAAAACATGTCCCCCGACTATTTTTTCGTATTATCCTCTGTCTTTGGCCTATTGGAGCCGATCTTTACATTAAAAAAGGGTGCGGTCCCCCGCACCCTTGCGACTGTCAAGAAAGGGCTTATAGCTGTGTTCCAGTAAAACCGCAGACCGCTCATGTACGTCTATGTACACGTCGCGTCCTGCGGTTTTCCCGCGCCTTGCTCTAAACCCTTTCTTGCCGGTCTCCCGTTTTGTGGGAAAACGAGGGTTCTTAAAAAAACTGAAGGGTGCGGACTCGTCCGCACCCTTTCATGATCTTCATTTATTTCACTTCGATTTTGGTTTTGATGAAGGGCATCATTTTGCGAAGTTCGGCGCCGACGATTTCCACTTGATGTTCTTTCCCTTGTCTGCGCAAGGCATAGTACTGGGGCCGCCCCGCTTGGTTTTCAGCGATCCATTCTTTGGCGAATTTCCCGGATTGGATATTCGTCAAAGCGGTTTTCATATGGTCTTTCACATCGGGAGTGATAATATCGGGACCGACGGAAAGATCACCCCATTCAGCAGTGTCGCTGATGGAATAACGCATCATGGAGATGCCGCCTTCATAGATCAAATCGATGATCAATTTCGCTTCATGGATACATTCAAAATAAGCGATTTCCGGCTGATATCCGGCTTCTACCAAAGTTTCAAAACCGGCTTTCAAAAGATGGGAGAGGCCGCCGCAGAGAACGGTCTGTTCGCCGAAAAGGTCGGTTTCGGTTTCTTCTTTAAAGGTTGTTTCGATAACGCCGGCACGAGTGCCGCCGATGCCTTTGGCCCATGCCAAAGCGATATCTTTCGCTTTACCGGAAGCATCTTGATAAACGGCGATCAAATCGGGAACACCGCTGCCTTCCGTAAACGTACGGCGTACAAGATGGCCGGGGCCTTTGGGCGCGACCATGATCACATCAATATCGGCAGGGGGAATAATCTGAGAGAAATGGATATTGAAACCATGCGAGAAAACCAGCACCATTCCCGGTTTCAAATTGGGAGCGACATCGGCTTTGTAAATTCTTGCCTGCAATTCATCGGGAGCGAGAATCTGGATTACATCGGCCTGTGCCGCCAGTTCAGCGGAAGTCATCACCGTCATGCCGTCTTTTACTGCCTGTTCCCAATTAGGGCAGCCGGGCAATTCTGCCACGATAACATCGAGACCGCTTTCCTTCAGATTCTGAGATTGGGCATGACCCTGAGAGCCATATCCGATGACGCCGATTTTTTTACCTTGCAAAAAAGAGAGATCAGCATCATTGTCATAATACATTTTCGCCATTTTCCTTGCCTCCTAAGCGTTTATTGGGGAAATATTATAAACATTATTTTCGGTTAATAGTCTTATTCTATAGTAACTCAAGGAAAAACACAAGGTTTTTTTCTTTACATCCGGAAAATTTTAGGGCATTGCCTTCGTTTTCATAAAAACGCCGCCTTACACAAGGTTTCCATTCGCTCTCAGGCAAACCCGATAAAATGGGATATTGCCGATCAAAATCCAGTAAAACCGTTTGCAAAGGCGTTCGTTTATGTTATGCTGATAAAAGAAACGATGAAACTGGGAAAAGGGAGGCCAAACAGGGGATGAGAACGATCTTCCGCATTTTTAAAGACGCAAAAAAATATTGGCTCCAACTGAGTTTGGGGTTTTTCTCTCTCATCATCGCAACTGTCGCCGGATTTTACACTCCCTGGGCCATGCGGGAGTTGACCAACCTGGCCCTCGGCAACAGCGCCGATTTCGCCGGGGAAGCGTTGCGCGTCGGCCTTTTTCTTTTGGGTGCGACCGCTTTAAAAGCCGCGGGAACCTCCGCCGCCGGGTATTTGAACCATTCCGCCTCGCTTCATTATGTTGCGGATTTGCGGGCCCGTGTTTACAGCCGCTTGCAACAGATGAGCTTATATTATTTTCACAAAAGCCGTACCGGGGAGTTGACCGGGCTGGTCGTCAGTGATGCGATGGATGCGGAACTCCTCCTCGGCCGGGTGCTGCCGGAAATGACGATCAACTGGCTGACCTTTATCGGCGTCGGCATTCTCCTCTTTACCATCAATGTCAAACTGGCCATCGTCAGTTTGGCTTCCTTACCCTTCTTGTTCCTCATCGTCATTTGGCAAAGCCGCCATCTTTCCCCAATTTGGAAAAAGAGCAGCGCGGCCCGGGGCCTCCTCGCCGGGGTAGTGCAGGATAATCTCTCCGGCATCAAGGAAATCCAGATTTTCAATCAACAGGATCATGAAGAAAAACGGGTCGCAAACTTAGCGCTGCGGCATAGTAAAATCTATTTAAAGGCGCGTTTCTTCTTTGAAACCAGCTATCCCCTGATCACCTTTTTTATCACTTTAGGCTCTGTGGTGGTCATCATCGTCGGCGGCCGCATGGTTGCAAGGGGGGAAACCAATATCGCCGATATCGTCGGTATCGTGATGTATCTCAGCATGTTTTATAAGCCCTTAGATCATCTCTCCCGCCAACTTGACATGGGTGGCAAAGCCTTAGCCGGCTGCAAACGGGTTTTTGCCATCCTGGACCAGGCTCCGGATGTAGAAGAAACGGCAAACCCCAAAACCTTGCCAAAGGTCAAAGGGGAATTGGAATTTCACCAGGTTTCCTTCGCCTATCAGCCGGGTTTCCCCGTCTTAGAGAATTTCAACCTAAAAATTGCGGCGGGGCAAACCATCGCCTTGGTGGGAACCACCGGAGTAGGGAAAACCACCGTCGCCAGCCTCATCAACCGTTTTTATGATCCCCAAGAAGGAGCCATTACCCTCGACGGCGTCAATATTAAAGACCTTACCTTGAAGAATCTTCGTGACAATATCAGTATGGTACTGCAGGATACCTTCCTCTTTAACGGTACGATTTACGAAAATATCGTCTATGGCTGCAAAGACGCGGATTTTGACGCTGTCATTGCGGCTGCAAAAGCCGCCAATGCCCATTCCTTTATTGAAAAAATGGAACTGGGCTATGATACCGTCATCGGCGAGCGGGGCGTTCGCCTTTCCGGCGGGCAAAAACAGCGGGTTTCAATCGCCCGGGCAGTCTTACGGAATACGCCCCTCCTCATCCTCGATGAGGCCACCTCTTCCCTGGATAGTGAAACGGAACGGGAAATCCAGGAGGCCTTGGAAGAAATCTCCAAAAACCGAACGACCTTGGTCATCGCCCACCGCCTTTCCACCATCGCCCGGGCCGATCAAATTGTCGTACTGGATGGTACCGGTATCGCTGAAATCGGTAATCACAAAGACCTTCTCCGCCAAGGGGGCATTTACGCCAAATTGTACGGCGCCCAGATGTGGGAAGCCTGAAAATCTCGCGTTTCCCGATACCCGTCTATCCCACTTTTTTCTTGTATTTGCGTCGCTTTTTCCCTATAATGGGCACATAAACAAGATAGGGGGAAATTATATCATGGCTAGAAAAAATCGATCGTTCTTATTTCTGTTGGTTTTGCTCTCATTGGCGCTTCTTCTCTTCACTGCCTGCTCCAAAGAGTCCTCGGAGGGTGAAGATGCAGGAGCGGCGGCGAGCAATGAACCCATCGTCTTCAGCGATCCCGTCTTCGAGTCCCTCCTCAAAGCGGAGCTGGGCCTGGAAACAATCACCCCGGCAGATCTGGAAGAATTTACCGCTGTCCAAATTGCGGCAGATGAATTTCTCTTTCTAACAGGGCCCGACCGCCCCGATCAAAGCATCATCCTCTTCGGGGACGACGCCTTTGAATACGAAGGCACACGGTATACCGGTTACGGCACGATGCAATCCCTCGCCGACCTGCAATACTTCCCCAACCTCACCCGCTTGCGGATTACGCTTCAACCGGATATCGACCCCACGACTATCCCCAATATCGGCAATCTCGTGCAACTGAACTGGCATCAAAGCAATTTAACAGAAGTATCCTTCCTGACGGCGGCAGAAAACCTGACAATGCTGTCCATGAGCAACAATGCGATTACCGATATCTCCGGCCTTGCCCAATGTACGAAGCTGGAATATTTGAGCCTCGATTTCAATCACATCGCCGATCTGACCCCCATCGCAGGCCTCACGGCCCTGGAGGAAATCAACTTCTACAGCAATGAACTATCCGACCTGTCCCCGCTGGGGAACCTCGCCGCCCTCACCAGTATCGGCCTCTACAATAACAAGATCAGCGATATCTCCGTATTGGCGGGACTTTCCAACCTGACCTATATCGAACTGATCGACAATCAGATTACCGATGTTAGCCCGCTGGCAAATTTCCCTGCCTCCACCCAAATCCGGCTAACGGGAAACCCGTTACAAAATATTAGCGTTTTAAGCCACATTGAAAACTTGGAGTTTTAAGCGCCGACACGACGAAGAGGGGGAAAATTCGTGATAGAAAAAGACACAACACATGATGTTACACTGTACAATGTCGTTTTTCCCATCTGGGCGCTGTGGCTTTACCCGTTCTTATGGCTGATTTCTCTACCGGCGAACTTCTTCATTGACAGCGCCGTCCTGCTTCTGGCTTTAAAATGCCTCGGCATATCGGCAGAAAACCATGTCTATAAACAAACGATTATAAAAATTTGGGGGCTCGGTTTTGCCGCCGACTTTATCGGCGCCCTCTGGGTCGCTTTGCCTCACTTTGCCAGCGACTTTTTGGGGTCTTCTTTAAACGAGAACACCTATCGCTGGATGATGGATCAGTTGGTGCAACCGGTTTCCTATCACCCCTTTGCAACTCTGATCAGTTTTCTTTGGGTCACCGTCGGGGTGGGCCTGGCGGCATTTTTAATTTACCGTTTCAATACTAAAATCAGCTTCAAAAACCTGGAGCTAGAGGATAAAAAAAAGAAGAGGCTGGCCTTGACCCTCGCCATCTTTACCGCGCCTTACCTCTTCTATCTGCCAATGGGCTGGGCTTTCTAATCGGGCAAAAAAACAAAGGTCCTGGACGCATAGCGTATTTAGAAAACGCTAGCGGTCAGGGCCTTAAATTTACAATGCTATCGGCTTTTGGCTACAATAAAACGGGCATTGACTTTATCAGTCAATGCCCGTTAAGTTATTTTGTGTTTTAGCTTAATATTCCGGTGGCAGGGCGTTCATTTCCCGCATCGTAAAGACGGGGCCGTCCAAGCAGACGAAGCAGCTGCCGATATTGCAGCGACCGCATTTGCCGATCCCGCATTTCATCCGCATTTCCATCGTGGTGATGACTTCATCTTCATCATACCCCATCTTCATCAAGGTCTGCAAAGTAAACTTGATCATGATCGGCGGGCCGCAAACGAAGGTCAGCGACGGCGGAATATTCAATTCCTCTACATAGGAAGGAACAAAACCGACATGGTCTTTCCAGCATTCTTCCCCGCGGTCAATGGTGACGAAAACATCCATGTTTTCCACTTTGGGCCAATTTTCCAAGATATCTTCTTTAAACACCAGGTCCGCATAGGAACGGGCGCCATAGATCACCGTCAATTTCCCATAATCCGCCCGGTTTTTGATGCAGTGCATAATCAAGCTCCGCACCGGGGCCAAACCGATACCACCGGCGATAAAAACGATGTCCCGGCCTTTGCATTTGTCCACCGGGAAGCCATTGCCATAAGGTCCGCGGATACCGCATTCCTGGCCTTCTTCCGCGTCAAACAGTGCATTGGTCAATGTGCCGACGGATTTGATCGCCATATCGATATAATCGTCCCCTTGGTTGGTGATGGAAAACATCGCTTCCCCAACATTGGGAATGGAAAGCATTCCCAGCTGCCCGGGCATCGGGGTAAAGGGTTTATTGCCGTTTTCATCTGTAATGCTATAGGTTTTTGTATCCGGTGTTTCCTGCGTGATTTTAATGATCTTCCCTTTGATGGGAACGAGGGCATTGATTTTCTTGATTTCTTCAGCAGTCATGTTATATTGCCGCCTCCTTTACTTTTTGGATAATGGTGGCAATCTCAAGATTGACCGGACATTTCGCTACGCAACGACCGCAGCCGACGCAAAATACCTGTCCATGGCGCTTCTTATTGTAGAGCAATTTGTCCATGAAGCGGTTGCGCACTCTCTCTTTTTTGGAGGGACGGGGATTGTGGCCCCCGGCCATCCGGCTGTATTCCGAGAACATGCAGCAATCCCAGCAACGGATCTTGGTTCCCTCTTCACCACGGAGCTTATTGTCGATGTCGAAGCAATAGCAAGTGGGGCAAACATAGGTGCAAGTGCTGCATCCAATACATTTGGGGGAAACTTCGTCCCAGATGGGATGTTCAAACATGCTTTCCAATTTTTCCGGAACGCCTTCCATATCCACATTGATCAAGATCTCATCCAAAGGCGTGATCTTGGGATTGGCCAATTCCGTCAAATAGGAA
The DNA here is from genome assembly GCA_040766525.1 of Clostridiales bacterium. GTDB lineage: Bacteria > Bacillota > Dehalobacteriia > UBA7702 > UBA7702 > JAXGQJ01. The sequence continues at coordinate 11,793 of JAXGQI010000019.1, read as the reverse complement.
TCCACTTTTTTCAGCGCTTCTTCCCCTGCGGGGGTTTTCGCTTCCAAAGCCAAGGCGTCGCCGACATCGCTCATTTGCACATCAGCCAAAGATGCCTGCTGGGGATCGACGCCCATCGAAGTACAAAAACAAGAATCGGCATGGGTGGTGCAAGCCAGGGCGAAAAGCAAGGTATTCTCTCTTCTCGCCTTATAGAAGTCATCCTCGTAGCCTCTGGTCAAAAAGACTTTATCCATGCAGTCGATACTCTGTACATCACAAGAACGGATACCAAAGAGGATCTTCGGCGTATCGGGAGGCGTGATCGCATCGATATCCACCGACATCCCTTTGGTTTTAAACTTATACATTTTCTCCGTCTGCGGGAAGAAAATATCCTTTGGCGACATCAAGGTATTTTCCTGCCAATACATCTCGACGTCTTCGCCATAGGGGGTAAATTTCGTAACCGTATCCGAGGTCTTGGCAGGGACGAATACCTGGTACTCGCCGCTCAAGGCCTTTAAGAATTCATTGAGCTTTTCCTTTTTAATCCCTTTCATCCTGCCACCTCCTTACATAAATTCTTCCGGGTCATCCAAACGGTAATGGTTCATGGCGGGCGTATCCTCCATGACGGTACCGGCGGGCGACTCGTTAAAGAGGGTTTCGACCTCTTTACTCAATTTGCGATTTAACAACATTACAGGCAGACCCATGGGACAAACGCGTTCACATTCTCCACAACCCACGCAACGGCCGGCCATGTGCAAAGCTCTCGTCAAATGATAGAAGGAATTTTCCGAAGCATTTTCCGCTTTGCCGAGCCATTGGGGCGCCGACGAATCAAAACAGCATTCCCTGCAAGAGCAAACGGGGCAAACATTGCGGCAAGCAAAACAACGGATACAGGTAGAAAACTGATCCTGCCAGAACTCATACTTTTCGTCCTGGGTCATCTCTTCCACTTGAGCCAAGATTTCATCGGTCTTCGGTTCACGATCCGGCACCTTTTCGCCGATCAATTCATCAAAGATCAACGGATTGGGATTGGTGCAAAGAGCGCATTTTTTCGCTTCCGGCAATTCGGCGCCGGGTTTTTTGCCCACAGCCGCCTTTTCGTCTTTCATGCCGGGGCAGGGAATGCCGATAATATACAGCTTTTCCCTGGGGATCTGATGATCTTGGATCATCCCGATGATCGAGCGGCTGTCGCAACCTTTGGCAAAGATCGCGATCTTCCCTTCCTTATCCCGGTGATCGATCAGATATTTGCATAAATTATGGTAACAGAAATCGTCAAAAATCAGACGGTCCGCATCTTCAGGGCGCGAAATAAAGGTCGGGGGGCTCTTATACCAAAAGTTCCCCTTTTCCCAGCCGATGACGAGATTGACAGTGCCGTCTTCCAGGAGCTTTTTGGCGATATCACGCATTTTTTGGCTTATATCACTCATCTTCATCCCTCAACTTCCTGTTCGGCCCCAAAGCCTTGATTTCTTCGGTGATCTCGGTGACCACCTGTTGGAACTTGGGCCCTTCCGACCCGGAGATCCAACGCACATGGAAACGGCGGGAATCGATGCCCACGAAATCCATGAGGCGCTTCATCAAAAGGTAGCGGCGACGAGCAAAATAATTACCGGTGGAGAAGTGGCAATCGCCGGGATGGCAACCGGCCACTAGAACCCCGTCAACACCCTTTTGAAACGCGCGAATGACGAATTGCGGATTCGTCCGCCCGGAACAGGGCACCCGCAAAACACGGGTTGTAGGAGGATATTGGAGGCGGCTCAAACCTGCCAAATCCGCTCCCGCATAGGTGCAGTATTGGCAAGCGAAAACGAGGATCTTGGGCTGCCATTCCTCCGCTGTCGCTGTTGTGGTTTTGACTTCTTCGCTTACAGACATAAGGCATCCACCTCCGCTAAGATTTGTTCATTGGTATAACCCATGAGGTCCAAAGCATTGGAACGGCAGTTGACGGTGCAAGCGCCGCAACCTTGGCAAAGACCACGGTTAACCGATGCAACCTGGCGGGTCACATTATTGCAGCCGCACCGTTCGGTCAGATCGACCAATTCAAGCGCATGGTACGGGCAAACATCGATGCAGAAACCGCAACCGGAACAACGGCTGGGATCTACATTGGCCACGATCGCTTCCGTTTCCATTTCGTCCTTGGACAATAAGCCAATGACTTTGGAAGCAGCCGCGCCGGCTTGGGCTACGGAATCCGGAATATCTTTCGGGCCTTGGCAAGCACCGGCCAGATATACCCCGGCGGTAAAGGTTTCTACAGGGCGAAGCTTCGGATGCGCTTCGGTAAAGAAATTGTCTTGGTCGTAGGAGAAACCGATCTTCCGAGCGAGATCGCCGGCGTCCTTCTGGGGAACCATGGCCGTAGCCAATACCACCAAATCCGCTTCCACGGTGACGGCTTTGCCCATCAAAGTGTCTTCCCCTTTGACGATCAGCTTTTTCCCTTCCTGATAGATCCTAGAAACACGGCCGCGGATATAGTCGACGCCATATTCGTCGGCAGCTCTTAAATAGAACTCTTCATAGCCTTTGCCCGGCGTCCGCACATCCATATAGAAAATGACCGCATTGGAATCCTTGATCTTATCTCTGACCATGGTCGCATGTTTTGCCGTATACATGCAGCATGCTTTCGAACAATATTTTTTGCCCTTCGCTTCATCTCTGGAGCCGACACATTTGATGAAAACAACGGTTTTCGGTTCTTCCCCGTCGGAAGGCCGTTGGATATGGCCTTGGGTCGGGCCGGAAGCGTTGACTAAGCGTTCAAATTGCAAGCCGGTGATGACGTCGGGATATTTCCCATAGCCATATTCCCCATAGACCGAATGGTCGAAGAGGTCGTAACCCGTAGCAACAACGATCGCTCCGTAACGGATCTGTACAAATTCATCTTGATCCTCATAGTTGATCGCGCCGGTGGGGCAAACGGTAGAGCAGATCTTACATTTCCCTTTCGTGAAATAGGTGCAATGTTCCCGGTCGATAACGGGTTTATTCGGCACCGCTTGGGGGAAAGGAACATAGATCGCTGTCCGCGTTGTCATCCCACATTCAAATTCACTGGGAATCTTCTTCTTATTGGGGCACTTATTAAAGCAAGCGCCGCAACCGGTACATTTTACGGGATCGACGGAAGTGGCTTTCCGCTTAATGGTCACATCAAAATTGCCCACATAGCCTTCCACTTTTTCCACTTCGCTGTAAGCGATGATATTGATATTGGGATGCTGGGAAGCATCCACCATTTTCGGTGTTAAAATACAAGCCGAGCAGTCCATGGTGGGGAAGGTCTTGTCGACCTGGGCCATCTTCCCGCCGATGGAGGGTTCTCTTTCCAAAAGGTCTACCGTATAGCCGGCGTCGGCGATATCCAAGGCTGCCTGGATCCCGGCGATCCCACCGCCGACGACCAAAGCTCTCTTATGGATGGGAATGGTAGATTTTTGCAGAGGCTCGTTCTTCATTACTTTGGCTGTGGCCATCCGAACCAAGTCGGTGGCTTTTGCCGTGGCCTTTTCTTTATCCGAGTGCACCCAAGAGCAATGTTCCCGAATATTGGCCATTTCCACCATATAGGGATTCAATCCCGCTTTGGCGATACATTTTCTAAAGGTCGGTTCATGCATCCGGGGCGAGCAAGAAGCCACAACAACACGGTCGAGATCATGTTCTTTGATAGCGTCGATGATCATATTTTGGCCCGGATCGGAACACATATACTTATAATCTGTACTGTACTCTACGCCAGGGAAGTCCTTCGCTGCTTCCGCAACTTTGGCACAATCCACGGTATGGGCGATATTGGAACCACAGTGACAGATAAATACGCCTGTTTTCTTCATGCCTTATCTTCCCCCTTTTCCACAGGGTCTTTTAAGAGCCCTTTCCTTTCCAGCAGCGGCATCGGATCAACAAAATGATGTTTCAGACCCACCTCTTTGGGTCCTAAGCCGATGGCAATGCCCAAAAGTTCGGTAAAGTAGAATATCGGCAGGTCATATTTGATCCCGGCGCTATTGCCGATCTGTACTTGACGCATATCGAGATTCGTAGCGCAAAGCGGGCAAGCACAAACAACGCATTCAGCGCCGTTCTTTTTGGCGTCATCCAAAACGGCTTTCGTCATCTGCAACCCTGCTTTCGGCAAAGCGGTGGGATGAGCGGCGCCGCAGCATTCGACTTTGAAATTCCAGTTCACGGATTCGCCGCCGATCGCTTTCACGATGTCATCCATGGATTGCGGATCTTCCTCATCATCGAACTGGGTAATTTCCGGCGGACGCACCAAAAGGCAACCATAATAGCTGGCCGCTTTCAAATCGGTCATGGGACGAACGACTTTTTCTTTGATGCCGTCTAACCCAACTTCCTCCGCAATGATTTCCAGCATATTCTTGGCGTCATATTTACCTTCGTATTTACGGCCGGTAATATATTCCATTCTTGCTTTCATTTCTTCCGATTCCCGCACCGCTTTTTCCGACGCTTTGCAGCGGACAAAACAAGCGGCACAAGGGATTGCCAAACCAACGCCGGCTTCTTCCGCAATCGCCAGATTGCGGGCAGGCAACGCAATCGCCAGATTATGGTCGGTCAAATGTGCGGAAGAGGCGCCACAGCAGTTCCAATCGGGCACTTCCCATAATTCGATCCCCAATGCTTTCGCCACGGCCCGGGTAGAAATATCCATTTCCAAACCGGTACCCGACAAAGAACAGCCAGGATAATAACCGAATTTTTTCATTGCTGCTCACCTCCAAGTTCGCGGCAACGCGCGAAGATCTGTTTCATTTCATCTCTGTTCTCGATGCGGTGGGGCAAAATCGCAAGTTTGCCTTTTCCCAACATCACAGGAGCATAAAGCGCATCTTTCAATAATTTGCCGGTAAAAAGGTTATAGCGCAGCATGAGCTCCAACTCATGAATACGCCCATAGCGTTCCACAATTTGCAAAAAGGCGCTGTGGAATACATCCAAGGGTTTCTCTCCAATAATCCCTTGGCGTTTTGCCTCCATGCGAAGGCCTTCCATTACCCGGGAAGGATACACCTTCCGGGGACAACGGGTAGAACAGGTGTCGCAAGTAGAGCAAATCCAAATCGAGTTGCTCTTAATTGCTTCTTCATAAAGCCCGGACCGGAGCAGATTAATAATCTCCCGCGGAGAATTGTCCATCGCCCAGGCAAGGGGACAACCAGCCGTACATTTTCCGCATTGATAACAGCGGCCAATATCGGCGCCATGCTCTTCCTTAATGGTTTTGCGTAACGCTTTTGCTTTAGAAAGGCTGGATGTCAAATTGATGTCTTCCATGAATCTCCCCCCTATTTTGACGATTATTACCTTAAAAAATTATGTGACAGGATTTTGCCACTAATATAGTTTCCTTACCCCCAATTGTCACTAAAACTATCATACATGATATACAATCCGGTTGCAATGGAAAACTTTTCAGCCACATTGGAACAGAATGACAAGAAAACTGCCTGCTAGATCCTTATCATTGTTTTTCCAAATGGCAAAACATTCTGTTTATTTTTGCACTTCTTCTGCACCGCTTTCATAGACCGGTTCATCATGATGCGTATCCAAATCCATAAAAAGCGTCCATTCATTAAAGAAGGCCAAATCCTTTTCGCCAACAGGCCCGTTCCGATGCTTGGCCACTCGAATTTTGGCAAGATGATTATCCTCTTGCGCAGAATCATAATACGCCGGCCTGTGAATAAAAATAACGATGTCCGCATCCTGTTCCAAGGCGCCGCTCTCCCGCAAATGGCTCAGATCCGGCATTTTTACCGCTCCTTCTCCCTTGCCGACGGCAGCACGGGAAAGCTGCGAAATCGCTAAAACCGGTACATCCAACTCTTTGGCCAACCCCTTTAATTGCCGAGAAATTTCCGAAATCTGCTGCTGCCGATTCTCATTTCTGGCGGTAACGGAGGACTGCATCAACTGGATATAGTCAATGACGATTAAGTCCAACCCCTTTTCTCTCTTCAATCTTCTGGCTTTGCCCCGAACCTCCGAAACCGTGATCCCGGGCGTATCATCAAGAAATAACGGCGCTTTGGAAATTGCCTCCATCGCAGTGCCGAGCCTTCCCCATTCCCCATCATCTAAGCGATTGCGCTTGGCCTTCGACTGATCTACCTTGGCATGGGAAAACAGCATCCTGGCAGCCAACTGGATATTGGACATTTCCAAGCTGAAAAACGCGACATGGAAACCGTGCATCGTCGCCGCTTTTTCCGCAATATTGATACAAAAAGTAGTCTTCCCCATGGCGGGACGGGCGGCAACAATCACCAAGTCACTCTTCTTCAACCCATCCAGCAAGGTATCCAATTCAGTAAAAGTGGGAATCCCCTTTTCATTGACGCCGATCAAATCAAAGGCGTCCCCCACAAAGGGAGCAACGGGGCCCAACCCCTTCGCTTCCCGGATCTGGCTCAAATTAAAAATCTCGGTTTCCGCCTCTTCCAAAAGGGTGGCGGCTTCCTTCTCTTCCGCCAAAGTCTCCTGGGTGATACGGGAGCTGATCCGAATCAAATTGCGTTTCATCGCTTTGTCTTTAACGATCTGCGCATAATACGCAGCATTGGCTGCGGTGGGAACCGCTTTATACAGCTCCGTCACATAGGCCATACTGCCGATCTCTTCCAGCAAACCGCACAGTTGCAAAGCTTCAACAAAAGTCACCAAATCAATATTTTTACCCTCTTCATTGAGCATGAAGAGGGTCTCATAGATTTTCTTATGGGCGTCCTTATAGAAATCCTCGGCTTTGATGATTTCCGCAATGGTGTAAATTGTTTCCTGCTCCAAAAGGATGGAACCAAGAACGGCCATCTCTGCCTGCAAATTATGGGGCGGGAGCATTTCTTCCGCATGAAAAGCCATAATATCACCTGATTTTATTCTAATGCTTTATCGGGAAATGTACAAGTAGGTTCACAAATTTTTACGGTTTTTCAGTTTTTTTCTACAACCGTACCGAAAACTGCCGCTAACAATTCATGAATATCCTTCACACCGACGATTTCGAGACCGCGAAGTCCACGGGGAACGTCCTCCAGATTCTCCGCCGGCAAAATCACCTTTTTCATCCCGGATTGGCGGGCGCCATAGATCTTTTCGCTGATTCCCCCCACGGGACGGATCTTGCCCCGAATGGACAATTCCCCGGTCACCGCGATATTCTGGGGGATCGCGATTTTTTTGATCGCGCTGTATAAAGCAAGGAAAATCGCCGCCCCCGCCGAGGGCCCGTCAATATTGCCGCCACCGACGACATTGACATGGATATCATATTTGTTAAAATCATCTTGCCCCAGGGAACGAAAAGCGGAAGCAACATTAAAAACGGAATCCTTCGCCATCGAACCTGCGGTATCATTAAAGCGGACTTGGCATTTTCCCTCTTCTCTGGCGGGGAACACCACCGCTTCGATCTCAATCACCGAACCCAAAAAACCATAAACGCCGAGGCCGAAAACTTTGCCTTCCTCTGCCGTATCCAATGCTTTATCCCGCACTTTCGGCACGAGCCTGGAATTTTGGATGACTTCCGCGATATTTTTCTTTTTGATCACCAGCCGCTTTCTTTTATGGTTTCTCTGTTCATAAAGAAGCAATCCATAAGCGTCGGCCAGGATATTTACGGCTTTTCTTCCGTCCACCGTATATTCGGAAATCAATTCCGCCGCTTCGGGTTCCAATTTGATCTTCAGCTTTTCCGCCGCATTTTTCAAGATCCCCATAATATCTTTGGGACTCAAAGGATCAAAATACACTTCGCCGCAACGGGAACGGAGGGCGGAACTCAATTCCGAAGCGTCCCTTGTCGTAGCGCCGATCAAAATAAAGTCCGCCGGCAAACCCTCTTCAAATATCTTTTTGATATATTTGGGGACCTGATCATCATTGGGATCATAATAGGAGGATTCAAAATCCACCTTTTTATCTTCCAATACCTTCAGTAACTTACTTAACAACATCGGGTCCATTTCCCCGATCTCATCAATAAACAAAACGCCGCCGTGGGCCTGGGTTACGAGACCGGGCTTCGGTTCCGGCACGCCGGTTTCCGCCAAATCACGCCGGGCACCCTGATAAATCGGATCGTGCACCGATCCCAAGAGGGGATTCGTCGCCTCTCGGGGATCCCACCGTAAAGTGGAACCGTCAATCTCAATAAAAGGAGCATCCGGGAAAAACACCGAGGACTCCATATTCTTGGCCGCTTCCAACGCCAAACGGGCAGCGGAAGTTTTCCCCACACCGGGAGGGCCGTATAAGATCACATGCTGGGGATAAGGAGAGGCGATCTTACCCAAAGGGGCTTTAACGGGCCCTTCTTGCCCGATGATCTCCTCCAAAGTACAAGGCCGCAGCATTTCCATAGCGGAACGGGCAAGTTTTTGATGGTCCAACACTTCCAGCTGGGCGTATTTACGCAAAGTATTGGCATTTTCCGGGCCGCTGTTTTCTTTTAAGATCTGCATCTTCACTTCCCGGTAATAATCCTCTTGCCGCGCCTGCATTTTTTCGGCGATCAGCTTTTCCAATTTATCTTCCAAATTCCGTTTGGCAATCAGTTCCCCCATCTCGTCCATGAGTTTACTCAAACGAAGGGAAACTTTCACCGCTGTTATCATAGAGAGGATCATAAAAAACGATCCGCTCCAAAGCAGTGAGCTGCTCTTCCAAATCATCGGAAGCAAGATAATCCAAGGTTTCCAACTTGGTGGCTCGAATGACGATCTGATCGGCGCCGAATACTTCATTTAATATATCCTTTAATGCGTCGATATTTTTCCGTAACTGTTCTTCTTTTTCGATTTTGATCATGGAATCCTTTCCTTACTGCTGGGGTACGATTTCTAAAATGATTTTCACCTTGATTTCCTGGTGCAATTTCACGGTGACTTCATGGCGACCCAGAGATTTGATGGCTTCTCCCGTTTCAATGTGGCGTTTGTCCACTTTCACGCCGGTCTTTTCGGCAATGGCGTCGGCAATATCCTTGGCGGTAATGGAACCGAACAATTTGCCCTCTTCCCCTGCCTTGGCATTAATGGTGAAGACCATATCTTTCAATTGGCCGGCAAGCACCTTCGCTTGGGCCAGCTCGTCGGCTTTGCGATTCTTTTCCTTTTCTTGTTCTCTTTCCAATTTCCGCATGTTTACTTCATTGGCCTCAACACCCAATTTGCGGGGGAGGATAAAATTCCTGGCATGGCCGTCGGCAGCATTGACAACATCTCCCTTTTTACCGAGGCCTTTCACATCTTGGATCAGGATAATTTTCATGAGGACACCTCCTATTTATCTTTCATATCATTCTTATTTTTCATGCCTGCAAATATTTTCCGGTAATCAATAATCATATCAAACAGCCCTAAAAACAGGGTAAAGGGCAAGGTAAATGTCAAAAACACAACAAAAACGATCCAAAGGAAGATTTGCACATTCCTCGATATCCGAAACTGGTGAAACATAAAGGCCAGCAAAGCTAAGCCCGATATCGCCGTAATGGGGAAATAAATATAAAATAGGTTTTGGGCCAAGGTCGACAAAATTTCATTTTCCAAGCGGCCCGATAAAAACTGGGCGCCCAAAGCAATGATCACACCCCATACCATCCACCAAGGGATATGCCATTCCCGAAAAGGCGGCAAAGTGCGAAGAGAAAAGCGCAGCTTTTTCAAGATCATTCCGGCAAAAAGATAATTGGCCGCAGCGGTAATCATCGCACCGATGATCAATACTGCAGGCAAAAGCAGGCTAAATAGCGCCATAATCGAATCCTTATATTCTGCCACCGTCATCCCGGCAGGCAGCAAGCGATCGAGAACCCCCATACTTTCATAGGTAGCAAAAACCTGCTCCATCGTTTTTTCCAGATCAGTGATGAAAGCAGAAAGGGGTACATTCCCCAAAATAGCCATAATCACAAGAGTCGCCCCGGCAAGAAAGCCGGTGATCACGGTGCCCAAAAATAACGTTTTGGCCGGAGATACCTGGTTTTTAAAACAGAGCCCATAAGTCAAACCATAGCCCACAACGGTCAACGCCGAAACAATGCCATTCATCGGCCCCACCAGAACCATCGCGCCAGAAAAAACAATGATCCCCGTTAAAACCCCGGCCCACCAATGATGGCGCATCACCACGATCATCAAGGGCACGGCACAAACAAAGGTAACAAAAAAACCCAATATAGGTACATACCACGCAATTAAAATCAATACAATAGACAGCGCTGCAAAAATACCTGCATCCGCTATCAATTTTGTTGACATTCCCGGTTTTTCCGTCATAAAGTCAAGTCCCTCTATTCCGCTTTGGCCGTTCCACAAATAACGGCCTGCCGTAGCAAAAAAGCCCCAAGAATACCTTGAGGCTTCAAAAACGCAGTTATTCTACTCTGTCGTATAGGGCAATAAAGCGATTTGCCGTGCCCGTTTCACCGCCAGGGTTAAAGCCCTTTGGTGTTTCGCGCAATTGCCGGAAATCCTTCTCGGCAAAATCTTGCCTCTTTCACTGATATATTTTCTCAAACGAGCGGTATCTTTATAATCAATATGGTCTACTTTGTCTACGCAGAAAGCGCATACTTTTCTTCTGACCCTACGACCACGATTGGGACGGGACATTCTTTCAGCCATTTTAAATCTCCTTTCTTAAAATGGAACATCATCCATGGGCGCCATTTCATCTGCGCCGAAATCCGGCATGGAAGACCGGCCGGAACCTGCGCCGCCATCTTTCGGAGAAAGAAAGCGCACACTTTCCGCAACCACTTCCGCAACGGTTCTCTTTGTTCCGTCTTGCGCTTCGTAAGACCGAATCTGCAAGCGGCCGTCTACTGCGGCTAACTTACCCTTAGAAAGGTAGGTAGCGCAGGTTTCCGCCTGAGCCCGCCATACAACGATGGGAACAAAGTCCGTTTCTTTTTCTCCCGAAGCATTTTTAAAACCACGATCCACCGCTAAGGTGAAGGTCGCTACGGGAACCCCACTGGAAGTGGAGCGCAATTCCGGGTCTCTCGTTAAGCGTCCGATCAGGACGATTCTGTTCAACATAATATCACCTGGATTTCTTATTCACCTTCCCGGACAACCAGGAATCTGATAACTTCATCGGCAATTTTAAAATTCCGTTCAAGTTCCAGTGGAAGGTCGGGTCCTGCCGTAAAGAAGCAGAGCACATAATAACCTTCCCGCAATTTTTTGACCTCATAAGCAAGACGCCGTTTCCCCCAAAGATCAACTTTGGTCACTTCGCCACCATTTTTGGTGATGATTTCAGAAAAACGGTCAACATTTGCTTGTACCTGCTCTTCGTCCAAATCGGGACGCAGAACATACATGGCTTCATAATTGCGCATACCTTTACACCTCCTCCCCATGGACTAACGGCCCTCAAACCGAATGAGGGCAGGGAACAACGAATAACAGTATAGCACAGTTTTTTGATTCCCGCAATAGCCGTGCTGTAATTATCAAAATAAAGTTGAGCGTGGGAACCATCGGGTCGGCAAGAGAACAGCATTTCTCACCCCAACATTATTTGCCGTAATCCACCAACATATAACTTTGATCCCCGATGGCAATAAAATTCGATTCCACTTGATAAAGTTCTCTCATATTCTCTTCATTAACGAGTTTTGCTGTTGGTCCCTTTTGCACCTTACCCCGGTGGAACAAAACCACCTCATCCGCCAAAAAGAGGGCATGATTGGGCTCATGCAAAGTGATCACA